>JAFSQV010000099.1 GCA_017446455.1 Paludibacteraceae bacterium
AGATGCAGAAAGAAGGTGAGTCCGGACGTCAGAAGATGAACCAGATCACGCGTTATCTGACTGTCGCTATCCTGCTCTTCCAAGGTCCGAGTTATCTCGTTAACCTCTCCGTGCAGATGGCGCAGGCAGGTCAACCGCTGGCTATCGGGTTCAACTGGTTCACTATCTCATCCACTATCCTCCTCACGGCGGGCTCTATGTTCGTCATGTGGCTGGGTGAGCGCATCACCGACCGCGGTGTAGGAAACGGTATTTCCTTCATCATCTTGATCGGTATCATCGCGCGTCTCCCGGGAGCTTTCATCCAGGAGTTCTCCAGCCGTCTCAACGAGAACGGCGGCGGTGGTCTGATGGTGTTCGTAGCTGAGATCGTCGTGCTCCTCCTCGTGTTTGCGTTCGCAATCATGCTGGTTCAGGGAACACGCCGTATTCCGGTGCAATATGCAAAGCGTATCCAGGGTAACAAGCAATATGGCGGTGTGCGTCAGTATATCCCGTTGAAGGTGAATGCTGCGAACGTGATGCCGATCATCTTTGCGCAAGCTATCATGTTTATCCCTATCGCTATCGTCGGCTTCCGGGCTTCCGAGGCCAACGCCTTCGTTCAAGCCTTCATGGATAACAACGGCTTCTGGTATAACTTCGTATTCGCACTGCTCATCATCGCCTTCACCTATTTCTACACCGCGATCATCATCAATCCGGTTCAGATGGCAGAGAACCTGAAGCTGAACAACGGATTCATTCCGGGTGTGAAACCGGGTAAGAAGACGGCTGAGTATATCGATACCATTATGAGCCGCATCACCCTGCCGGGGTCGATCCTGCTCGCCCTTATCGCTATCCTTCCGGCGTTCGCGCGCCTCTTCGGAGTAACGATGGGCTTCGCGCAGTTCTTCGGCGGTACATCGCTCCTCATCATGGTAGGTGTTATATTGGATACTCTGCAGCAGATCGAGAGTCACCTCTTGATGCGTCACTATGACGGATTCTTCGAGTCCGGCATGCGTATCAAAGGCCGCTCCGGTGCTATGGCTTACTAATCGCCGGTTTTTGCCAAATGGCTAAATTGCCAAATGACCAAATAAATGGTACATGGTAAATGAACAAATGGTAAATTAAGATGATTTTTCTCAAGACTGACGAAGAAGTAGAGCTCATGCGGGCAAGCAACATCCTGCTTGGTAAGACCTATGCCGAAGTGGCAAAGGCTATCAAGCCGGGTGTTACTACCGCCCAGCTGGATAAGATTGCTTACGAGTTCATCATGGACAACGGCGGCCGACCCGCTTGTCTGGGCTATGAGGACTACCCCGCGACCCTCTGTACTTCGGTTAACGAAGTGGTCGTACACGGCATCCCGTCCGACAAGGTCGTGCTCAAAGACGGAGACATCATCTCCATCGACTCGTCCATCGAACTCAACGGCTGGCACTCCGACAGCGCCTATACCTTCCCGGTGGGGGAGGTGAGTCCCGAAGTGATGAAACTCCTTCGGACGACCAAAGAGGCGCTTTACCTCGGTGTGGAGCAAGCCGTCACGGGCCGTCGCCTCGGTGATGTCTCGTTCGCCATCCAGAACCACTGCGAGCGCGCAGGCTACGGCGTAGTGCGCGAGTTCGTGGGACACGGTATAGGCCGCGAGATGCACGAGGATCCGGAGGTTTGTAACTATGGCCGCCGCGGCAACGGCATCGTCCTCAAATCGGGTATGACGCTCGCTATCGAGCCGATGATCACCCTCGGACGACGTAACGTCCTCATCGAGGACGACGGATGGACCGCCCGCACCATCGACCACAAGCCCGCTGCGCACTATGAGTTATCGGTGTGCGTACGCAACGGCAAAGCAGACATCCTGTCCACCTTTGACTACATCCAACAGGTTTTGGGAGACAAGTTCATCTAATTAACCAATAGTAAACCACTTAAGCAAATTTGGGAAATAAAATCCTGTTTTAATAACGTGGAATTTTAAAGTACCCTTTGAGTTATGGCAAAACAAGACAGCATCGAAGTAGACGGAACGGTAACTGAGGCATTGTCCAACGCTATGTTCCGCGTGCAACTCGAGAACGGACCGCTCATCATCGCGCACATCTCCGGTAAGATGCGTATGCATTACATCAAGATCCTCGCCGGGGACCGCGTAAAAGTCGAGATGAGTCCGTACGACCTCACGAAAGGACGTATCTCCTTCCGCTACAAGTAACATTATTGTAAGTTGATCTTTGTTTTATTGAAAAGAAAAATGCGGCGGTACGCCTACTGAAGTAGTCTAATGCTTATCGTCTATTGGCCTCTTGTGAGCGAGCTCCCAGCGCCCAATACCCGCTAATCATTACGTCCAACTCTCAAGAGAGTCGTACGCCCGCCTTACAAAAATAAATGAAAATACCGAAAATCTATGCAGCTGGTATTATTACTGACCGAATGGCATTTTTGATATTTTTGTGCAAAGCAATTTTTGTGAGTGACCATTGAACGCCATAAAGGCGGTCAATAAGTAGATACGGATTATTGGCTGTGGTAAGCTTGCTTACTAACTGACAAGAAGACGGAGATACAAGAGCCATAGGGCTCGAAGGTTACGTATTTTTCTTTACTTGTAAACACGGTCGATTTGAAAACTAACTAAAAAACACTTTTACTAATTATGAAAGTAAGAGCATCAATCAAGAAGCGCAATGCAGACTGCAAAATCGTACGTCGCAAAGGGCACTTGTATGTAATCAACAAGAAGGATCCGAAAATGAAGATGCGTCAAGGATAAGCGCAATCTTTAATTCGAATCAACAACTTCAAAAAACAATTATTTTTTAACAAATTTATCCTTAGTATTAAATTATGGCTATAAGAATTGTCGGTGTAGATATACCGCAAAACAAATGTGGCGAAGTCAGTCTGACTTATATCTACGGAATAGGTCGTTCAAGCGCAAAG
>JAFSQV010000100.1 GCA_017446455.1 Paludibacteraceae bacterium
CAATACCGAGCGAACCGATTACTGCGTACCAGTTAGCACCGAGGAAACGGCAAATAGCGTTGTACGCCTCTTCGCTGAACACCAGCGCAAGGTTCATGCAACCGTGAAACAGCAGGAAAAACACCAATGCTGCTCCACTCAAAGCCATAACGAATTTACGGCCGATAGATGAATCTTTTAACCACATAGATTAGATTGTTTGTTAGAATTAATATTGATTTTTGTTTTGTTTATAAGCTCTTAATATACTTGTCTGCTTCGATAGCAGCTTTCGCGCCGGAACCTGCTGCTACGATAGCCTGGCGGTAATGGGGGTCGGCGCAGTCACCGGCAGCAAAGACGCCCGGGACGTTCGTTCGCGGACTGTCGCCCTCGACGAGGATATAGCCTTCGGCATCGCGATGGAGGAAATCCTTGAACAACTCAGTATTGGGATGATGTCCGATAGCGAGGAAGAAGCCGTCGATAGCGATATGACGGAGTTCTTCGTCTGGTTCGCCTTTGCGGTAAACGAGGTCTGCGCCCTGCACTTTGCCTTCGCCCGTCAGTTGCAGCGTGTTGTGCTCGAAGAGCACCTCAATCTTCGGGTTGTTGAGTACGCGCTGCTGCATGATCTCCGAAGCGCGCAAATACGGCTTGCGTACAATCATATAGACCTTCTCACAAAGCCCAGCCAGGTAGTTGGCTTCTTCGCAGGCCGTGTCACCGCCGCCGACGACCGCTACGGTCTTCTTGCGATAGAAGAACCCGTCGCAGGTCGCACAGGCACTCACGCCGCGGCCGCGATAGGTACGCTCGGACTCAATGCCGAGGTATTTGGCAGACGCACCGGTAGCCACGATGACTGCATCGGCTTCGTACTCGATATCGTCTTCGACGATCACTTTCTTCGGGGATGTCGAGAAGTCTACTTTGGTCACGATGCCGGAGACGAAGGTCGTACCGAAACGCTCGGCTTGCCGACGCATGTCGTCCATCATCGTGAAGGGTTCTACACCATCCGGATAGCCCGGAAAATTCTCCACTTCGGTAGTGGTCGTCAGTTGTCCGCCAAGTTGGGGACCTTCAATGAGCACCGGCGCCAAATTCGCGCGCGAAGCATAAATGGCTGCCGTATAGCCGGCAGGTCCACTACCGATTATCAAACATTTTACTCTCATAATCGCATATCATTGACATACGTGCCGTCTTCCGCCGTGATCACGTAGTCGGTTTTTGTATTTATAAATTTGGGTTCTTTCATCTTGAGTGACGAGGTCTTGTTGCCTTCTTTGATCTCCACCGAAAGCGGCATCAGGTCAGCCTTCCGCACGCGCAACACAAAGCGGTTGATACCGATCGATTGATCTTTGGGTGTGAGCGTGATGATGGTCTGCGCACCGTCGGAAGTCTCGCGTTCTGTGACATTGCATTTCGGCACCAGCGCTTTGGCGAAGAGGAGCGGATTCGTCTCGACGAGTTCCTGTTCGGTCGGGTTCGTGAGCGTCAGTTCGTCGGTTTCGCCGGAGTACATGTACATCGTCTTCCCGTCATAGGCGGCATCGATGCCGAACATCGAGAGACGGAAACAGTTTCCGTGCATAGTGATGGTGCCGGGATAGTTCATCGGCGCATTCACTTCTTCTGCTACCGTAACGGTGAAATCCGACTGCAAAGTCTTCGTCTCCAGGTTCGTCAGGAACGAACTCAGGACCGATAATATGATCAATAATCCTTTCATCTTTCAATTTTCACCTTTCATTTTACTCCTAATTCTTCTAATAGTTTATCCAGCTGATCGAGGTCGGTGATGAGCACATCGCGTCCCTTCGGTCCTTTGTTCGGACCTACTATACCGGCGGCCTCGAGTTGGTCACTTAGTTTTCCTGCGCGGTTATAACCGATCTCGAAGGCACGCTGCAGGCGTGAGGTCGAACCCTCTTGCTTCGTTACTACGTAACGGGCTACATCCGCAAACATCGGGTCGAGTCGCTTCATATCTACGCTACCCGGCGCCAACGCATCGCCTTCACCGCCTTCACCGACGTATTCCGGCAACTGATACGGTTCCGTATAACGTTGCTGTTTGGAGATGTGCTTGACAATCTCGTCCACCTCCGGTGTGTCAACGAACGCACATTGTACACGGGTGATGGATGCGTTGCCGGCATAGAGCGAGTCGCCACGTCCGATGAGTTGCTCGGCTCCCTTGGCGTCGAGGACCGTGCGTGAGTCGATGACAGACTGCGTGCGCAGGGCGATACGTGTCGGGATATTCGCCTTGATGACACCCGTGACGATGTTCACAGACGGACGCTGGGTAGCCAGAATCATGTGCATGCCGACAGCACGTGCTTTCTGGGTGATACGCGCGATAGGCGTCTCCACCTGTTTGCCCGCCTGCATGATGAAATCGCCGTACTCATCGATGATGATGACGATATAAGGCAAGTACTGGTGATGCAGACTGTCTGCCACCAACTTGTTGGGGTTCAGGCGGCGACGAACGAACTTGTCGTTATAATCCTCGAGGTTGCGCACACCGGCATCCATGAGCAATTTGTACCGATTCTCCATCTCGATGACGAGGGAGTTAAGCGTGTTGATGACGCGGTCGCAGTCGGTGATGACAATCTGCTCGGGATCGGTGTCCGGCATTGCCGCGAGGTAGTGCTTCAAAAGCGGTTTGTACGGCGCAAACTCCACCATCTTCGGGTCCACCATGACGAGTTTCAACTCCGCCGGGTGCTTCTTATACAAGAGCGACGTGATGATGGCGTTGATGGCTACGGACTTACCCGTTCCCGTTGCACCGGCTACGAGCAGATGCGGGGTCTTCGCGAGGTCGAACATAAAGACCTCATTGGTAATCGTTCGGCCGTAAGCCACCGGCAGTTTCATCTTCGTCTCTTCCTGGAAGCGCTTGCTCGCTATCACAGAGTGCATCGACACCACTTGCGGTTTCTCGTTCGGCACCTCAATACCGATCGTCCCTTTACCCGGCATCGGCGCGATGATACGAATACCAGTGGCAGAGAGCGACATCATAATATCGTTCTCAAGCGCTTGGATCTTCGCTACGCGAATACCGGCCTTCGGCACGATCTCGTAGAGCGTGACGGTCGGTCCGACGGTCGCTTTGATAGAGTCGATCTCGATGCCGTAGTTGCGCAAGGTCGTCACGATACGTGCACCGTTCGCACGTTGCTCGTCTTCGTTGATCACCGGCGCAGTCTCGTTGTCATACACCTTCAGAAGATTGAGCGACGGGAATTTAAAGAACTCCAAGTCTTTGCGCGGATCGTACGGTCCGAGTTTCTCAAGGATCTTATCGGGGTCTTTGTCATAGAGCTTGTCTTCGATAATATCCTCAATCTCCAGATCCGGATCTTTCTTCTCTTCAGCAGGCTCTTCTATAGGCAGCGGTGCGTCGCCCAACGGTTCGTCGTTCTCGTCCACTAAAGGAACATCGATTGTTAAGTCCACTTGCCCCTCTTGGCGGAGGCCGCTCTCCCCATTACTTTGGGGAGATGCTCCGGGGTCGATGGTAAAGGTCACCTCATCGGAATCCTTAGAATTCTCAGAATTATCGGAAGTCTCCGAAACCGGAATGTCAAGCGTAATCTCTTCGCCCGAATCAGTCGGCTCCTTCTTCTTTTTCGTAAAGAGGTTCTTGCACCACGCGCCGAAGGCTTTGCAGCGGTCGATGAAGCGCGGGTCAGAGACAATGAGGAAGATGACCATCGAGAAGAAGAGAATCAGCACGATGCCGGTAATCTGTACGTAACTCGTCAGCCACTTAGCCGCCCAAGCACCGAACTGTCCGCCCCAAAGGAAGACGCCAAGATGCACCATCTGTTGGGCAAAGCCAAACGTGATAGATCCCCATAGCACAAGGAAGACCGAGCAACAGAAAAGTTTGATGGCCGGAATGTCGCGGAACACATGCATGATACGCAAACCGTAGATACCGACCATCAAGATTAAAAGCAGACTGGAAAAACCAAAACTGCTGTTTATCAGGAAATGCGCCAGATCAGCTCCGGGCAGACCCAACATATTACGTATCGCTTCGCGATTCTCCACGCGGCCTGCGCGGTCGAGCGACAAAATATCTTGGTCGAAAGCACCGGTAAAAAGAAAACTCACATACGCGAGCAGCGCGAAGATGGAGAACATAAGGAGCAGCACTCCGATCACCATTCGCACACGGCGGTCCGCAAAGAATGTACGGATTGCCTGCAGCCCGCTGAGTTTCTCCACTCGGATGGCTCGTTCTTCCGGTTGTTCCGTTAAAATATCCCTTGATTTAATTGTATGTCTGGGCATAATACGTCAAAATTAGCATGCAAAAGTACAAAAAAAAGTTGAAAGGTGAAAGTTGAAAGTTGAAAGTTGTATCTTTTTTGACCCAAAAACGCGTTTTTTTAACAAAAAGTTCGCGCGCACTTGCGTATATGAAATATTATTCGTATCTTTGCACGCTTTTTATGTTTATGGATGAACTGATTCGACATACAGGAGTGGTACTGAGCGTGAGCGGCGAGATGGCGCACGTGGAGATTATTCAGACCAGTGCATGTTCGGCATGCAAGGCCAAATCGATGTGCATGTCGGCCGAGAGCCAGCAGAAAGAGATGGACGTGGTGATGTTGGAGAAGTTGCAGCCCGGTGATCAGGTAGAAGTGGAGGTGCGCGAGCGCTTAGCATGGAAAGCGGTGTTGCTCGCATACATTCTGCCCTTTGTAGTGATGATGGGTATCATCGCCGTGCTGGATTTCACGACCGAATGGAGCGAAGCCGTTGTCGGCACACTCTCCCTCTGCGGAATAGCGCTGTATTACATCGGGTTGAGTGTGTTCAAGCATCGGCTGCAGACACAGTTTACTTTTACGGCCCGAAAGGTATAAATTCAAAATCACGGGATAATATATATAATATATTATAGGTATGGGTAGGATACGATATGCCCCCGATGTAACCCCGAGATGACCCCGATGTAACCCCGAACGAGATAGCAAACAATAACAACTAAAAATAACAAACAACATGAATCTAATTCTGATTTCTATGGGAGTTTTGGGTGTGACAGGATTGGTAGCCGCCGTGCTGCTGTATGTTGTCAGCCAAATCTTCAAAGTGGAAGAAGATCCGCGCATTGACTTGGTAGTCGCCGTACTGCCCGGAGCCAACTGCGGCGGATGCGGATTTGCCGGTTGCCGAAACTTCGCGGAAGCGTGTGTGAAGGCAGGCGGTATCGATGGTCTGGCCTGCCCTGTGGGCGGTGAACCGACGATGGAGGATGTGAAACGAATCCTGACGCCTTCGGATGCCGAAGAGGCTGCAGCGCCTGCTGCACAAGAGGGCGGAGAGAAGAAGGGCTTCGATCCGGTCATCGCTACTAAGATTAAAGCTTTGGCTACGCCCAAGGCATCGTTCCCTAATTCTATTTTAATGGCGCAGAAGTTATGAGAACATTTAAGATAGGCGGAGTTCATCCGCAGGACAACAAACAATTCTCTGCTCATCAGCCGATCACGGAGTGCCCGCTGCCTAAGCAGGCGATCATTCCGCTGGTGCAACACATCGGTGCGCCGGCGCAGGCTGTAGTAGAAGTTGGAGCAAAAGTGAAAGTAGGCGAACTGCTGGCTAAAGCCGGCGGATTCGTGAGTGCGAACATCTGTTCGCCGGTAAGTGGAACGGTGACGAAGATCGACCAGGCTACCGATGCATGGGGTGCACCGATGCAGTGCATCTTCATCGACGTAGAAGGTGACGAGTGGTTGCCGGAGATTGATCGCAAACCGGACTTGGTTCGTCAGTGTACGTTAGAGCCGAAGGCGATCATCGACAAGATTGCCGCAGCCGGTATCGTTGGTCTGGGTGGCGCTTGCTTCCCGACACACGTGAAGTTGCTGCCGCCTCCGGGTAAGAAAGCGGAGGTGCTGATTGTCAACGGTGTAGAGTGCGAGCCGTACCTGACCTGCGACCATCAGTTGATGCTTGAGCACGGCGAAGAGATCATCATCGGTATTGAGATTTTGAAGAAAGCCCTTGGCGTACAACGCGCGATCATCGGTATTGAGAACAACAAGAAGGACGCAATCGAGCGCATGCGTACGCTGGCGCAGAGCAAATTGGGTATCGAGGTGATGCCGCTGAAGCTGCGCTACCCGCAGGGCGGTGAGAAACAACTCATCGACGCTTGTATCGGCCGTCAGGTTCCGAGTGGTGCGCTGCCTATCGAGGTAGGTGCGGTAGTGGACAACGTCGCTACGATCTTCGCGGTGTACGAGGCTGTTCAGAAGAACAAACCGCTCATCAGCCGCGTGATGACCGTGACGGGTAAGCATGTTGCCAAACCGGGTAACTACTCCGTTCGTTTCGGTACGCCGATCGACGAGGTGATTGAGTTGGCCGGTGGCGTTCCCGCACATACCGGTAAAATTATCGGCGGCGGTCCGATGATGGGTCGCGCGATGGATCATACCGAAGGCATGCCGGCTAACAAGCGTCTGAGCGGACTGCTCTTCCTTGATGAGAAAGAGAGTGTTCGCGCAGAGGAAGAGAACTGTATCCGCTGCGGAAAGTGCGTACAGGCCTGCCCGATGGGTCTGGAGCCGTACTTGCTCCAACGTTTGAGTCAACTCGAGATGTGGGATGAGTGCGAGAAGCACGACGTGATGGATTGTATCGACTGCGGTTGCTGCGTCTATACCTGTCCTGCTCATCGTCGTCTGCTCGACGGTATCCGTCCTGCGAAAGCAAAAGTAGGCAGTATTTTGCGGGAAAGAGCAGCAGCTGCTCAAGCCGCAAAATAATTGGTAATTGGTAATTTGTAATTTGAAATTTAAAAAGATATGAGCAATTTCATTACTTCTCCGGCTCCTCACGTCCACGGCGGTGACAGCGTACGCAAGAACATGCTTCTTGTGATTCTCGCGCTGCTTCCTGCTTACGTGGTTTCCGTGATCGAGTTCGGTTGGGGAGCACTGATCACAGCGGCTATCAGCGTAGCGGCTTGTGTGCTGACCGAGTGGCTTATCGGTCGTTTTGTGCTCAAAGAGAAACGTCAGACCATCGGCGACCTCTCGGCTGTCTTGACGGGTCTGCTTCTCGCTTTCAACCTGCCGTCGAGTATCGACTGGTGGATTGTACTCATCGGTGCGGTTGTCGCTATCGGTGTTGGTAAGATGACCTTCGGCGGTCTGGGTCAAAACCCCTTCAACCCTGCTTTGGTAGGTCGTGTCTTCCTGTTGATTTCCTTCCCTGCGCAGATGACCACTTGGCCGCTGGCAAAGGGTTTTGAGACGAGTTATCTGGATGCAGAGACGGGTGCTACCCCGCTCTATTACCTCAAGCACATGGCGAAAACCGGTGACCTGAGTGTGATGGAGAACTTGCCTGCTCTGCGCGACGCGTTCTTAGGCGCGATGGGCGGTTCGCTCGGTGAGGTATGTGCATTGGCACTGATCCTCGGCGGTCTGTTCCTGATTTGCACACGCGTCATCACCTGGCATATTCCGGTTTCGATCATCGCTACCGTAGCGCTCTTCGCGTGGATCGGCACGCCGGAAGGCATGGAGAGCAGCCAGTATGTAGCATACCAGTTGCTGAGCGGTGGTCTGATGCTCGGTGCGTTCTTCATGGCTACGGATTATGTGACGAGCCCTATGACGGCATGGGGAAAGATCATCTTCGGTATCGGTATCGGTTTCATCATGATGGTGATTCGTACATGGGGTGCTTATCCTGAAGGTATGTCGTTCGCTATCCTGATCATGAACGCGTGCGTTCCATTGTTGAACAAGATTCGTCCGATGCGCTTCGGAGAGAAGAAAAAATAAGGAGGACAGCTATGGAAAAGTTACAGAGTTCATTTAAGAATATGGCGCTGAGCCTTACCATCATCTCGATGGTAGCAGCCGGTGCGCTGGCGGGCGTATACATGCTGACGCTCAGTAATATCGAAGCGCAGAAGAAAGCAAAACAAGAGGCTGCTAAATTGGCGGTGTTGGACGGACATGAAGACGGCGTGGCTATCGAGACGACTGTTGACGGTTTCGGTGGTCCGTTCCGCGTCATGGTTGGTTTCGATGCTGACGGAAACATCTTGGGTTACGAGGTGCTTGAGCACCAAGAGACTCCGGGTCTGGGTTCGCATATCGAGCACTGGTTCAAGAACGCAGACAAACCGAATCAGAACATCATCGGCCGCAAGGCAGACGGTAAGTTTGCTGTAAGCAAAGACGGCGGTGAGATAGATGCTATCACAGCGGCTACGATCTCTTCGCGCGCCTTCCTCAAAGCCATCAATCAGGCTTATGCGGAGTTCAAGGGCAGCGATGTAGAAGCGCACACCGGTGCCAGCCAACTGCAAGCCACAGAAGTGGTTGAAGAAGTAGTAGAAATCATTGAAGAGAAGGAGGTACGTCATGAGTAACGCATTCAAAACATTGACCAACGGTCTTCTGAAAGAGAACCCAACCTTTGTGCTGGTTCTCGGTATGTGTCCGACGCTGGCAACGACAACCAGCGCTATCAACGGTATGTCCATGGGCCTGGCTACGATGTTCGTGCTCATCTGCTCGAATATCGTGATCTCGCTCTTGAAGAACCTCATTCCGGACAAAGTCCGTATCCCGGCGTTCATCGTCGTCATCGCTACGTTCGTGACGCTGGTTCAACTGGTGATGCAGGCTTACGTGCCGGCTATCTATGACGTGCTGGGTCTGTTCATTCCGCTGATCGTAGTGAACTGTATCGTCCTTGGACGTGCAGAAGCTTTCGCAGCGAAGAACAGCGTAGGCCTCAGCGCCCTTGACGGCATCGGCATGGGTCTGGGCTTCACCTTGGCGCTTACTGTTCTCGGTGCTATCCGTGAGTTACTCGGAACGGGTGCGTGCTTCGGCTTCCGCCTCTTCCCGGATAACTACGGCGCATTGGTCTTCGTTCTCGCTCCGGGTGCGTTCATCGCACTGGCATATTTAATGGTCATTATTAACAAAATCCAGAAAAAATAATTATGGTTTACTTTTTAATTTTCATCTCTGCGATATTTGTTAATAATATCGTATTGAGCCAGTTCTTGGGTATCTGCCCGTTCCTGGGAGTAAGTAAGAAAATCGACACCGCGATAGGTATGAGCGCAGCTGTTATCTTCGTGCTCACGCTCTCTACGGTTGTAACATATTTGTTACAAATGTTGCTGGTAGCATGGGGTTTGGAGTTCCTGCAGACCATTCTTTTCATCCTCATCATCGCGGCCCTCGTGCAGATGATTGAGATCATGCTGAAGAAGGTCAGTCCGGCGCTCTACCAGGCGCTGGGTGTATTCCTGCCGCTGATTACCACCAACTGCTGTATTCTCGGTGTGGCTATTCTTGTAGCTAACGGTACAGAGAAACTGCCGATGGGCGCAGAGCACGGAATGTTGACCGGTACGCTGTTCGCTTTCGCAACGGCGCTGGGCTTCGGTCTCGCACTCATCCTCTTCGCAGGTATCCGCGAGCAACTCGCTTTGGCGAAAGTACCCGAAGCGATGAAAGGTACGCCTATCGCCCTTCTGACAGCCGGCCTTCTGGCTATGGCTTTCATGGGCTTCAGCGGCGTAGTATAATAAGGTACGCGCACATGCGCGAGATCTTATATTTATATATTTTCCTCGGGATGTAAAACGTAGTTTTGCAGACCGAAGAGCGTAGAGCAAGGCGTAGCACTACCACGAGCGATGTAATCGCGTAGTCGTGCGAGCCTTAGCTCAAGCGAGGGGTATTAGCTCATCTGGCTAGAGCGCAACACTGGCAGTGTTGAGGTGAGCGGTTCGAGTCCGCTATACTCCACGAAACATAGAGCATAGCGGCTCTCCCGCTACGGGTTCTTAGCCCCAAGGGGCACGATTATTGCTTTTGACAATTGTCTTAGCCAAAGCACGATAATTGCAAAGCAATTTTCGAGTCCGCTATACTCCACAAAAAACAAACAATCTATTATGAATATCGCTAAACGCGCTTTAACCTTCTTTCTAAGCGCCATGCTGACCCTATCGGCATGGGCAGTGCCCGCAAAACCCGGATGGCAGACCAAGACACAGCCAGACGGAACAACCATTTCTGTACAATTGATGGGTGACGAGTTTTGTCACTATTGGGTGACCAAGGATGGCAAGATTGCTAAGCAGCAGGAGGACGGCACCTTTGTTGTGACGGACGAAGATATTCCTACAGGCGAGCAAATCACCAAACACCGTCAAGCATCGAAGCGGTATGTAAAGCGCTCCAAGAAGGTCGGCGCAGGATACATGCCGACGCGTGCGCTGTTTATCCTTGTCAGCTTCAGCAACCAGACCTTTAAGTCTACCAGCGAGACCTATTATAAATCGAAATTAGGAGACTCGTCAGAAGGCGCAATGTCGATGTACAACTATCTCAAGTTGCAATCAAACGGTTTGTACACACCTCCTGTAGATGTGTATGGACCTTACACCTTGAGCAATACGTATGCTACGTATGGTGCCAATGATTCCAGTGGCGATGATGTGAATCCCGCTCAGATGATTGTAGATGCCTGCAATGCGGCTAACGCAGATATTGACTTCTCGCTGTACGACGGCAATAACGATGGTAAAGTGGATAATGTGTATGTCCTCTATGCCGGTAAAGGAGAGGCGGACGGCGGTGCTGATGCGACAATTTGGCCACATCAATGGGATATCTATTATGGTGGCTTATCGCTGACGCTGGACGGAAAGAGTATTCGCAATTATGCTTGTAGTGCCGAGTTAAACGGCAGTGGAAAGTGCGCGATGGGTACACCACTGCACGAATATGGACACGTGATAGGTCTGCCTGACTACTATGACACCGAATATGCGAGTACGAACTATACAGAGTCACGTACACCGGGCGAATGGTCCATCATGGATCAAGGATCCTATAACAACGACGGTAATACTCCGCCGAACTATTCCATCTTTGACAAGTACTACCTCGGTTGGGCGACACCTAAGTTCCTTGCTAAGGATGAGAAGAAAAACATCACGATGACGACAGGATGGGACGATGCTTATCAGATTACCGGAGGTTCTTCGCTCGTATCGGCTACGGCTACCAGTCCTTCAACTGTTTACTACATTGAGAATCGTCAGAAGAGTGGTTGGGACGCTTACCTACCCGGTCACGGAATGATTATTTGGCAAGTAAAATACAATGCCTCGGCATGGAACAACAATAACTTGAACAACACCGGAGGCTCACCGCGTTATACGCTTCTCTCCGCATCCGGCAATCCAAAGAATATTGGTAAGACATCAGACCCTTACCCGGGATCAAGCAGCGTAAAGTCTTGCACTCCCGTTAGCGGCTGTGCAATGACAGAAATTACGGAGAGTGGTAACAATATCACCTTCAAGTTCAACGGCGGCGTGAATAAGACGAAAGCCTCCTATGAGTTCCTTTCGGAAAACTGTACCACGCCGGCAGACGGCGAGGTGACGATTAATGCCGCACTTAGTGTAACCATCACCCCTGATGACGGCTACACACTAGACGATGCTTCCTGCTGGACAGTGGAAATGGGCGGCGTAGAACTGACCTATGGTTCGGGATTCACGTATAACGCCTCGACGAATACATTCACGATTGCCAGTCTGACCGATGATGTGGTCATTATGGCAGAGGGTAAAAAGATCTATACCGTCACTTGGAGTGTGAACGGCTCTACAACGAACGTAACTTATATCGATGGAGCATCGTTGTCTATGCCTTCTGCGCCATCCGACTGCCCGGGAGGAAAGAAGTTTGTAGGCTGGACAGCAAGCACTTCGGTGACCGGTACTAAACCTGCGGATTTATTTACCGCGGCCGGAACAAAGACCGTAACAGCGAATGTGACCTATTATGCTGTTTATGCGACAGCAAGCGAAGGCGGCGGTTCTTCTACTTGGACGCTCGTTACGGACGCCTCCTCGTTACACGCGGGGGATATCCTCGTGATAGCAAGTAATACCGAAGGCAAAACTGCCGGTGATATTTCTTCACAAGTAATGACTGAAGTGGCTTCCACATTCAGCACAGATAAGTCCACTATTACATCCTTGGGAACGAATACTATTGAGCTGACTTTAGGCGGCAGCGAAGGTGCTTGGACCCTGACTTCGTCCGAGGGTGTACTCGGCGCGACAGCCGTAAAGAAACTGGCTTGGGGATCGGGTACAACTACGTGGGAAATCTCTATCTCTGATGGTAATGCAACTATTCAGAACAGCACATCTACTTATGGACGATTCCTCCATAATGTCAATACTCCACGTTTCACGACATACACGTCAAGTACTTCCACCTCTATGCTCCTGCCGCAACTATACCGTAAGGGTGGCGGAGTATCGTACAGCGATTACGGCACGACCTGCGTTGTGTGCGCGCTGACAAGTATCTCTCTAAACACCGACGCTGTGCAGAAATCGTTCACTACCGATGATACGTTCAATTACGACAATCTCGTCGTTACTGCTAACTATAGCAACTGCTCGTCGCATACAGTGACACCTACCAGTGTCTCCACTCCGGACTTGACAACAGCTGGTGATAAGACTGTGACAGTTAGCTATACGGAGAATGACGTTACCAGAACGGCAACATATACTATTAATGTGGCTGAGTTGGTAAAACATACTGTTACCTGGAAAACTTGCGGCGGCACGACATTTAAGACTGAGCAGTATGTGGACGGCGATCCGCTTGTACTGCCCTCACCGGCACCGGGCGCAAATACAGAAGGAAAAGCGTTCTACGGTTGGACAACCGAGGAACACTATACCGGTGACTCCTCTCCGGCAACGATCTCTGCCGGCGGTGCGGTAACTGCTGATGCTACCTACTACGCTATCTATTATTAAGTCGCCTCATGAAACACCCTATAGTTATGAAGACTATCCGATATATTCTCACCCTTGTGCTCTCCGCGTGGTGCGCTTGGGGAACTCTATACGCTGTTGAGAAGTCATACTACAACTCTGTTGACGGAAAGAGCGGTTCGGCACTCCGTGAAGCACTGACCACGTTAACCTACACCAAGCACACCACTGACTTGGGGTACAACTGGACATTCGACGGGATAGACATTGTGAATGGCGAAATTCTGGATATATACTCTACTTGCTCGTGGACATCCAGCCAGCAAGGAAAGAGTTATTCAGACATTTGCGACAGTTACAACCGCGAGCACGTAGTGCCTCAGAGCGCATTCAACGAAGCAGCGCCACAGAAAAGCGACCGCCATCACTTGTTCCTTGCTGATGGTCTCGTGAATAATTTGCGTTCGTCCTACCCATTTGGGGAGACAAATGTAACTAATGCATTTAACGGGTACGACAATGGAAATAAAGCTCTGGGTAAGTTAGGTGCTTCCTCAAGCGGCTATTCCGGTACGGTATATGAACCGGATGATGAATACAAGGGCGATATCGCCCGCGCAGTATTATATATGGCTGTCCGCTATGCGACTTCTGACGTATGTCGTAAGTATGGCGGATCAGCCAATAGTTATCCCGTCACAACATGGGACAATGCGATGTTCAGCGGCAATCTTAGCACGAACTATGGTCTGTCAAATAATGCGATAGCAGTCTTCTTGAAATGGCATAGAGCAGATCCTGTATCTGCTAAAGAGGTAGCGCGTAACAATGGTGTGGAGAAGAAACAGGGCAACCGTAACCCGTTCATTGACCTCCCTGATTTGGTGGAGTATTTATGGGGAAACCACGCCGGTGAGACGGTCGATTTGAGCAGTCTGAGTATAGCTACCGGTGGTGGAAGTGTACCGACAACATACGAAGTAACGCTGAATCGTAATGGTGCTGAACAAACAATAACATGCTCCGGCTCGTACACCTTACCAACATCCTCTACGGAAGCTGATGCCTGTGACGGATGGGCCTTTGCCGGCTGGAGTGCAAATAGTTCTGTGAACACTACCACTGCACCGACATACACCACTTCCGTTTCATCCGCGACTACTTTGTATGCGGTATATAGCCACTCAGAAGCGGCAAGTGCTCCAAAGTGGGCAAAGATGGCAACTGTTGATGATGTCCTTGATTATGCTCTCATAGGTGTGGTTTCTAATGCTAATCCAGCTTATGCAAATTGGTCTGGAAAAACGTCAAATTCAAGTGCAGTTTATGCGGGCAACAGCGCTGGCGGCAATACCGCTATTCAACTGCGCTCTAACAATAGTAATTCAGGTATTGTTACAACGACTTCCGGCGGAACAGCAACAAAAGTTATTGTTACTTGGAACTCCAACACTACAAATGGAAGATCAATCGACATTTATGGTAATAGTACTGCATATTCTTCAGCTGCGGACCTATACAACACAAGCACGCAGGGTACAAAAATAGGATCTATAACTAAAGGCACGACAACATTAAATATCGAAGGAAATTATGCATATATTGGTATTCGTTCCAATTCCGGCGCGCTATATTTGGATGATATTACAATAACATGGTCAACTTCCGGCGGTGGCGGTAGCACCACAACATACATGACATCTCCTTCCTGTGGTGATCCGCATAGTATTACATTAAGTAGTGGCGGTTCAGTGATGGGAGGTACGTTTGAGGCAAATGCTACATCAGCTTACGCCGGTGCAACGGTTACACTGTACGCAGAACCATCAAATGGCTATATATTTGGAAGTTGGACTGTTACGAACAACTCCACATCTGCTGCAATAAGCGTGACAAATAACCAGTTCACGATGCCGGATGCGAATGTTACTGTTTCGGCTACATTCACTGCGCTGCCGACATACAACATCAAGTTCTATAACAACGGAACACAGATTGGTTCTACGCAGTCTGTATATCAAGGCGGCATACCGGATGTGCCCGTTATTGAAAGTTGTGAGGGTTATACGTTTGTCGGTTGGTGGACCGAGTCACTCGCTTCCACAAACATTACTGCCAAATCATGGATTGAAGATTTCACGGCAACTGCGAATAAGGATTACTATGCCGTATTTGAGCATACGACAGGCGGAGGTGCCAGTTCGAATGAAAGTGTTACATTTAGCGACCGATACACATCAGATACCGAAGTAGAAGGAACAAAAATTACTATTGGTTCCCATGCTTCTGTAACCTTCACAAAGCGGTCTGGAGGAACAAACTCTAAATATTATGCATCTGGAAATGCTATACGCTGGTATGGCGGGGGAAAGTGTGTAGTTGAGTCGGATGCAGGAAATATCACTGCTATAACATTCACATTTGGAAGTAGTGATGGAAGTAACACAATATCAGCGGATGTTGGCACATATAGCAGCGGTTCATGGACAGGAGAATCTTCGTTGGTAACATTTACCCAAAGCGGCACTTCTAATAACCGCCGAATTGCGGGGATAGCGGTAACCATTGGAGGTGGTGGCACAACGTACTACACCTCTACAACAGAATGTGCATCGGCGTGTACGAAATTAGGCACACCGAGCGTAACGGCGACTCCGGGCAATGAACAAATTACGCTTACCTGGGTAGATGTAGCGGATGCAGACCATTATACGGTAACTATTGGTACGGGTGTGGGCTATACCACCGAGTGCGGTAGTGCAGCAAGCATTGGTACCATCACACACTCCGGCACAACCAATACCTGCATCATCACCGGTCTAACGAATGGTTTGACGTACACCACCAATGTGGTAGCAAACGCTTCGAGTTCTACCTGCGACAGCGATGCAGATAGTGATTCTGCTACCCCACAAGATTGTACTCCATGGGACGATCCGGCATTAAGTTGGAACCAATATAGTCTGAACACTACGCCTAACAAGACCGCCACCAAGAGCCTCAGCGGCGAAACGCACGGTACGTTGTCGTTCGAGTCGAGTAATACAGACGTATTGACTGTGGATGGTTCAACAGGAATGGTGACTGCTGTAGGAGCCGGCGAAGCTACCGTTATAGCACACTGGACAGCGGCCGACGGCTACTGCGAAAAGACGATGACTTCGTCCACATTCGAGGTAGCAGGCCCGTTGACCATCAGTTTCGATGCTAACGGCGGTACCGGAACAATGACAGACCAGACTGTCACCTACAACTTATCTGCGGCTATCAAGGACAACGCTTTCTCTCGCGAGGGTTACTCCTTCATCGGCTGGGCAACCAGTGCTGAGGGCGAGAAAGTATATAACGACAAGCAGAGCGTAGCGTTCACGAACTCGCAGACCTTGTACGCGAAATGGCAGTTGAACAGCCACAATGTCAGTTTCACTCCTTCGCCGACAGGTGCTACTATTACCATCAACGGACAGAGCACAAGTCCGCAAACAGCCGAGTACGGCACAACAGTAACGTTACATATCACTCCGGCAGAGCACTATACCATCACTTCGGTCAGCATCCAGGGAGCGACAAGTCTTACCGAAATTACACAAACAGGCAGCGGCGAGACACGTACCTTCACGATGCCGGACGAGAATGTGACGGTGAGTGTAACGATGGGCGCGGAAAGTACCTATACAGCCACGTTCTATAATAGCGGTACGCAGTATGGCGAAGCGCAAACAGGCTATGCGGACGATGATATTACCGCTCCGGTAACAACACCAGAAGCATGCGACGAGTCATTCACGTTCGTGGGCTGGGTTGCCGCCGAACAGACATCGGAAACGACAACCAAGCCGGAGGTTCTCACCTTCCCACAGACAATGCCTGCCGGTAATATTAGTTTCTATGCACTCTACCGCAGAGTAGAAGGTAGCGGTGGCGGAGAAGCAAGTGTAATCTTCAAGACCGCAAGTAGTGATAGTGGTACTGATCGCACCGAAGACAGTGCAATCAAAGAGAACCTTGTTGAGTCCTATACCGGCATTTCGTCCTTCTCTGCAAGTAGAGCATACTTAGGTAAATACGGTGTAAAACTCGGAGCATCAGGCGGCGCAGGATATATTACTCTGAACCTCTCGTCTCCGATTACCACCAACACTATTACCGTCAATGCGTCCCGGTATGGTACAGATACCGGGGACCTTGAGATGGAAGTTAATGGTTCGAATAGCTTTGGTAGCGCATTGTCGCCTGCAGACGGCACACTTACGTTCACGAATGCTTCGGAAGTTGAAATATCCGACTTGACTATTTCTACTACGACCAAGCGTGCGTATATAGCATCCATCAGTTTGGGCGGCGGTGGCACATCGTACTACACCACAGCTCCGGAATGTACTCCTTGCGACTATCAAGTAACGCTGACAAAAGGCGCGGAGAGCCATGGTACATTTACGCTAAACAAAGCTGACGGCACATACGACAACTGCAAGACGAACTTCATCGTCACGGTATCAGGTATTACTCCGGATGACGGATACTACTGCTCCGGTGTGACGGCTACCGGCGGCTCGCACGCGATTGTTGCCGGTCCTGATGGTAGCGGTAACTATACCGTCAGTTACACTAAGGGCAATACTATTGCAACAACCATCACGGCAAACTTTGAGCCGAATCCTACTTACGCAGTTACATGGAGCATGGACGGTGACGAGAGTACCAAGGTTTATTATGAAGAAGGCCAAGAGATCGCATTCCCGACCTCAGCAACCGGCTGTGAGGATAAGACGTTTATGGGTTGGACGGCTACTGCGATTGCTAATCCGCAAGCAGAAGCTCCGACATACGTTACCTCTGCTACAATGGGTACCAGTCCTATTACCTACTATGCCGTTTACGCAGAAGAAGACGAAGGCGGAAGCGGTGAGATAGCAAAAACGACTTCAATTGCTGTTGGTGATGTCGTATATCTGGTTTATGAAGAAGATAAGTATGAGTTGAATGGTATATCTACAACTTCTACTAAGTATGGTATAGGAACAAGTTATACAAGCACACCAAACAAATTGTACCCATTAGAGGTCGTAAATGGTAATGCAGAAGGTAGTGTAGCGTTTAAGAACAATGACTCTTACCTAAATTACTCCGGCAGTAACAATACCTTGAACAAAAATGCAACTCTCTCCGACAACACATCGTGGACGGTTACATTCAGTGGCGGAAATGCTATTATTAAAAATGTAAACAACACCAGCCGTACTATACGCTGGAATAGTACTTCCGGTCAAGAGCGTTTCGCTTGTTACACTAGCGGTATGCAACCGGTACAACTCTACAAGAGTAGCACCAGTTATACCAACTATACAACTACTTGTGGGGCAGGAATTAGCGCGAAGAATATTGGCTGGATCACGGCGGCGAAGGGACAGAAAGTGAAACGCGTCATCAATGTGACCGCGAAGGGCTTTGATGCAGCTACTACGCTAACTGCCACTTCCGGCGATGCACAATTCAAGGCAACGTTAGCAGCTTCGGCTGTTCCGGCAGGCAAGACCGGTTTGAGCACGACCCTGACGGTAGAATATACGCCGACGGCGAGTGACAACCGCACAGCGAATGTAGAGATCGTTCTCACGGCGGGCGGTATCACGAGGACGATCACCGTGAGCGGCCGCTCACTGCCGGATGAGTTTCTGGCCATCACCAAGAAGAGTGACACCTGGTACGCCCTGCCGGCTAATATGAACGGCGGAGAGAATCAATACGCCGGTGTCGTTGTAACGCCTAACGATGCTAGTGAGCCTACCTCGGTTGCGGTTGCTTCTTCCACCATTGTATATAGTTTGCACTCCGCAGCTAACAGCCGCTACGCCGAGAACGGAGCATACGTTCGCTTGGCAGGAAACGGCATCAAAGCATTATGGGGCAATACCGCTGCTGATGCGCTCACCATCCAGAATAGCGAAACGATAGACTTGGCGAACGCTGAGAACTACGAATGGTCATTGACTACAACGGATGGTATTCATTATACCATTGCTAATCCGCACCATGCTGATTATTCAGACGGACGGGTATTGGCTTACGGCGATAAGTTCGGATTATACAAGACCTCGACCGTCTTCTTCCTTGTTCCGGCAGGTTGTAACAGCCAGCCGCAGGAAGTGAACGTCAGTGCACGCCGTGCGGACGCCACCTTCTCATGGGTAAGCAACGCAAGCAGCGTGACGATAGATCTGTATACCGATGAAGGAAAAACGGCTTTCGCGAAATCCGCTACCGCCACTTCCGTTCCCTATTACATGACAGGATTGGAAGAAAGCACCCACTACTGGTTCACGTTGACTCCTGAGGGAGAAACCGCTTGTGCTGTCTCCGGCGACTTTGAGACTTCCGGTCCTACGATTGATGTGGTGGAATGGAAAGAGGATACAGTAGTTATCTTTGTGGATAAAGATACAGAATTCAACCCGAGTGTAGTTATTGACGGCGAGGTAGAACATGGCGCCGGCACAGGCGCTGTAGCTACTGACATCTTCTTCTCTAAGTACTTCGAGGCTGCTGCATCTGTAAAATTATTGGCGGTATTTAACGGAACTAATGCAAATGTAGATCTATCCGACTACTCCCTTAGTATAGCGACCAATGGAGGTACCTTTAGTCATACAAAGTTTGAAGATATTGTAAAAAAGGATAATACTTATTTGACTGCAGGCGAACTGCTCTTGGAATCCGGAGAAGAGTTAATCTTGATCACTTATTTTGACACTGACAATGATAACGCGATCATTAAATGCGCTAAAGAGGATGAAGAGAATAGCGGATTCTCAAAGTATGTTCGTATTAAAACACCAAGTCTGGAGTTTAATGGTAATGATGTGATCGCATTAAAGAATCCGTCGAACGAATTCATAGACTTAATAGGCGCAAGTGCAGGCTCATCCGGAGATCTGACTAATATTGCCCCTTGCTCTGGTGTTGGAGTCTCTGGCTGCGACTTTATGGATAGTCCAGGTGGCTGGTACAATGAACATGGATATCAAGATAAGGGAACAAACGCAGAGGAGGGCAACTACGCATTGGCAACAAACCGCTGCTTGTTAATCCGTCGCAACCACGTCACTACCGGTAGAACGGCTGTTGAGCGTAATACAACTGATTTCGTTACCTTAGGTGACTATACGTACGAGGCGGTTAATTATCAAGGTGAGTGGAAAGGCGTGCAAATCCCCGGAGGAACATCATCTACAACAGATGATGGAATTGTCAATGCTTGTACCGGTTTTGAGCACGTTGGTGGCTTCAACTATAGCGAATATTACAAAGGGTATGAAACAATAGAAACACAGACTTTGGACTCCTATACGCACGATGAGGCAACCAAGACTTACGAGATTCCTATTCCGGATTTGGCGAAGTACTCCTGTCTGAATATACGTTTCCAACTCAAGAACACAGCTGGCGAAGTAGTCACAGAAGCACCTGTACAAGTGCCGATTATCGTAAAGGACGGACACACGACCATCGATGCTATCTTCAACGAGATTGTCAAGACCGACGGCGGCGATCCGCTGTATGATGAAAGTATCAAACGTTGTAAGACCTGTGACGTAGTAGTGCTCGGCACCGGTGTGCTCACCAAAGCAACTGACGGCTCGACGAACGATGTACCGGAGGTAGGCAATGTGAAAGTTTATCCGGGCGGTAAACTGATCGTACCGACAGGTACCTCCTACTCCGTCAATTCGTTGGCATTCCGTCGTCAGGAAGATGAAGTGTCCACTGCCAATATCCAAGGCGACTTGACTATCAAGGCTGCAGGCAACAACGTATATCTCGACTTGCGCATCGACCCGTCGAACTGGCACTATATATCACTGCCGTACAACTGCAACGTGAGTGATATACGCTTCGCGGATGACGAAGTAAAGATACCTGTTCTGGGTGTGGATTATCTGCTCAAATACTACGACGGAAAGAAACGTGCTGCTACGCAAGCCGGCGGATGTTGGGAGATGGTAGCCGCAGACGCTACGCTGAAGAAGGGTATCGGTTATATCTTCGGTATCCCGGGTTCAGGAAGCGTTCAGCGCGAGTTCCGCTTCCCGATGTCGAACGCCGTAGTGAGCGAAGAGAAGGAATCTACCAAGTTAGCTAACGGTGTCTATGCGTTCGGAGGCGATAAGGATATGACTGAAGTACGCGCGAACCACAGAGGATGGAACCTCATCGGCGATCCGTACTTGCTGCCATACACCTCGGATATCGAAGAACCAGTGATGACCGGTTATATCGTTCCGGACTATAGTACCGATCCTTGGGACGGGCACTATAAGTTCGATCCGGCTCCATCCACTAATCTGCGCTACATCGTAGAACCGGTGGATAATGGTCGGAGCGAGTATATCCAGGTGGCTATCACCGACTATAACATGAAGCCGTTTACGAGTTACTTCGTTCAGATAGGCGGTAGCGATCCCGAAGCTGAGCAAGGCGTTCAGTTTAACTTAAGTAAGGTGAAACGCAGTGCGAGTCCTGTTCGCCGTGCACCGGCAGCGTACGAAGAGCAGGAAGACACCCACCCTGTTTGGTGCGCAGTGAACATCACCAGCCCGAAGGGCGAGACGGACGAGACGACGATGCTGATCTCTGATCAGTTCACCGACGGCTACGATATGATGGACGACCTTGTGAAGATGCGCGGTACGTATTACCAGTACGCACAGATCACAACGAAGCCTGTTCTGGCGAGCCGTAATAACGAAGGCGAGATGGCCTTCAACGCGCTACCTGACGCGAGCGCCGAGGCGGGTATTCCGCTGCATTATTTCGCGGCAACGCAAGGTGAGTATGTGCTGGCTTACAGCGACAAGTATGGCCGTGACGAGGTCAAAGCAGTGATGCTGTTAGACAAGCAGACGAACGAGTGGCACGACTTGATGAATGCGCCTTATGAGTTCTACACCAACCGTACGGACGACAAAGATCGTTTCGTGCTCACCATCCGTGTAGAGCGCAAGAACGGACCGCAAATCACGACCGACATCGATGCAGCTTCGTCCGCAGATGACCGCCCGCGCAAGATCCTGCACAAAGATCATATATACATCCTGCGTGGAGACAAGATATACGATATTACCGGAAAAGAATTATGAAAGGCAATAAACGGATTGTAATAGCCATTGCGGTCGTAGCCAGTGCTTTATGGTTGGCCCTGGTTGCGTATGTGCTGATCGATGACCGTCATCCGGGGTATTATGTCAAGCCCGGAGAGGTGGTTGTGCATGCTCCTTCTCCCGCGGCCAGCAGCGTTCCTGCCATCCGCACCGGGGCTTCGCACACATCCCCTATGCTGTTTTCCCATCACGGCGGAGCGACAGCCGTCAATCCGTCGGCGTATAGTTTTGTTTCCTTCTCGCCTGAGACTTCCTCCGGCGGCTCCATGCGGATGTTTGAGACGAGTAGCGCCAGTGTGCATAACATTGGCGGTGGTGGTTCCGGCGGAGGGTCAGGAATGAGCGGAACCGGCGGCAGCAGTAATGGTCAAGGGCGCGGCATCTATTCCTCGGCGCTCGCGAGCGGCGGCGCTATTCACGTAGCGATACCCAGTCTCCTGATTTCCGAACCGGGTGCGACCAGTGCACCGGCGATGGCATCTATCGTGGCAGAAGATGGTCCGCGCGCTATGCCAAGAGCACGAAAAGTAGAAGATGACCCCTTTGATCCGATGCTGGATCCTATCGGAGATGTGACTTGGGGATTGATGCTGCTGCTTACCATCGGTTGGTGCGTACGAGTCCACCGAAAAAGGCAACAAGCATGTAGATAGGATATAGTATTTCGAGTAAGAGAGCCACGTACCACGGAGTGCGTGGCTTTTTGGTGTACGGTGTATGGTGTACGGTGTAGGTTTTCTCTCGCGCACGAATTAGGCGATACTCTATCGGAAATTTGATGAGGATAATCGGGAAGAAGAGTATCTGCGCAACATTGGCCGCCACGACGATGGCTCCGTACCGACGGATGTCTTTATCCGTATAGTGCGGTGCTTTGCCTGCCCAGCGCATACGCTGACGGAAGAAAGCGCGCCAGGAAGTGAGGGGATGAACGATGGCCGTGTAGTCAGGAGTGTCAATTACGCGGACTTGGTATCCGCGACGCTTGGCAGCTTCGAGCAGGAACATATCATCGCCCGAAGGAATCTCCGGATGGATATCGGCTTCGCAGGCGAGCCATACCTCGCGACGAACGATGAGGTTCGCACCGGAGCACATGATGGCTTGATTTCGCTTGGCGGTACGCATCGTCAGCTCCTGAATCGCTGCATATTCGGCTATCTGAAGGCGTTCCAAGAGCGAAGGCGCTGCGTTTTCGCTTTCCATCTTCAGCGGCAGAATAAGCAGGTCGCCCTCAAAGACCACTGCCTTTGCGCAAGCAGGCGGCAAAACGATATCATCATCGTGTAGCCAGACATATTCGGAAGTAGCGGCATGGATGAGTTTACTCAGCGCAAACTTTTTTCCCTTGCCTTCATCGTTAACACCGCGTATAGGCGTGATATGTTGGGGCGCAAAATTCGGATAACTCTTCGCGATACAAGCTTGCTCTTCGATAGACACCGGATAGTCCGCGCATAGGAGAGCCATGGCCATACGGTGGTCGTTATTTACTTCATGTAAACGGACTGACCGCAGACGATTGGATTCCTTGAACCGCAGCCGGGAAGTTCCGGTAGCCTGAAAGCTCAGCTTTAAGCGTTCGCAGGTCAATGCTATCGCCGGGTAAAGATCGGGAATGTTCTCAAAATCAATCGCTACCACTTGGTCTCTGACAGGGATGGACGATTTGGATATCTTCACTCCTTCCGGCAAGTAGGACGTGATCACTCCGAAATAGTGATTATATAATTGCGCCACCATCTTATCGCCTTGGAGACTATCTCGCTTAAGGTTCTCCAGCAACAACTCGCCGCCATGAATAGCGATGTATTCGTACCAGAAGGCCGCAGAACTCCAATCGCGTTCTAACTCCACGTTCGGATAAGCCTCAGCGATTTTACGCGACATCGTAATGTAGGGGCTCTCGGTTTTTTCTACGGGGATGTCTTCACCGTGAAGAATAAGGGCAGAATGGGTTTGCGAAGTGGGTTTTCCGTCTCGCTCCATGAGGCGCGGGTCGCCGGTGAGGGTGATCGGTTCGCCGGGATAGCATTTCGCGATATGAACTTGCAAGAAGCGCAAGGCGGTTCCGCAGTTTTTTAGGTGGAGAGTCAGCGGTTCGCCTTTCTTATGTTGCTGCAGCGCCTCTAAGGCATCGTGGAGGACGAGCACGTCATCCGGCATACCCGAAGAGACCCGCATAAGCGGATCTCCATGGATGGCCTGTAATAGAAGTATTCTATTCGCTATAGATTTTGATATAGGAAGGCTGACTTTCACCTTTCACCTTTCACCTTTCAATTTTCAATTGACATCCGGTAGCGGACTATAGTCGCGGCTGTAACGGAGGTGTTGGTCGATATAGCCTTCCGTGAAGTCGAGTTTCACGTCGGTGATGGCTCCTTGTTTGTCGCGCGTCACCTTATAGACAGGATTGACAAAACCTTTGTAGGGCGCGAGGTGGAGATCGGCATAGCGCTCTAAGATCTCTTTATGCAATGCCGGACCGACTTTCACCGCATAGGTCTCAACCATATTCTTCGCAGCAGCATAATCACCTTCAGAGGTGATGCGCTGAATTTCCGCGAGCAGTTCGCCGAAGAGTCGGCGTACGCCTTCGTAGTCGTTGATCTGCAGGTAGTGCTTACCGTCGCGCTCGATGATCTCCAACTCGCCGTCTGCGTGATCATACACCCACTTGGCAATCAACTGGCGATCACGCATATGCGCTTCTTCGATATCCTTGCCCGGCTCGATACGCACGAGTTGCGTCATTAGGCCGTTCATCAGTTGCTGGTAATAGCCGGCTTTATAGGCTTCCTCATTCGGGAGCAGACCCAGTTCTACGAGTTTCGGATCGGCGAGATAATAGAGACCAAAGAGGTCTGCGCGGGCTTCTTCGATGGTCGAAGCATGCTCTTTGAGTGCATCTTTGGTCACACCCGGCATCAGCTTGCCCGAACCGTGTCCGACACACTCGTGGAGGTCGGTATGCAGGTCGCCGCACAGCGCGCCGTATTTCGAGTAGATCTCGCGTATCTCATCGTCGATCATGAATTCCTCATTGAAACCGTTGCCTTTCGCCGCCTCGTTGTAAGCATGCATCAGGTTGTCAATCGTGACGGACTTGGAACCGTAGGTCTTACGGATCCAGTTAGCGTTCGGCAGGTTGATACCGATCGGCGTAGCGGGATAGCAATCGCCGGCGAGGATAGCGGCCGTGATGACTTTGGCAGAAACGCCTTTCACTTCCTCTTTCTTGAATTTCTTCGCGGTAGGCGAGTTGTCTTCGAACCACTGCGCGTTGTCCGAGATGAGTTGTGCGCGCTTGGTAGCTACGAGGTCCTTGAAGTTGACCATTGACTCCCAGGTGCCGGTGATACCGAGCGGATCGGAATAGGTCTCGGTGAAACCGTTGACGAAGTCCACGCGGCTGTCGAGGTCCTTGACCCATGCGATGCAGTACTCGTTGAAGAGCTGCAGATCGCCCGTCTCGTTGAAGGCAATCATCTTCTCGATGACCTCGCGTTGCTGGTCGTTCTCCGCATATTGGAGTGCTTCGCGCAGCCAATATACGACATGCTCCAGCGCTTCACCGTAGAGTCCGCCTACCTTATAGACGCGCTCTTCTACCTTGCCTTCGGCATTCTTGACGAGTTGGGAGTTGAGGCCTATCCACAGCGGCTCAGGGCTGTTGTCCTTATGCGCGTCATACCACGCCTCCGCCTCTTTCTGCGTCATTCCTTCGCCGTAGTAGTTTCCGGCCGAATTAGCCACGAGGTCCACGCCGTTCTGCGCGGTCGTACGCTTGGGCATGACAGCGGGATCGAACATAACGGGTAGGATCGCTGCGTCATACTGCACGCCGGCATCGGCGCAAGCTGTCTCGAACCATTTCTGACTGAACTCCGGCAGGAACTTGTCTTCGCTGTAGTGATGATGAATACCATTGGAGAACCACACGCGTTTGAGGTAGCGCTCGAAGGCCGCGAACTCTTCGTTGTCCGTATCGTACGGATAGTTGAGGTACAGCGCCTCGCACGCACGGCGAATACGCAGGTTGTAACGACCGTTCTGGTCAAAGAGGATATCGCGTCCCCATAAAGCCGCCTCACTCAGGCAGTACACTAACTGCTTCTGTTGCAGCGTCAAGGCATCGAACTCCGGCACATCGTAACGGAGGATCTCCAGGTCATAGAACTTATCCACGTTGTATTGGAAGGACGTTTCTTTCTTTTGGCAGCCGCAGAGGATCCCCACAGCTGCCAATATGATTGCAAAATGTTTTCTCATTAAATACGCTCAAGTACGGTTTTCACGAGTTCTTTGATACGCGGTTTGTAGTCGGTGTTAGCCGCTTCGATCTTACGCTGTGCAATGACGCAGCAAACGGTCATGGCACGGTGACCCATGTGAAGTGCCAGGCCTGCGATACACGAACCTTCCATCTCGTAGTTGGTGATACGCTGTCCTTCGTAACGGAAGTCGGTGATCTTCTCGTTGATATCGGGCACCGCCAGATCGACGCGCAGCACGCGTCCTTGCGGGCCATAGAAGCCGTTAGCAGCAATCGTGCAACCGCGCATCATATCGTCTTTGGCGATACGGTCTACGAGTTCGGGATTAGCCGCTACTACGTACGGCACAGCGGCTTTCTTCGGATAGCCGACGAAGTCCACGAAGGCTTTCTCGAAACCGAGGTCAGCGATCTTGTCACGGTCGTGATAGAAAGCGAGTACGCCGTCGAAACCGATGGATTTCTGCGAAACGAGGAAAGTGCCCAGAGGGATATCTTCCTGCATACCGCCGCAGGTGCCGATACGCACGATGTCGAGGCAGCGCTTGTGCTCTTTCTCCGTGCGGGTAGCAAAGTCGATATTCGCCAGTGCGTCGATCTCGTTCATCACGATATCGCAGTTGTCGGTACCGATACCGGTGGAGATACACGAGATACGCTTACCTTGGAACTTACCGGTGATGGTATGGAACTCACGGGATTGTAGGTCGCACTCGATAGAACCTTCGTCGAAGAAGGAAGCCACCATGTTCACGCGGTCCTGATCCCCGACGAGGATGATCTTGTCGGCCAAGAACTCGGGTTTGAGATGCAAATGAAACGCAGAACCATCGGCATTGATGATCAACTGCGAAGCAGGAAAAGTTTTTTTCATAGTATTTACAATTTGTTCATTTATTTAATCATTTGGCCATTTAGGCTTCACCGCCGGTGAAGGAGAGAGGCAACGTGCTTCCGGGTACGGGTCCGCCGATAGGTTGGATGGTACCGAATTTCTTCTCGTACTGCGCGATGTTATTCTGCAGCGCACCCAGGATCTTCTTTGCCTGATCGGGAGTTACTACCACGCGCGAAACGACGTTCGCCTGCGGGATGCCCGGCATCAGTTGGGCGAAATCCAATACGAACTCCGTCGGAGTATGCGCGATGAGCGCTAAGTTTGCAAACACTCCTTGTGCTTTATCCGGAGCGATGTTGATGTTCAATTGTTTTTGTTGTTCAGCCATAATTATAAAGTTTTCAGTATTCAGTTTTCAGTTTTACCATTTATTTGTTTTACGGTTAGGGACCACCAGCATCCATAGGTTGACCAGCGGTAAGACGATATCGAACCACAGGACGGTTCCCATGCTGAAGCCATGCAAGCCCATCCTGCGTGCCGAGGTGTTGAGGACAGCCGTTTGGAGTATCCAGCGCACGAAGAATAGCGTTATGGCGGCCATGACCGGTATCAGCGGCAGGATGCTTCGCCACTCGGGCCAGCGGCCGAAGACAAAGATAGCTATCACCGCCGCATAGAAGAGTCCGCGTGTAAGGGGCTCAAAGAGCAAGCGCCATTTCGTGCCGGCGCGGTAAGCCGGCGAGACGGACAGGTGACGACGTTTCTGTTGCAACCACGTGCGCAGCGAGGTCTTGGCCAACGACCATACATAACTCTCACGATCCAAGGCCACCGTCGTATTGGCTTTCGTCGCCACATGGTTGACGAAGAGGTCATCGTCGCCCGCGCGATTGGTCATCAGGTGGGTAAATCCGCCCGACTCGAAAAAGAGCGCTTTGCGATAAGCCAAGTTACGTCCCACGCCCATGTACGGATGACCGCAGAGGGCTGCTCCGAGGTAGTGCAGACCGTTGAACAGCGTATCGAAACGCACGAGGCGGTTGACATGACCTTTCTCGTAGAAATACGGGCTGAAGCCCAAGACGATATCCTTCGTGGCCTGCGCCATCATCGCGCTGATCCAGTGGTTCGACTCCGGCCGGCAATCCGCGTCGGTCAACAGCAACCAATCGTATTGCGCCGCCTTGGCGCCTAAGGTCAACGCCAGTTTTTTCGTAGAGCCGACCCGCGCACCGGAAGGGATGAACGTCATATGCAACCGCGGATCTTGCGTCAGGTAACGCTCCACGACTTCGCGCGTGCTGTCTTCCGAACCATCGTCGACGACTATCACCTCGTATGTCGGATAATCCTGCGTGAGCAAGGCTTGCAGGTAGTGCGAAAGGTTCTCGCTCTCGTTATGGGCGCAGAGGATGACGGAGACTCCTTCGGAGATTGGTGATTGGTCATTGGTGATTGGTGCTTTTCTGTCCTTGCGAATTCTGCGGGCGGGCGCAGCCATGTAACGGCTGTACCAATACACTTGCAGCACGAAGAGCAGCGCCAAGGCGCCGAGCAAAGTCCACTCTACTACAGAAAAATTGAATACCACGGATTCTTAGCCTTTTACAACCTTAATCTTATATACATGTGTGGATGAACCGTCCTCCGCTTTCACGGTGATGACCCATGGTTTGCCACCTATTTCGCCGGGCACGACACTCATCTCTTGGGTATCGAGTTTGCGACCGTTAAAACGCGCTTTCTCGCCCTTGATATTCGTCAGCGTACCGATACCGCGCAGACCCTCAATTTTGATATCCTTTGTACTTTGTACATTGTCCCCTTGTACTTTATAAGTCTGCACCTTCTCGCTGTTCGGATTGAAGTCCTTCCACTCTTTGCCGTTGATGAGCATCTTGTCGATGCGGGACGAGTAGATCAGTTCCACGTCGTCGATATAGAGCGCGTTGCCGTCGTACAGACCGTCGTTGGCGCGGAAGGCGGGATAGTTACCGGCAGAGAAGATGACGTTGCACATCGTCGGACGGCCGTTATTCTTATAGAGAATAGGCACTTTGATAAGCGTCCACTCGTTGTACTTGGCACGCGCACGGTGCCATCCTTCTGCTACTTGCTTCACCGGCTGATCGATGCCGCACTCGTTGCCATCGGTAGCCGAACGGATATCGCTCTCTTCGTTGATACGCTCGGTCGTCGTACAACCGCCGGCTTTGTTCTTATAGGACGCACTCTTGGCGGTTCCTTGCCACGAATAGAAGAGGAGATGGAAATCCTCTTTGTCCGTATTGGGACCCGTACGCTTGATCCACACTGCCATCGTATCCGGACGGTATTTCCATTCGATACCGCCTTCCGTTCCGGCCGTGGCGCTATTTAGGTTCAATCCCTTGAGGTATTGCCAGGGCACACCTAACGACACATACCCCGGACCCGTAGCTCCGAGGTTCAGTTTCGGAATACCAATCGCCTTGTCTGCCACGTAAGCGCAATAACCCGTGCGGCCTTGCTTTTGGTACATAAACGTGAATTTGGAACCTATCTGGCTCACGTTCGATCCATGCCAATCCTTCAATTGGGCATCCCCTTTGAATTTCTCCGACCAGTTCTCAAAATGCGGGTCGGGCAACTGCTGCGCACGCATCGCCGTCACAGCGAATACCGCCAGCGCCATTACTATCATTTGTTTTGTTTTCATACATCCATAACTTTTGCGGCTGCAAAATTACGAAAAAAAAATGACATACGCAAGAGTTTGTATATTTTTATACAAAAAAAGAGCCTCTCCGAAGAGATCTCTTCTCCCCAATGGGGTCCCCGATGTAACTCGTAGAGTTGCAGTGGGGGAAGCGTAGAGCAAGGCGTAGCGCTATCACAAGGGCTGTGCCCGTAGTCGCGCGAGCCTTAGCTTAAGCGGGCGAGGGGTTAAGGTTTAGGTTGTATTTGTTATGTGCTCGGGACGTCAGGTCCGAGTCTCTTCTTTCTGTATCTTTCTACGAACCGCTCTTGGTTTGCCGCTTCGTCTTCCGTCTTGACGTGCTTCGACCGGTCCGGACATTTCTGTACTATCTGCTAACCTTGGTACTTCCGGAAGTAAAACCCGTCTTGCCGTAATTTGCCTCGTAGGCTGTCAATGGGAATGATTAATTCTGCTTTCATAATGTTTTGCTTATTCTTTGCTTTCTTTTTGCTGTTAAACCCGCGACCATTCCGCGACCATTACGGACGTCTCTGTCCGGTCTCTATCCGGTTTGCTTTGTCTATTGTGCCGGATAGTATCCGGCGTTTGACAGGATGCCGCTCGACGCCCTTAGTACGTACGCATACTCCCCCTTTTATAGGGGGACGTATGCAGTACTAACGGGCTCAGGTATCCTCGTCAAAAAGTTTCTGTTGGTGTTGTAATAGGTATTCCCTTCGGCCATTGATGAGGAGCGTTTGCATGAACCCGGC
>JAFSQV010000016.1 GCA_017446455.1 Paludibacteraceae bacterium
CTGGAGGGGTCAATGGTCGGATAAACGATTTCCACCGTTGCGGGGAAAGTCTGTCCGGGATAAATCTCCGAAGCCAGCGTCAGTTTCATACCTGCCTTGAAAAGCGGGAAATAAGTCTCGGGAACAGCCACGAGTGCTTTCAATTTGTCTATCTGGGTCAGAATCAGAATTGGCTGTCCGCCGTAGAGTTCGCCGTCCTCGTAGTTCTTGGCAGAGATTACACCGGCAAACGGAGCCTTGACATAGGTGTTCTGCTCCAAGAACTCCAGCTGTTCTTTGGTGGAGTTATACTGCGTGGTTATCTGGTCGTACTGTTGCTGGGTAGCCGATCCGGTTTTGAGCAACTGCTCTACACGGTTCTTCTCAATCTCGAGGTTAGCCATAGAGATCTTCGTGGTCTTATACTGCGTCTGGTCCATGCGCACCAAGTCCGCTCCTGCAGACACACGATCCCCGACTTCGCGGTAGATATGCTCGATCTTTCCTGTGAGCGAAGGAGCCACGTTCTGCGTCAGGTAACCCTGCAGATTGGTGGAAACGCTGATTTCGCGCTCTATCTCACGCGGTTGAAGAACGACCGTGCGCACTTGCTCCACGCGCTCTTCCTCCGCGTTAGCGGCGCTTTCTGTTTTCTTGCCGCAGGCGATAAGTGCGAGCGCGGCAAAGATGTAAAGAATGTTCTTTTTCATTGTTATAGTGTAATTTTTTGATATTTCGGATTTTCGTGATCACGATTTATTTATTGAGGAATTCCTCTAAATCAGACTGGGCGTTAATCAATTCCAGCATTGCCTGCACGTACGTTGATTGCACATTGATCAGGTCGTTGGATGCGTTGGTAAGCTCGAGGTTGGATGCCGCGCCCCATTTGAATTTCTCGGTAGCTGAAGCGAACACACGTCGCGCTACGTCAATATTGTCTTTCTCGTTCATATAGGTCTCATACGCGTTGGTGAGATTGAAACAGAGCTGGCGGTATTGGATAGCGAGATTATCGGTGGTCTCAGAGAGGGTGTTTTTCGCCTCTTCGTACGCGATTTTCTTCTCTACCACTCCTGCCGCGCGCTTTCCGGATGACCAAAGCGGCATTTTAACGGACACTTGAACCACATTCGGCGGAGTCATACGCATACCGCCTTCGCCGTAATACTGCTGGTTGGTATAATTATAAGCCAACGCCACGGTAGGACCATAGGCCCAACCTGCCATATGCACATTGCGTTTGGCGAGTTCGGTTTGTTTCTTCAGCAACTGGTAATTGAGATTGTTTTCTATATTGAAATTCTCTGCCAGCAGGTTTATCACTCGCTCGGGCGAAAGTACTTCGTCTATGTTCTCTGTCAGAACTAATTCGGTCTCTACCGGCACGTCTAACAGCACTTTGAGACTATTGGTGGCCAGTTCGATATTCCGTTTCTGCGTGTTGATAGAGTTTTTTAGCGTATTGACACGCACACGGATCTGATCAGCGGACGTCTGCTCGGCAGCTCCTACATTGACTGCGTTCTGCGTCATCTGCTCCAGATCTTGGATGTTGATCAAACTGGAGTCCAAGAGGTTCGTTATACTCTGCAGTGCCAGCACGGAAACATAAGCGCTCATCACACTGCTTCGGAGTTCGCTCTCAGATTTCTCAAAAGAGATCTTCTTCATATCGATTGCAATGTTATTGAGCAGCGCGCCGATGACTCCTTGTCCGTTCAGACCGATCGTTGCCGTCACACCAAACGCGCCTACGTTAGGCATGTTGATCTCTACATCGCGCCCCATCATCGACATCGTAGCACTATAACCGAGGTAGTTGCTGTAACTATAGTTTCCATCTACTTGCGGTAACATGGACGCTATCGTCTGCCAACGAGCCGCATATGCTTCCTGCACCGCCAACGAAGCATTCTTGAGACTTCTGTTCTGTTTGATTGCATAGTCTTGCGCCTCTTTGAGCGATAGGTTCAGAGCCTTCGGTGCCTCCTCTGCGGAGTCCTGGTCGTTCGACTTTCGACTTTCGACTTTTGACCCTTTCGTCGCCGCCATCACGTGGTCCTTTGCCATGAGAGAAACGCTACTTATCAGCGAAGCGGCTAAAATTAAAAAAAGTTTCTTCATATATATTATTTATTTTTTCGTTATAACGGGATTACGGGATGACGTAATTACGGGGTGCGGAGTCAGTTATAGAGTTTCAGGCCTTCCTCGGAAAGCACGCCACGCACGAAAATATCCATCGCCGTGTGACCTAACTGGTGCATGTTATGCCCGTGGCCTTCTATCACCTCAAAGTCGTTGATCGCGTCGCTGTGGATCTTCGCAAAAAGAACAGCTGTTAATTCTATATTAAGGTTCGCGCGCACGAGACCTTCCTGCTGACCTTGCTCTAAATAAGCCATGATATATTCTTTTTGCGTCTTGAAGCACTCTTCTTGGAACTCCGCGAACTGACGGGGATAGTATTTTTTCAGGTCATAAACCAACTGTGGCACCCGCCGCACGTCGTTCTTCTCCGCCTCCTGGTGCTTGATAAAACGGCTCACTAACTTGCGGAAATCCTTCAACTCCAGCAACTCGTCCATCTTTCCGGCGATATAAGCAACATTCGCATGCAATAATTGTGCCACAAGTTCATCCTTGGACGCAAAATAGACGTAGAAAGTCTTTTTCGACATTCCCATTTCCCTGCAGATATCATCGATTGACACGCTACGGATGCCTAAGCGAAAAAACATCTCGCCTGCCGTCTTGATAATATGTGTTTTTTGATCTTCTGACATAGTTTTTCCCAAAAACGGCTGCAAAATTACTACTTTTTTTTCATTCTCGCAAGAAACTTGGAAACTTTTTATGTTGCAAAAGTTTTTTTTGTAAAGTACAGTTTGCAAAATCCCACTTTCGTTCCGTTTGTGGGACTTCTATTCCGCCTCTTTCTTATTCCTTTCTTACGTTTTTATCAAACACAGCATTAACACAGGATTAACACAGGATAGTAGGCACACCTCCACGAGTCATCCGCAAAAAAGAGGGGCGCAAAATTGCGTCCCTCATTGTATCCGCCAAGATTGGCGGATCTGTCCTTGCGCACGATTAGCGAACTTGTGCACCTTGGAGGTTGAACATCTTGCCGTCGCGAACGATGTAGATAGCACCGTCAACTACCACTTTCTGTACCTTCTCGGTCAGAACGATGTTCTCAATACCTTCGCCCGGAATGATGCGAGCCTTACCATTATCCACGGTGACCGTCTCACCATCTGCATTCTGCAGACGACCAACAATCTCTATGCGTTGGCCGGCTTCAGCTGCTTCTGCAATCAAAGCATTCACTGCATAGAAGTTGAATACCTCGCTCTCTGCTTCATCAGCCAGGAAGAAGGACTCTACACCCTCAGCAAATTCTTCTGCTACTAAATTCACGAAACCGGTAACCGCGTAGATGCCATCAGACTTGCCTTCTATCGGTAGGGCCAGACCTATGGCTACAGCCTCCGTCACAGTTACAGGGATTGTATCCACCTTCGGAGCCTCCGTAAACTCGGTTACACCCGAAGTCAGTTGAGCCGAACTCTTGTCATTATAGAAATTATGCATCAAGTGACCGGTTACAATCACATAAGCACCTTCTACAACTTTGGAAGCATCTGCTGCATTAACCGTTGCACGATAGCAGTTAACATCTTTATCCGTATCATCCATAGCGTCCGAGATATAGAACGTTGCGTTCTTATAAGTCTCGTCATACGGCGTTTTTACTTTGTGAATAAAGCCCTTTACAGCATAGAAATCAAGGCTGGTTGCGTTTTTATCCAACTTCAGCGCCTCGTCATAAGCCTTGCTTGCTTCCAAAGTATCCACGTGGAATTCACCTTGCTCCAGCACCTCAACAGCCGGGTTCCCGTCATAATTCTCAATCGTTCCGTTGAAGTTCAGAATCTGGCACTTGAATTGTACCAACGCATCCAAACCCACTTCCTTCTCAGTGTTCGGTTTGCCGCGATATACCTCGAAAGCAACGGCATTGTCTTTGGTACGCTCACCCTTCGTATCCGAAACCCAGAAGGACTCGTTCTTGTACGTCTCATCAAACATAGCTTCAATCGCGCAAGTATAACCCTTGATGACATAGCTCTTCTCCGACGGATACTTGTTGCTCTTGTCGGAAACCTGCAATGCTTTACCGATCTCCAGCGCCTGAGCTACGGTAATCGTATCTACAGTTGGAACCGGAGGTACATCTCCACCGTCGCCAAAGAAAATTGTCAGTTTCTCAATACGTGCTTGAGATGCCAGCGTGTAATTCCATTCTTTTGCGTTCACTACCACTTCTTCCGCCAAACCGCCGTTGTAGGTCTGGTAGAATTGGAACACCAGTTTACCGATCTGCTCGGTCTCCGAAGTGATGGTGATCACACCATTCTTGTAGCAGCGGAGAGTAGCGTGTGCGTCGTCGTTGTAACCCTTGTCGCAGGTGAAGGTAACACCGTTCTTAGTAGCCGTTACTAAGCTACCTGTATTGGAAGTACCTTGACCCATAAAATCATTACCGGTAAAGATCGCATCACCTTCCTCTGCCGGAGGTTCCGGAGCGTCACCGTCGGTAACAGAGACTGTCTTAATCTCCCAAGTTGCGCCGCCTTCGGTCGTAGAAGTATAAACAAATGCAACTTGTACGTCTGCCTTACCTACAAAGGCTGCCAAATCAGCGGTTGCATCAATGTAGTTCCAGTTGGAACCATCAGGCCAAGCAGAAACTTCCAAAACTGACCACTCGCTCTCGCCTGCTTTAGCGCGTACGGAGAGTTGATCATTGGAGCCATAACGGCGAGCGTGCGAGAAACTCAACTTTGCTGCCTCTACTCCACTCAGGTCAAACGCAGGAGATACCAGCCAAGCTTCTGTTGCATGGTTGCCGCCTACATAACCAGTAGCCTTCATACCATACTGAGAAGTCTGTGCCCAAACGAACTCCAGACCGCCCAACTCCTTGTTGTCGATCGTCCATTCGCCTTGACCTTGCGTAAAGTCAATGCTCAACAGACTCTCTGCCATCATACTGCCGGCGAAAAGCACAGCAGCGATTAATGAGAAAAACTTTTTCATGATTGTTAATTAGTTAAATGAATAAAATTGGGTTAATATATGTTGTGTAACATAAAAGTCGTTTACACGCCCACTTTGCGGTGCAAAGGTAGTCATAATTTTTGACATGACCAAATAAAATTTGCTTTTTTTCGCAAAATAATAGATTTATTTGTGTAATTCAGAAAAAAGCAGTATATTTGCGCAAAATTTGGCAATTCATTTGGATTTATGGCAAAATTGTTGATTATAGATGACGAACGCGGCATTCGAAACACGCTCCGTGAGATTTTGGCGGACGAAGGACATGAGGTAGAAGTCGCCGAGAATGGTAAGCAAGGTCTGGAGATGGCGCAAGCCAAGGCCTTCGATCTCATCTTCTCGGATATCAAAATGCCCGAGATGGATGGTATTGAAGTGCTGAAAGCACTCAAAGAAGGCGAAGAAGCTATCGACACGCCCATCGTAATGATCTCCGGACACGGCGACGTGGAGACAGCGGTGCAGGCATTGAAAGCAGGGGCATACGACTTCCTGCTCAAGCCGCTGGATCTGAACCGCATCCTCATCACCACCAAGAACGCACTGGAGTCCAAATCGCTCAAACAAGAGACTAAACAGCTTCGCAAGAAAATCAGCGATCACGGACCGCGGATGATCGGAAACAGTGCCGCTATCGCCCGCGTACGCGAGATCATTGATAAGGTGGCGCCTACCGAAGCGCGCGTGCTTATCACCGGACCTAACGGAACGGGAAAAGAAGTGGTGGCCCACCTCATCCATGAGCAATCCTCGCGCGCCAACGGACCTATGGTCGAAGTCAACTGCGCCGCCATCCCGTCCGAACTCATCGAATCCGAACTGTTCGGACACATGAAAGGTTCCTTCACCGGTGCGGTCAAAGACCGCGCAGGGAAGTTCGAGCAAGCCGACGGAGGTACGCTTTTCCTCGATGAGATAGGCGACATGTCGCTTGCCGCACAGACCAAAGTGCTGCGGGCGCTTCAGGAATCCGAGATCACGCGTGTCGGTTCCGACAAACCCATCAAAGTCAATGTGCGTGTACTCGCGGCTACGAACAAGGACCTGCAGAAAGAGATCGCCGAAGGCAATTTCCGTGAAGACTTGTTCCATCGTCTCAATGTCATTCCGATTGCCGTGCCGCCGCTCAAGGACCGCCTCGAAGATATCCCGCTGCTCGTAGAGCACTTCACCGCGCGGATCTGTAACGAGCAAGGTATTGCGCCGAAGACCTTTGACGAGGGCGCTATCAAGGCGCTGCAATCCAGAGAGTGGACAGGAAACATCCGCCAACTGCGCAACGTCATCGAGCGACTCATCATCCTTGCCGGCCCGCAAATAACCGCCGAGGACGTGAATATGTATGCCTAATTCGTCAATTTTTAATTTTTAATTCTTAATTTTTAATTGAATTTAATTTCATTAAATATCCTCAACTACCGCAACATCCGCGAAGCGAGTTTGGAGTTCAGCCCCAAACTTAACTGCCTCGTCGGGCTCAACGGACAAGGAAAAACGAACGTCCTCGACGCGATTTACTTGCTGAGTTTCACCAAGTCGGCTTTCACCTCGCAGGACAGCCTTAATATCACGCATGGCGAGGAATTGGCGATGGTGCAAGGCAACTACGGCGAGTTCGTCATCTCCTGCGGCTTACGGCGCGGCGTGAAGAAGCAATTCCGCAAGGACAAGAAAGACTATCCGCGTTTGCTGGATCATATCGGTTTGATACCCCTTGTGATGGTTTGTCCGGCGGACCATCAACTCATCGAAGAAGGTTCGGACGAGCGGCGCCGATTCATGGACGTCGTGATTGGGCAGCGCAACCGCAAATACCTCGATTGTCTGGCGACCTACAACGCGCTGCTCAAGCAACGCAATGCCCTGCTTAAGCAATATGCCGACGCGCCCAACCCGCCGGACGATTTATTAGAGGTTTTGGAATGGCAGATGGTGGAACCCGCCGAGTATATCTTCCGTGCCCGCACGGATTTCTTCCGCGAGTTCGAGCCGTATTTTGCAGAAGTGTATAAGCTAATCACCAATCAACAATCACCAATTACCAATGCGGAGATTCCCAATCTCCGCTACATCTCCCAACTCCAGGACCGCGACTTACGCGAAGCGTATGTTCGTACCCGCAAGCGCGATCTCATCCTCGGTTGGACTTCGCAAGGTCCGCATAAAGATGACCTCGACATGCGTCTCGGAGACTTTCCGCTCAAGCAAGTCGGCAGCCAGGGACAGCAACGCACTTTCGTCCTCGCGCTGAAATTGGCACAGGCTTTGTACTTAGCCGATACAACGGGTGAGGCACCGATCCTGCTGTTGGACGATATCTTCGATCGCTTGGATAGCGAACGCGTAGAGCGTATCGTAGCGATGGTGCAGGGCGAGCAGTTCGGACAGATCTTCATCACCGACACCGACCGCCAACACCTCTCCGACATCATCCAACCCGGCCCGGATGCCAAAATCTTCCACGTAGAGAATGGCCAAATTGCGTAACATAATAGCCCTTGTACTTTGTACTTTGTCCCTTTGTACCTTAAAAGCCGAAGTCGGCTTCAGGGGTGCGTGGATCGCGACGGTTGCGAATATCGATTGGCCCTCGCCCGAAGCGGTGGGCAACACCGAACTGCAACAATCGGAGATGGTCTGGATTCTCGATTCGTTAGAGAGTCTCGGCATCAACGCTATCATCTTTCAGGTTCGTCCCACTTCGGACGCACTCTATCAGAGCGAGTTGGAACCCGTAGCCCATTGGTTGACAGGCACGCAAGGCAGTTGGGGAGAACAGACGCCTTGGGATCCGCTGGAGTGGACAATCGAAGAGGCGCACGCCCGAAATATGGAAGTGCATGTGTGGCTCAATCCCTACCGCGTCAATCTGGCAAAGAACGACACCTCTATCCTCGCGCCGAATCACCTCATGCGGCGTCATCCCGAGTGGTTCTGGTGCTATAACAAACAGTGGTATTTTGACCCGGGACTCGACGAGACGCGCGAGTGGATTTGTACTATTGTACAAGATATCGTTGAGCGTTACGACATCCAGGCCATCCATATGGACGATTATTTCTACCCGTATCCGGTGGGAGGAAAGGCGATTCCCGACGAGCATACTTTCGCTCGTCTGCCGCGCGGGTACGAGGATATCAAGGAATGGCGGCGCAATAACGTCGATATGGCCATTCAGGACATCAGCGCCACAATCCGCGAGTGCAAGCCAAACGTCCAATTCGGTATCTCGCCTTTCGGCGTATGGCGGAACGCAGACGTCGACTCGACGGGTAGCGCAACCAAAGCCGGCATCACCAATTACGACGACCTATACGCCAACATCCGTCTGTGGATTCAGGCCGGCTGGATAGACTATGTCCTGCCCCAACTCTATTGGGAGATCGGTAAGAAAGTGGCGGACTACGAAGTCCTCGCGCATTGGTGGGCGAACGAGATCAAGCGTGCCCGCGAACTCAATCCCTCCAACAATGTCCGTCTCTATATCGGCATGGCGCCTTACCGCCTCGAGAACGCTTCGCCCCGAGCCAAGGCCAACGCCTGGAATACTGGCAACGAGATCGGCCGCCAGATGCACCTCAACCGCACCATCCCCGAGATCTCCGGCGAGTGCTTCTACTCTACCCGTCCCCTCCTCCGCAATCCCCGGCATGTATGCGACACCATCACCGAATTTTACAAAAAATGACACAAATATTTGCATGTGTCATTTTTTTTCTGTACCTTTGCAGCCGCAAAGGTTTAACACCACCACAAACATGACTAACGATAGTAACATATTAACGCAAATTCAGACTCTTGGGAAGAAAGTTCTTCCTAAGGGTAGTAGTTTGTTGCTATATGGCTCTCGGGCGCGCGGCGACAACCGCGAAGACTCCGATTATGATTTAGTAGTGTTAGTGGATAAGGAGAAGCAACATTTGCAGGATTTTACCGAGTATGCTTATCCTTTCATGGAAATGGGATGGGACCTAGGCGCGGAGATTAATCCTATGCTATACACGCGTAAGGAATGGAGCGAACGCCATTTTACGCCTTTCTATAAGAATGTAGAACACGACAAAATAGTCTTAGTATGAGTCTTACAAATGAAGACAAAAAGGTGTTAACTCAGTTGCACTTGGACAAAGCACATGCTTGCTTGAAAGATGGCGAACAGTTATTGCAAATGGATTCAATCTCTGCTGCAGCAAATCGTTTTTATTATGCTGTTTTCCATGCAATACACGCGTTGTTCGTTACTAAAGGCATCCAATCTAAGTCTCATAACGGCACTATCGCGCAATTCCATCAGAATTATATTAAGACGGGCAAAATAGATCCTAAGTTTGGTCATTTCGTGGCCGTTATGGAAAACATGCGTGAAAAAGCAGACTACGATGTTATCTATGACGTATCGCGCGAGGATCTCGAGGCGCTTAAACCTGTTGCCTATGAGCTCTTGACCATCATAGAACAATTGCTAAAGCAATAATATACTACCGCTGGCCCTGATAGCGTTAAAAAGCAAGGACAAGAGAAATTAAAAAATAAGAAAATGGCACAAATATTTGCATGTGTCATTTTTTTTGTGTAATTTTGCGCCGCAAAATTGCTTGAATCCGTTATGACCACTTTATCTCATAGTGAAAAAGAAGCCATTATGAAGGACATGAAGTCTTTCGATGAACCCATGCCGGCAGTCGGTATCTTCTGGTACGATCCGGAAGAACATGACTTCTTCGGCGTGTACAAGAAAGAGCTGACGCCTAAGATGGTAGAAGAGGCGGCCGAGAAAGGCCTGCCCTATATCAACTATCAGACCTTGCATCGATCTATTTGGCAAAAGCAGTACTTCCGCGCGCTGGCTAAGCATGAGCCGACTAAGTTCAGCGGCGATTACACGCAAGTACCGCGTGGCCGCGTGGCCTGGGCTGTAGACCACTTTGTGGTCTTTGTAGGCCAGTGGGCAAAGGATATTGAGGAAGAATTAACGGCCTTATTGGAAAAATATTTCGCCCTGCCGTATTTCGAGTTCCGTTATGACGAACATTGGGATCTCGGTCACGGTTGGTCTGGCGATCTATAGTAATACGCTGGCCTTGACAGCGTTAAAAAGCAAGGACAAAATAAATAAAAAAATAAGAAAATGGCACAAATATTTGCATGTGTCAGAAAAAAAGTGTATCTTTGCAACGAATTTGCAAAGGTAACAAAATATAGGAGAATAAACTATGCCAGAGATTAGTCGCTTTTATGGAATTGTGATTACAATGTATAATTCGGAGCACAACCCTCCGCATTTTCACATTCGCTACAATGACTACCGTGCGACCATGGATATCAATACCGGTGAGTTAAATGGGAACTTACCGAGAAGAGTAGTCAATATGGTCTATGAATGGTACGACCAGAACAAAGAGGCTCTCAAGCAGAACTGGCTTCGCATGGAGAAAGGCGAAGAGATTATCGATATTAAACCACTTGACTAATATGGAACTTGTTTGGATTACAAATGCTAAGTATTTGGGTGAATACCGTTTGGAGCTGACTTTCTCCAATGGTAAGGTAAAGGTGTTCGACGCAAAAGATTACATTGCGTCTCACCCGTTGTTTGCAGCATTGAAAGACCAAAAGACCTTCAGCCAGTTTGAACTGGACGGCTGGACTGTAAGTTGGCTGAATGGCAAGTTAGATATAGCCCCTGAGTATTTATTGCAAGTATAACAATTGATAAATACACCACTATACTCAATAGTGTAAAAAAGTGAGCCGTCGCTTACCGACGTAAACAGCAAGGACAAGCATGAAGGAGTGCGATGAAACGCACTCCGAGTGAAGCGCCCGAGTAGTACCCACTACGAGGATTTGCGCGAACATAGAATAAACTTGCACGAAGTGTCGTGCGCTACATTGATAAAATAAACGTTTGCTTTATTATAGAATTACCCATGACGAAAAAAATCTATATATTTATCTCTCTGCTTCTTCTCATTGCATGTGGAAATAAACAAATTAGCTATGATGTGCAACTAGACATTGACTCTATATCGGAAAGTCAACAAAAGCAATGGAATGAAGTTGTGAATATTGATTCTCTCACTTATCCACTTTCCAATGCGTTTTTTGCGCATTGGGAACAACTTTCCGACGAATATGCC
>JAFSQV010000002.1 GCA_017446455.1 Paludibacteraceae bacterium
CTGCTTGTATCCCGCAGCGCGGCATAGTTCGCCGATACGCCCCCGCGCACCGAAACCTTCCGTCACTTCTGGCTTCGGAAGCGGCACGGCATGTATCACTTTGCCCGGCAGACGGTGAATATGTTTTCTGAATAAGTAAGTATCCATTTTTAAGGCTTGTAATAACTTTCTTCGAGTATCTTTTGTGCGTCGCCCTCTGCCATCAGCTCCTGCAGACTAGCGTTCTCGTTATGCGCCATATAGCTCTCGGCGATGCGCCATCCGAGCCATATACCCAACCTTCCCGGCGCGTCCTGCGACACCTCTGAGGTGAAAGGTCCGTCATTCAAATACCCCGTCAGTATCAGGCTCTCCGTCTTGAACAAGTCCCGCTTGTCCATCACGAGGTGCCAGATCGCCTCTTCGTTCTTCACGCACCAATTCCACTGCTCTTTCGTCCATCCCATGATCTCATACCCGGGCAGGTTGTCGAAGATCTGCGACGTCAGATACATCACCTTTCCGCGGTACATCATCTGGTCCAGCAACCGGCTCTTCGTGCTCGTATACGGTATCGTTCGGAACAGGTACGCACTCACCACATCCACGGGGATGCACTCCTTGCGCATCGTCTGTTTCTGGTACTCATATACTACGCGGTTGTAGTACTCATAATGGCTCCCCAGATACATGTCCGCGCCGACACCGATGAGCTCGTCGTTGAAGTAGACAGGCGTCTGAAAACCCGATACAAATAGATAGAAAGCAGGTATCTCCGTCTCCGGATACAGATATTGAATCCGTGCAAATGCCTTGCCAATCGCCAGCTCCAAATCCTTCACGTCCGCAAACACTTCTTGCTCCTTCGCATTCGTCTGCTTGAAGCCATACATCGTGTCGTTCAGAAACAGCGGTAACTGCTGCTCCAGATACAGCGTATCTATCGACGGAATACCTAAAACATCCTCCACCCACAACGGCATGAACGCCGGATATTCGTCATACAGTACCTTCACATCCTCTTTTACACTCGCCTCATGCACATTCAGCAAGGCCTTGTCAAAGCGCACGAACTCAATCTCTTGCGGCTCTATATCCTTCGGAAAATACGTTCGGCCTTTCTGACAAGCGGTCAGAGCCATCATACATGCAATAGTATATAGAATCTTCTTCATCATTCCATCAATTCATCATTCCATTATTCCGTCCTTTATTTCAATCACACGGTCAGCGATACTCGCCAACTCTTTGTCGTGCGTCACAAGCAGAATAGTCTGTCCGTATTCCTTCCGCAGTTTCAACAACAGATCGCTCAACTCTTTCTTATTTTGCGTGTCCAGGCTACCCGTCGGTTCGTCCGCCAGGATAATATCCGGACTCATCATTAACGCCCTCGCTACGGCTACACGCTGCTTCTCACCGCCGGACAACTCATTCGGCTTGTGTCCCATGCGGTCACCCAAACCCAGTTCACGCAATAACTTCTCCGCCCGCGGCTTGTACTCGCTCTCTTTCTCGCGAGCAATCATCGCAGGGATACACACATTCTCCAGTGCAGTGAACTCCGGCAGTAACTGATGGAACTGGAAGATAAACCCGATATGCCTGTTCCTAAACGCCGCCAACTCACGGTCTTTCATGCCAAACACACTCGTCCCCTCAATAATCACCTCACCTTTCGTCGGGCGGTCCAAGGTTCCGATAATTTGCAGCAAGGTAGTCTTGCCGGCACCGCTTTTACCGACGATGGCCACAATCTCACCTTTCTTTACGCTCAAGTTCACGCCCTTCAGGACCTCCAAGTCCCCGAAGGACTTCCATATATCTTTTACTTCTATCATATCATTTTTGTTTAGTTGCGTGATGGATTAGCTCAATGGCTTTTTCAATAATATCGTCTTTGTCCGAGCTCTGCATCGTGACCAATACGTCCGGTTCAATCCCCGCTTCGATATCCTTTTTCTCGCGATCATACATGCGCACGCTTGAGAAACGGACCATCCATCCGCAGGGAAGTTCGTAACTCATCGGCATACCTCCTCCTCCCCCGCTTACGCCACCGATGATGGTCGATAAATCGGCGTACCGCATCATGCTGACAAACAGATTGGTTGCCGAGTAACTGCGCCTATTGCATAGTACAACCACCGGTTTATTCCATTTGAGTCCCCCCGAAAGCGATGCATCAAGGCGCATTTCTTCCATTGGTGAGAAATCATTATGGCCCGGACCGTTCTTATGATGCCAGTATCCTATTGTCTGGCTTTTAGAGAAAAAGGGTGCTGCCAGACGGTACGCATTCGTTATATCGCCTCCTCCGTTATTGCGTACGTCAAGAATAATGCCGCGGCAGTCAGCAAAAGAGGCAAGTATCCATGCCATATTGCTGCTGCTGAAACTATTGGAGAAGCTGTTGTAGTAAATATAGCCTATTTTACCGCCATCTATTGTACAATAATACAATCCTCCCGCAATCCGGTAGTCACGCAAATACAAAGATTGCAAATGGCTGTCATAATTAGCCGGATAATTGTCATACCATGCCGTATTGTAACTGCGGTCAAAATCCGAATATAAGTTCACATGCCCGTCATGCAAAGAATCCAGCATCGCCGCGCATAGATCAAACAAGGTCACCGGGTCATCCTTTTTCAATAGTGCCGCTTTAGTTATATATTCGTCATGGATGGCCTGCCAATCGATACCCTTTGACTCAACATAACAATATTTGGTGTCAATCGCCTGCCACAAGGCTTCTACATTCTCCACGGGATCCATGGAGAACGAGATCTCTTCGCTCGGGTGACAGGCTGTCAGCGTGAAGATGAACGCAAAGCAGTTGACAATATTTTTCAGTATCTTCATAAGCGCTTATTAGCTTTAATGCGGTAGTTCCATATACAACCGATGACAATACTAATCTGATTGCGGACAAAATGCAGGTCTCCGGTACCGTAATTCAGATACTCATGTTCCGCCCCGACACGCCACGTGGAATGCGGGAACTGCATGTCCAATGCCAATTCATGCTTGATGGTATGATGGTTCCAGTGACCGGAACAGCGCGCCGTTCCTCTTATGCCTTCCTCCAATTCGTAATACGACTCCCAATAGTCGGGCATGAAATCGAAGCCGATCAAGTTGGTGCGTATCTGGTAATTGAGCCGGTAACTGGTCTTTTTACCATAGAATGACCACGACAAGCCCCCCATCGCCATCACATCGACAGCTATGTCCAATGACAAGGGTTTGTTTACATTGGACACCAGATACCGCGCCCCGAATTCCGTCTCCATGTACGGACCGACAAACACTTTCAGACGGTTGTCGAACCACTGCCAGTAATAGAAGGCGCCCCAACCGCCGGAGAGCCCTAACCCGTAAATCTTATTGCTGCGAGCGGAGTTAACTTGACTGAACCCACGAACATCCAGCCTCCCTACATGCGCCCAATGGGCAAGACGTCCCGTCCTTCCCAGACGTGTGTCCTGACGGAATGGTTGCCACCACTCATTTCCGATTCCTATCAGCATGCCGTTGTATGCCAGAGGACTGATGTATGTGTCCAGCTGGTAATTCCAGCCGAGACGGATCTTGAGGATATTGGTGTGTTCCAAATCCTCATTTGCCGCTACCGAGCCGACAAGGCAAAAAAGAACTACTATGACAGCTATTCGTTTAAGCATTCTCAATACATAGCAAGCGGTCTCCGTTTTCCTGCGGAATGATTTTCACCCAAACGGTGTCTTCCGGCAACAGGGCTTCGATCTTCTCCGGCCACTCGATAAAACAGTAGTTCCCCGAATACAGATATTCCTCCGCACCGAAGTCCATCGCCTCGCGGAGATCCTTCAAGCGATAGCAATCGAAATGATATACCTCGCCCTTATACGGTTGTTCCACATCATACACGTTCACAATCGCGAAGGTCGGACTGTTGACGATATCGATCGAACCCATCTGCTCGACCAACTTCTTGATGAAGGTCGTCTTACCGGCACCCATCACCCCATCGAACGCAAACACCCGGTGCGGCTCGTTCGCCTTCAAAAGTTCCAACGCACTCACTGTCTCATTTTTCTCATTCAACATAAAAATGTTGGAATTGTTGTCTAATTTCAGCGTATAAGTAGTCATATTCTTGCTTTTCATTCAATTCTCAGAGACTTATTTTGGCCTGAATTTGCTCGTAAATGTCTGATCCTCTGCGTTTTCCGAGCAATTTGATCCATTCGTCTTTGCTCGCTGCTCTAGCGCGTTTCACAGAACCGAAATGTGTCAGTATTTTTTGCTTCGTAACCTCTCCAACTCCCTGTAAATGATCAAGTTGGCTATGAATCTGGGCCTTGCTGCGCTTCGCTTTGTGGAATGAAATGGCAAATCGATGCACTTCATCCTGTATATTCGTCAACAAGCGGAACACTTCACTCGTCACCGGCATCGAGATCTCCTTCGGCGGAAAACCAAACAGCAAAGTCTGTGTCCGGTGTTTGTCGTTCTTCTTCAATCCCGCTATCGGAATATGTAACCCCAACTGATCTTCCACTGCCTCGCGGATGGCATTCATCTGCCCTATGCCTCCGTCGGCGATGATCAAGTCCGGTAAAGCGCCGTTTTCACCGAGGATATGTTGATATCTTCTTCGTACCACTTCCCGCATACTCGCATAGTCATCCGCGCCCTGCACGGTCTTGATATCAAATCGTTTATAATCGCTCTTGCTCGGTTTCGCCATTCTGTACACTACGCAGCCTGCTACTGCGCTCTCGCCTTGTATATTCGAGTTATCGAAGCAATCAATCCATTTCGGCATCTTCTCCAACCCCATCATCTGCTGCAACTCCGTCAAGATTCTTACTCCTCTTTGCTCCGGATTGAGTTTATCGTCCTGCTTCAATCGGTCTAACTTATACTGCCGTACATTCTGCATCGCCAGGTCCAGCAACTTCTTTTTATCTCCGCTCACGGCAATATGGATATGCAGTGAATCATCAAAAACCTCCGGAATGAACGGAACAATCACGTCTTTGGTCGTACTCTCTAACCGCTCCCTTAACTCCATCATTCCCATCGCCAGCAACTCCTCTTTCTCCTCCTCCATCTTTCGCCGGTACTCAATCGTCTGACCCTGCACGATTGATCCGTTATGCACATGCAGCATCGCGATATAGACCTTGTCCTCCTGCTCGTCGTATCCGAAGACATCCGTATCTTTTGCCGATGAATTCGTGATAATTGTCTTGCTCTTGAACTGCTCCAGCAACTCAATCTTACGTTTTAGGTCCGCCGCTTCTTCATACTTCATCTCTGCCGCTAGCGCCATCATCTGCTCCTCCAATTGCCGACCGATCTCATGCGCATCACCTTTAATCAACTTCCGCGCCTGGTCGATCCACTCGCCATACTCCTCTTTTCCTTTGCCCTCGCAGATGCCGCAGCAGTTCTTTAAGTGGTATTTGAGACACACCCGCACCTTCTTTTTCTCGATGGAATCGGCGGTTAAAGGTATATTACATGTGCGTATCGGATATAACTTATGGACCAACTCTAATACCATCTCTACGGTATTTCCGAAACTATACGGACCATAATATTCCCCCGCTTTCTTATTGATCGTCCTTGTCTTAAAGATTCGCGGATACGCTTCTTTTGTAATACATATACTCGGATAGCTCTTTCCGTCCTTGAGCAAGATATTATACCGCGGTTGATACTGCTTAATCAGGTTATTCTCTAATAGGAACGCATCCTGCTCGCTATCTACTACTACGTACCGAATATCCGCTATATGTGCTACCAGTTGCCTCGTTTTACTCGATATATGGTCTTTGTTGAAGTAACTATTCACCCTCCGGTGAAGGTTCTTGGCTTTACCTACATAGATGATCTGCCCGTCCTTGTCAAAGTACTGGTACACCCCCGGACTCTCCGGTATACGTTTTAGCAAGAGGTCAATATGATCATCCTTCTTATTCATCCACTTCTATCCCGAAAAGACAATCGACGTTCTCTGCCTTTCCCTCTAAATACTCGCGTCCGTGCAGACCTTCCAATTCGATGATACAATTGACGTAGATCTTCTTCACGCCTAATTTCTTCACGAGGTTAATCGCCGCTTCCATCGAACCGCCCGTAGCTAAGATATCATCATGAATCAGTACGACATCCTCCGGACTCAACGCGTCTTTGTGCATCTGAATCGTATCCTCCCCATATTCCTTGGCATAAGTCACCGATACGGTCTCTGCTGGTAGTTTGTTGGGTTTCCGGATAGGAACAAAACCAACCCCGAGTTCGATAGCTACCGCAGGCGCTAATATAAAACCCCGGGACTCGATACCCACTACTTTGGATATACCGAGATTCTTGTATTTTTTCACAATCTCGTCTCGCATCCAACGCAAACCTTCCGGATTGTCCAGGACGGTAGTGATGTCCTTAAATTGTATGCCCTTGATTGGGAAATCAGGTACATTACGAACCAATGCTTTTACTTCTTCTGCTGTCATATAGTATGTGTTTGTTTGCTCTGTGTTCCACGTGAAACATTTTAAGTAGTTTGCTTTGCAAACTAAAATCGCTTATCTACCCATCAAAACGAGCAACACACTCACGTCATTCGGGCTTACGCCGGGTATACGTTGGGCTTCGCCAATGGACTTCGGGCGGATACGACTTAACTTTTGACGCGCCTCTGTACTCAGGCTCTGCACCTCTTCATAATTAAACCCATCAGGAATGCGTATCTGGTCTAATCGTTGCAGTTTCGCTGCTTCCAGTTGCTCTCGCTTGATATACCCCGCGTATTTGATCTGAATCTCGCAACTCTCCACGATCTCATCGGACAGATTCGTCATTTTAGCCTTCAGTTCCGGCACTACTTCTGCCAATTCCTTGATGCCTACCTGCGGGCGTAAAATAAGTTCACTAATTTTGCATCCTTCATGCAGCGGCGTACTGCCGATCGACTCCAACCATCCGTCGATGCTTCCTTTGCGCACAGTAAAACTCTGCATAAACTCGATGAAATCGGCGCAAGCTGTTTCTTTTTGGCACCATAAATCATAGCGATACTTATCCGCCAATCCCATCTCGAAGCTGCGTTTGGTGAGTCGCTCATCCGCATTATCCTGGCGCAACAGAATGCGGTACTCGGCGCGCGAGGTAAACATGCGGTACGGTTCATCGACCCCTTTATTCACCAGATCATCTATCAGCACACCGATATAACTTTCGTCTCTGCCCATCGTGAAGGGCGCACCGCCATGTACGTTAAGATGGGCATTCACGCCGGCTACCAATCCTTGTCCGGCTGCCTCCTCATACCCCGTTGTACCATTGATCTGACCGGCAAAAAACAGATTTTTAATCTGTTTGGTCTCCAAAGTATGGTGCAACTGAGTCGGATCAAAGAAGTCATACTCTATCGCGTAACCCGGTCGGTATAGTACGATATCTTCGAGACCCTTCACGGTCTTGAGCCCCGCTAACTGCACCTGCCAAGGCAGACTACTGGAGAAACCGTTCACGTAGTACTCATTGCTATCCACTCCCTCGGGTTCCAAGAATAGCTGATGCGCTTCTTTATCTGCAAACGTAACGATTTTCGTCTCGATACTCGGGCAGTAGCGCGGACCGATACTCTGGATTTGTCCGTTGAAAAGGGGAGAATCCTTAAGTCCGGCGCGTAGCGCTTCGTGGGTGTTCGGATTGGTATAGGTGATCCAGCACGGCATCTGTTTCAAGCCTCGCTTTACCGTATCGAGATAGCTGAACTGATGCCAGGTATCGTCGCCATCCTGTCGAATCATCTGATCGAAATGAATAGAGCGTGCATCCACACGAGCCGGAGTACCGGTTTTCATGCGGTCACTCTTGAAGCCCAGTTCTACCAATTGCTCCGTCAAACCATAGGATGCGGGTTCGGAGATACGTCCACCTTTGACCTGCGTCTTGCCGCAGTGCATGAGTCCGTTGAGGAAGGTGCCATTGGTAAGCACCACAGCTTGCGCCTCCATCTCGATACCCAAGAGGGTCTTTACACCGCACACCTTATTATCTTTGATAATAAGACTTACAGCAGTGTCTTGCCATATATGCAGGTTCTCCGTACTACTGAGTACCTTGATCCACTCCTCAATAAACCGCTTTCGGTCGCTCTGGCTGCGCGGACTCCACATCGCCGGTCCTTTGCTTTGGTTGAGTAAGCGGAACTGGATAGCGCTGCGATCCGTAACAATACCCATCATTCCTCCCAGCGCATCGATCTCACGCACGATCTGGCCCTTGGCGATACCGCCTACGGCAGGATTGCAACTCATCTGGGCGATCTTATTCATGTCCATCGTGATAAGCAAGGTCTTACTGCCCATCCGGGCAGCCGCACTCGCCGCTTCACAACCGGCATGCCCGGCGCCGACTACTATGACATCGTATCTGAAATCCATATTACTTTCCTATTCTCTTATTGCGATGGCCCCACTTCCATTGGCCGCTGAAACAGCCGGAAGAGATGGTTCGTGTCTTTGGTTGAAACGCATCTTCCACGTAGTTCCGATAGGTGATCTCATTCGTGTTCCTATCTACCAATATACCAACTACGTCAAAGCGCGGTTGCTTCTCTATCCTATGGTATTTGAGGTAGGCATTGGCAGCCGCAATCACCCTTCTCATCTTGATTTCATCGACATTTTCTTCCGGCATCTTCCCATTCAAGATACACGTGCGTGCCTTTACCTCAACAAACACAATAGTTTTCTTATCCTCCGCAATCAGGTCCACTTCCAAGTGGCCCATACGCCAGTTATGCTCCAGGACCTTAAATCCTTTCTGCTCCAGCATCTTTGTGGCTTCCTCCTCGCCGATGATTCCTATGGGGTCTGTTACAAACGGCATATCTTATCGCAATTGTTCCATACGCGCTGCATCCAACCGCAACAGGATAAACAGCAGCAACGTAAATCCCCATAATGAACTACCGCCGTAGCTGAAGAACGGTAGCGGAATACCAATCACCGGCAGCAATCCCAACACCATACCCACATTGATCATGAGGTGGAAGAGGAAGATACTCGCTACCGCATACGCATATATCTGCGTGAATAGGCTACGCTGCCTTTCCGCAATCTCTATCAAGCGTAATATAAACCACAGATATACTAATAAAACCCCGATGGAACCGACAAAACCCCACTCTTCTCCTACCGTGCAGAAGATGAAGTCCGTGTCCTGTTCCGGCACAAACTGCAGTTTCGTCTGAGTGCCGTTCAAATAACCCTTGCCAAAGAACCGTCCGGAACCAATCGCGATACGGGCTTGATTGACGTTATACCCCGCTCCCGCCGGGTCTTCCTTCATTCCCAACAACACCTCAATACGGATACGCTGGTGCGGTTGTAGTACTTTCTGGAAGACAAAATCGCAGGCTTGCGTATAGCCGATACAGAAGAAACTGAAGGCGGCGACTAACAGCAACATATACTTGCGCCAATAGAGGCTGACGAAGATTGTGTAGCACATTAATGCTACCACCACGCCAATAGACACCCAGTTGAACGGAACGGTAACCCATATGTTGATCAGTAGACAGATGGCATAGATGACGATGACACTACCTACGAGGATAAGCGGTTGCCAGCGCATCTGATGTTCCTTGCAGATAAAGAAGATCTCTACCACGGTCAGCAGCAGCATACACGTGAGCATACCCACACTGCCGCTACCGAGCGGTAAGGCGGTTGCGCCCCAGCGGATACTGATGATAAAGAGCGCTACGGCGGCAACTCCGGTCCATAAGACGTACCCGCTCATGCCCTGACGGTAGAAAACTAACAGGAAAGCGGCAAAGACCAAGGCCGAACCCGTCTCTTTCTGCAGAACCATGATAATCAGTGCCGGTACGCCGATGAGCGCAAAAGGTACGATCAAATCGCGCCAAGTACGCAGTTTGTATTCATACCGCCCCATATATTTGGCTACCGCCAGCGCCACCACGCACTTGGCAAACTCCGCCGGTTGCAGATTCACCGGACCTAAGGATATCCAACTCATCGAACCCTTGATATCGTGCGCCAAGAAAGGTGTGGCTAATAGTAGCAAGAGCATCGCCCCGTACGCGATATAGGCTAACACGTCATAGGTCTTGTAGTCGATGAGTAACAGGATAATTCCCATCACGATCGAACCGAGGATCCATACAAACTGCTTTCCGGCGCGGTTGGAGAAATCGAAGATGCTCGTTTGGTCAAAGGTATAACTGGCTCCATAGATATTAAGCCAGCCGAAAAAGACCAGAAGCAAGAAAAGACCGATGGTGGTCCAATCCACATGCTGCCATATGTTACCACTTCTTGACGCTCTCATTGAGTACTGCTTCTCCTATACGTTTGCGTAAATCTCTGCGTTTTACCTCTCCGGTGAGATATTGCTCAATCATCATCGTCGCTACCGGACAAGCCCAAGTAGCACCGAAACCGGCATTCTCTACCACCACAGCCACCGCTATCTGCGGATCCTCTACCGGCGCGAAACCGATGAAGATGGCGTGGTCGCGTCCATGCGGGTTCTGTGCCGTTCCGGTCTTACCGGCCATATGCAGACTGTCGATCGCGTAATGGCGTCCCGTACCGTAAATCATCACGCGGTGCATACCCTCTTTGACGACCTCGAAATGTTGCTTCTTGATTGCCAACTCGTGGCGGTGGGTGAGCATGGAGTCGTTCTTGTTAAGGTGCGGGGAGATATAATAGCCTTCGTTAGCTATCGTAGCCGCTTGGTTGGCCAACTGCAAAGGAGTGACCAGAATCTCTCCTTGGCCGATACTGAGGGAGCGGATGGTGATGGCTTTCCAGCCGGTTTTACCGTAGAATTTATCGAATAGCCGCGTGCTCGGGATACTACCGGCCGATTGCTCGTTGAGGTCGGAATCCGTGAAACGCTGACCTAAGCCAAAGGACATCACCGCCTCGCGCCATAACTCATAGCGATGACGGAAATCCTCGTTGTCTTTTCCGTATCCGTCCATCTGCAGCAGGTCGCGGAAGGCGCACCAGAAATAAGGGTTACAACTCTGCTCTATCGCCCGATCCAACGCTACGGGCGAACCGTGATGGTGGGTACATTTGATAGGCGTACTACCCGGTCCGGAACAGGGGTAAAGAGTGTTCGGTGTGATAGCTCCTTGTTCCAAGCATACCAGCGACTGAACGGTCTTGAAGGTCGATCCCGGCGGATACATCGCCTGCGTAGCGCGGTTCATGAGCGGTTTGGTCTTGTCATGCAGCAGCACGTTGTAGTTCTTGCTGCGCTCTTTGCCCACCAAAACCTTGGGATTCCAACTCGGATTGGACACTAAAGCCAAGATCTCGCCGGTCTTCGGTTCGATGGCTACGGCGCTTCCTATCTTTCCCGCCAATAGCTCTTCCGCTAATAGTTGCAACCGGATATCGAGGGTCGTATACAGGTCCGTTCCGGCTTTGGCCGTGCGGTCTAAGGCACCATTCTGATAACTGCCTTGCATGCGCCCGCGCGAGTCGCGCATCAGCACTTCCACGCCTTTCTCGCCGCGTAACTCCCGCTCATACGTGCGCTCCAGACCATCCCGGCCGGAGTAGTCTCCGCGGGCATAATAGTCGTCGTGGTCGATATCGTTCTGATTGACTTCACCTACCGAACCCAGCACATGCGCTGCGGCTTTGTAGGTATAGTCGCGCAAGGTACGTTTCTGAATATGAATACCGGGGAACAGGAACAGTTTTTCCTGTAGCGTCGCGACATCTTCTTTCTTGAGCTGACTCATAAAAACCTGCGGTGTCCATCGGGAATATCCGCGATTCTTCCGCCGGTCTTTGATCTCTGCGATACGCTCGTCAAACTCCTTCCGGCTGATCTTCAGACAACGGCAGAAAGCCACCGTATCCCAATCAGCTTTCATGTCGCGCATCACCATCGTCACTTCATAGATCGGTTGGTTAAAGACGAGCAGCTCGCCATTACGGTCGTATATCAAGCCGCGGGAAGGATAAATCGTCTGCTTGACTAACGCATTGTTATCCGCTTGGTCTTTGGTCGATTGGTCGATGATTTGGAGGTAAAACAACCGAATGATATACACCAATACAATCACAACGGCAATACCGCTGATGACGTACCGGCGTTTATAGTACAGGTCGTTAATCATCTGTATCTCAGGGAGTTATACCCTATTATGATGGAAATGGTAACCAAACTGCTTACGAGCGTCTCTACCAGCACAAAACCGATATGCGCCCAGTTCCACGCGGCCAGCAGGAAGACGATCAGATGGTGAATCACCACCAAAATCACTACGTATCGCAGTAGTGCCTCCATACCTAAGGAACGAAGCGAAATCTGCTCATTCAATCGGTCTTTGTCATTCACGATCGCGCCGATCAGATACGGACGGATAAACATGATGAAGATACAAGCGGCGGTGTGGATACCCATCGAATTACAGAAGATATCCATGATCAGGCCCACTACGGCACCGATAATCATATCGGCGCTATGCGACAAGGTGATGGGCATCATCAGTAGGCACAGGACATAGATATACGGATGGCATACGCCAAGCAGCTGCAGTTGGTCAAAGAGCAGCACCTGCAGGATCATCACGAGGATATACCGTCCTATTTGTTTAGTCCAATCCATTTTCTAACTGTTCTAATTCTTCCTGATGGGCATTTTGTACCACCTCGACGTATTTCAAGCGCTTGAAATTAGTGTGCAGGCGCACGCGGATGCGATAATACGATTCACCCTCCTTCAATACGCTATTTTCTACGATTCCAACGGGAATTCCTTCGGGGAAGACGGGACTCAAACCGCTGGTCACAATCGTGTCTCCCGGGTTGACGACCATATGTGCCGCCACATCGGCCAATTGGGCAAAACGACAGTCCTTGCCGTTCCATTGAAGCGTACCGATATAGTCATTCTTGGTGAAACGGCAACTGAGATTCGAGTGCGTGTTGATGATCGGCAGCACCACGCTGTAGTTCTGGCCTACCGTACGCACGATACCTACCACGCCATCCGCATTCCGAACGCCATGGCCGCGTTGGATACCGTCCACACTGCCTCGATTGATGGTCAGGTAGTTATGCAACTGGTCGGTCGTCATCTGCACGACTTTCGCCGCTTCATAATGGATGGCATCTCTTTTTTCTGCCGAATCCATCGAGCAAATCTGATTGCGTAGCGCTGCATTTTCAGCTGCTAACTCTTCGTTCACGCTACGTAGCCGGAAATAGTTCGTGATGTCGGCAATCTGCTCGTTCTGCCAGGCGACAAACTCGTTCGCCGTACTCAGGATACTGCTTCTCGGATAGGCATTGTTATATGAAAATAACATAAATGCAGCAACTTCCAGGATGATAAATACCAGGAAGTTGCTATATCGCAGCAGTATCTTGAGCAAATTCTGCATGCCGTTTTAGGGAATTAACGGAGCAAGAATCCGAAGTTATTCACGTTCTTCAGCGCTACGCCTGTACCGCGGGCAACGGAGTGCAGCGGATCATCTGCTACGTGGAACGGAATAGTAATCTTATCCGTCAAGCGGCGGGCCAGACCGTGCAGCAACGCACCACCACCGGTCAGGTAGATACCGCGTTTCACGATATCGGAGTACAACTCCGGAGGAGTGGTCTCCAGCGCCTGAAGAATAGCGCTCTCAATCTTCGACACACTCTTCTCGAGGCAGTGCGCGATCTCCTGATAACTTACCGGAACGGACATAGGCAGGGCGGTTACCTTATTCGGGCCGACTACCACGAAATCTTCCGGTGCATCCTCCAACTCCGGCAGGGCAGAACCTACCTGAATCTTAATACGCTCTGCTGTCGGTTCATCGATACGCAGGTTGTGCATACGACCCATGTACTCGATGATATCTTGGTTGAAATCATCACCGGCGATCTTGATAGACTTGTTGCTAACGATGCCGCCGAGCGAGATCACGGCGATCTCCGTCGTACCACCACCGATATCGACAATCATACAACCCTCCGGACTCTCTACGTCCAAACCGATACCGATAGCAGCCGCCATAGGCTCGTAGATCATGTAGATGTCACGTCCTCCGGCGTGCTCCGACGAGTCGCGCACGGCACGGATCTCCACCTCGGTCGAACCCGAAGGGATACAAACGACCATGCGGATGGAGGGGGTGAATAAACGCGCTTGCTTCGGAATCATCTTGATCATTCCGCGAATCATCATCTCGCAAGCATAGAAATCCGCAATCACACCGTCGCGTAAGGGGCGTACCGTACGAATCATCGAACCGCCCTTACCAATCATCTGTTGCGCTTTGCGGCCAACGGCAACCATCTTGTTGTCCGCCATGGAGATAGCGACTACAGAGGGCTCATCCACTACAATCTTATCATCACACATGATGATGGTGTTCGCCGTTCCTAAGTCGATTGCAATCTCTTGAGTAAAAGAAAAAAGTCCCATATTTTAGTATTGTTGTTAGTGCGTATTTCGGAAAATTGTGCAAAATTACAACTTTTTTTTCATATATGCAAGCGCGCGCGATTTTTTTTATTTTTTTATAAAAAAGTGTAGGGTGCAAAAAGGGACAAAAAAAGAGTGATAACTTTTGATCGTTATCACCCCGTGCGCTCCCTCTAGGACTTGAACCTAGGACCCCCTGATTAACAGTCAGATGCTCTAACCGACTGAGCTAAGGAAGCGAAATCGGCCGCAAAAGTACTGCTTTTTTTTTATATACGCAAGTTTTTTTCAAAAAAAATTTGTATCTTTGCAAAGTTTTTTGATAATTAACCCGATTTTTGGTAAAAAATACGAAAAAATGAAGAAAATTCTCGGATTAGGAAATGCGCTGACGGACATCCTCTTGCAGGTGAGTGAGGATGATTTGCGCGAACTGGGTTTTCCGAAAGGGAGTATGAATCTTATCTCGATGAAGCAGGCGGAAGAGATTCAATTCCGCTTTGCATCGGTGCGTAAGCGCATGGTAGCCGGCGGATCGGCCAGCAACGCGGTGAACTGTGTCGCGGCTTTGGGCGGTAAAGCGGCTTTCATCGGCAAGATCGGAAATGACGAGGTGGGCGATTTCTACCGCGAGGACATGCTCAAGAACGGGGTCAAACCGATTCTGTTGCTCTCGCAACAAGCAATGTCCGGTTGCTCTATCGTGCTGATCACGCCGGATGGCGAGCGCACGTTTGCTACCTACCTGGGTGCTGCGGCGGAGCTCTGCGCCGACGATATCCAGAAGGATGCCTTCAACGGATATGACATCTTCCATATTGAGGGATACCTCGTGCAGAACCACGACCTGATTGAGAAGGCGATTCGCCTGGCGAAGGAGTCCGGATGTATGGTGTCGTTGGATCTGGCGTCCTACAACGTAGTTAACGAGAACCATGCGTTCCTCAAAGACTTGGTCAAGCAATATGTAGATATCGTCTTTGCCAACGAAGATGAGTCGTTTGCCTATACCCACCTCAATCCGGAAGAGTCCGTACAGATGATCGCCGAGCAATGCGATATCGCGGTAGTGAAGGTCGGTAAGAACGGATCGTACGTACAGCAGGGTAGCAAGCGCCATCATATCGGGGCGATAACTACGAGTTGTACCGATTCCACCGGTGCCGGAGACCTTTTTGCGGGAGGATTCCTTCATGCGCTGAGTGACGGATTTGATATCCGCCGTTGTGCCGAGATCGGTACTATCGCAGCCGGCCGCGTAGTAGAAATAGTAGGTACCAAACTGAGTGAAGAGACCTGGGATGAGATCCGTAGGATCTGCGCTCTCTACCGCGGGTTTATGCAGAAATACGACAAAGAATAACATACCAATATGAAATATATCCTCTATCCTTTTTACGTACTCTATCAGTACTTGATAGCATGGCCGCTGTTGGCTTTGTTGACGATGTTCACGGCCATCTTCACCGTTTGCACCGTCCATTGGCGCAACGCGGAGTTTGTGCACAAAGTGCAGCAGTTCTGGTCGCGCTCGTTTTTCTGGTTGATGTTTTTGCCCGTTTCTGTCGATGGAATCGAACATATTGAGCCCAAACAGAGTTATGTCTTTGTCGCAAACCATCAGTCGATGTTCGATGTATGGCTGGTGTACGGATGGCTGCCGGTGATCTTCAAGTGGTTGATGAAAGCGGAGCTGCGCAAAGTGCCGTTTGTAGGTACGGGCTGTAAGGCTGCCGGACATATTTTTGTAGATCGCCGCAATGCAAAAGCTGCGATGGAGAGTCTCAAGGAAGTGGAGAAACAGCTGGTGGATGGTGTCTGCACGGTCATCTTCCCCGAAGGAACCCGTTCGCTTAACGGCGAGGTAGGACGCTTCAAACGCGGTGCGTTCCAGATTGCACTGGAACTGGGACTGCCGGTCATTCCCTTGTCGCTCAAGGGTTGTTTCGAGGTGTTACCTAAAGGTAAAGCGTATGTGACGAGACATCCCGTACATATGCATATCGGCGAACCGATCGACCTGAAGCAGTTCAAGAATGCGGAAGGCGAGATTGATGCCAACGCAGCGATAGAGGCTGTGCGCAATGCAGTTATTGAAGGAATTAACAAATAAAATATTATGTATTCGGATCCCCAAACGTGTCTGTATTGTCAGAACAATGAGACACTGCATAACCTGATGATCGAGATCGCACATCTGCGTGTCTCACGTGCGTTTTTATTTAAGGAGCAGACCTATCACGGCCGTTGCTTGGTAGCGTACGACAAACATGTGAACGACCTCAATGAGTTGAGCGACGAACAGCGCAATCTCTTTATGGCCGATGTGGCCGATGTGACGCGCGCGATGCAGAAACTCTTCAAGCCGGAGAAGATCAACTACGGAGCTTATTCCGATAAGTTGAGTCACCTCCATTTTCACTTGGCTCCCAAGTATGTGGACGGGCCGGACTACGGAGGAATTTTCCAGATGAATCCGGGAAAAGTGTATCTCTCCGAGGCTGAATATGCCGAGATGGTAGAAGCGCTGCGCAAAGAATTAGTTCCCTAATTCCCTAATCCGCTAATCCGTTGTTATTCCGCGATATCATAGGACAAGAAGCGACGAAACAGCAGTTGCGTCAGACGGTGCGTGAGGGACGAATTCCTCATGCGCAGCTCTTCACGGGTATATCGGGAATCGGCAAGTTGCAGTTAGCGCTGGCCTATGCCCAGTACCTGAATTGTCCGAACCGGACGGAAGAAGACAGCTGCGGTACATGTCCCACTTGTCTGCAGTTCCAACACCTGCAACACCCGGATCTGCATTTTGCGTTCCCCATCGTGAAGACCGATGATTATGACCGGTGCGATGACTATGTGGACAGTTGGCGAGATATCATCCTGAAAAAGCGTTATTTTGACCTGGATGATTGGCATAAAGCGCTGGGCGTGGAGACGAAGCAGAGCCTGATCTATGAGAAAGAGAGTCAGGAAATCATCCGCAAACTGAGTCTCAAACCCTACGGGAACGGCTATAAAGTGATGATTATTTGGCAACCGGAGAAGATGAATGCTGCCAGCGCCAATAAACTGCTCAAACTGCTGGAAGAACCCCCTGCACAAACGGTCTTTCTCTTGGTGAGCGAGCATCCTGAGCAACTACTAACGACCATCCAGTCGCGTGTACAAACGATTCGTGTGCCGCGCTTGCCGGATGAGACGATAGCTGCTGCGTTAGTGCAAAAAGGTATCGCTCCGGATCAGGCAGCCGACATCGCCCGTATCGCCAACGGCAGTTATCTTGCGGCACAAAAAAAAGCCGATGAATCCGAGGAAAATAAGAAGGAGTTGAACGATTTCATCGCCCTTTTCCGCAATGCCTATACGGTGGGTGTTCTCCGAGACCCGCAGAAGAAATACGAGTCGCTCAAGGATCTGCGGAAATGGAGTCTCGAGATGGCGGATAGTAAGGTGGGACGGGAGAAACAGAAGCATTTCCTGCAGTATGCCCAGCAGCAGGTGCGCGAGAACTATGTCCGCAACCTGGCGCAACCGGAATTGAACTACCAATTGGCGGCGGAGCGGGAGTTCTCCACGAAGTTCGCGCCGTTTATCCACGACGGGAACGTAGAAGACATCATGAACCAATTGGAGTTAGCGGAAAGACAGATAGAGCAAAACGGCAATGCCAAAATCATCTTTTTTGACCTTTGCCTGCAAATGATAGTACTGATTAAAAAACCGAAGAAATGAAAAAATATACCGTTGGAGCGGAACATAATGAATTGGGCGCTGCGGCTACCAAGCGCAACTCGGCGCATATGTTGCCGGTGAGCGATTGGTTGAGTGACCTGCCGGAGAATACCCAATTGACCGACCTGATCGAGGTGCAGTTTAAGAACACCCGTAAGGGTTATTTCCATAATGCCAATCACCTACCTTTGGAGAAAGGCGTCAAGGTGGTCGTGGAGGCAAACCCGGGATATGACTTGGGCGAAGTGGTGCTGACCGGCAAGTTGGTGGAGTTGCAGATCAAGAAGAACAAGATCGACACCTCGCGATACGAGATTCGTCAAGTGCTTCGAATTGCGACCGAAGAAGATTTGGAGCGCGCGCGCCAAGCGCATGCGCGCGAGCACGAGACGATGATTAAGGCGCGTGAACTGGCCAAATCGCTGGGATTGGAGATGAAGGTCGGCGATGTGGAGTATCAGGGCGATGGTTCGAAGGCTATCTTCTTCTATATCGCAGACGGGCGTGTGGATTTTCGCCAACTCATCAAGGTGTATGCCGAGACTTTCCGTATCCGCGTAGAGATGAAGCAGATTGGTGCGCGGCAGGAAGCAGGCCGTATCGGCGGAACGGGTCCTTGCGGACGCGAGTTATGCTGCTCCACGTGGATGATTAACTTCTCGTCCGTCGGAACAGGCGCGGCGCGGTTGCAGAATATCTCGCCTAATCCGCAGAAGTTAGCGGGCATGTGCGCCAAACTCAAATGCTGTCTCAACTACGAAGTGCCGGTATATGAAGATGCGTCGAAAGCGCTGCCGAGCCGGCATGTCGCACTGGAGACCAAGGATGCGACGTACTATCTCTTCTCGTCCGATCCGCTGGCAGGCACTGTGACCTATTCTTCCGACCAATCGGTTGCGGCTAACTTACAGACTATCAGCACCAAACGCGCGCATGAAATCATCGCGATGAACCGCCGCGGCGAGAAACCGATCACGCTGGAAGGTAACCGCGCAGAGACGCCGGAGATCGGGTATGTGCATAACGTAGGACAAGATGTCACGCGCTTTGACCGCAAGAAAAAGAAAAACTTCAGACGATGAGAAAGAGTTTCTATATACTGCTAATAGCTGCTGCGGCGAGTCTGTTTTCCGCATGCTCGCACGATGTTGTGTACAGTCGATTTATGCCGATTCCATCGGATAAATGGGACGCGGACAGTGTGCTTCGCTTTGACTACGCGATTACGGATGCGGCTACCGATTATCGGATGATCGTGTATGTACGTCATTCGGAGCGCTATCCGTATCAGAACATGTGGTTGTTTGTCGGCGATGGGCAGCGCCAAGACACGATTGAGTTTTATCTGGCGGATGACCGAGGCCAGTGGTTGGGAGACCAACATCACGGCTGGATAGAGATGCCGGTGTTGCTGGAGGAGGAAAAGCACTTCCCGGATACGGGCGCATATAGCCTGAGGATTCAGCATGGCATGCGCGACTCGCTCTTGCGCGGCATTACTGATATCGGTGTGGAGATCATACGAAATGGGAAAAAATAAGCTCAAGAAATTTGCGGAGATGGAGACATTCGATAATGTCTTTCAATGCGGTGTGCAAGCGCAGACGGATCCAATAGCGGGTCATTGGCGCGAGCGCTTTTTTCATAATGACCATCCGATCGTCTTGGAACTCGGCTGCGGCCGAGGGGAATATACGGTGGGGCTGGCGGAGAAGTATCCCGAGAAGAACTTCATCGGCGTAGATATCAAGGGCGCGCGTATGTGGGCCGGAGCGAAGCAGGCAATAGAGAAGGGCTTAGGCAATGCTGCTTTTCTACGTACGAATATTGAGTTTATCACTTCTTTCTTTGCCGCCAACGAGGTGGATGAGATCTGGATTACTTTCTGCGACCCGCAGATGAAGAAAGCCACCAAGCGCCTGACCTCCACTTATTTTATGCAGCGCTATCATCAGATCATGCGGCCCAACGGACTCATTCATCTTAAGACCGACAGTCCGTTCCTTTATACGTACACTACGGAGATGCTGCGGCTTAATCCGTATCCGGTAGCTTGTACGACGGACGATTTATATGCTGAAAGTCTCGATTCCAACGCACTTTTTGCGGATGCACGGGCGCTGAAGACGCATTATGAGAAGCAGTGGTTGGATCGCGGGATGAGTATCAAGTATATCGAGTGGCGGTTAGCTCCGCTGACGAAGTGGGAAGAACCGACTATCGAGATAGAGAAAGACAGTTATCGTTCATATGGACGCAATTATAACAGCGAAAGAAAGGAGCATCATGGCTAAGATTGTTGTTTTCACCGGCGCCGGAGTAAGTGCCGAGAGCGGATTAGGAACCTTCCGCGACAGTGACGGACTATGGGAGCACTACCGCGTAGAGGATGTGTGCACGCATGAGGCATGGTTGACAAACCCGCAGCTATGCGTGAAGTTCTACAACGATCGTCGCCGGGACACCTTGGCGGCGCAGCCCAATGCCGCGCATATCGCTATCGCGAAGTTACAGCAGGTTTTTCCGGATACGGAAGTCATCACGCAGAATATCGATGACCTGCACGAGCGCGCGGGAGCGAAACATGTGGTACACCTGCACGGCGAGATCACCAAACTGCGCTCGTCTATCAATGAGACAGCTACGGTGCCTCTAGAAGGATGGGAGCAACACTACGGTGACAAGCATCCGGACGGGTCGCTGCTGCGCCCGTATATCGTGTTCTTCGGAGAAGGAGTGCCGTATTTTGAAGAGGCCTGCCGCATCGCTTCGACGGCAGATATCATGGTAGTCGTCGGTACGAGTCTGAACGTCTATCCGGCGGCATCGCTGCTTCACTATACGCGCCCGGGTATTCCTATCTATTTTGTCGATCCGGGTCAACCGGAATTCGGCAACTGGGCAAACTATATCACGCATATTAAGAAAAAAGCTACCGAAGGTGTACCGGAGCTGGTAGAAAAACTTATCCGCGAGAATGCATAAACCGCTTATCCGTATATTGTACTGGCTGGGGCTCATGGCGCTGCTTACGGCGATCGCCATGATTCTTTGGGCGGTGGTGAGTGGCGGAAGTCATAGTACCACTTCCCTCAAGTGGTTGCAATTCATGCAGACCATCGCAACGTTTTTGCTGCCGTCCATTCTCGGCGCGTGGATCTGGAGCGAAGGTCATAAGCCCTTTACGTGGTTGAGACTCACGCAAACTACCCATTGGTCGCACTATCTGTTAGCGGTTGGGATTATGCTCTGCGCTGTGCCGGGCATCAACTTCTTAGCGGACCTGAACAGCCGTATCGTATTGCCGGAAAGTCTCGGTTTCATCGAGCAAATACTGAAGCAACAGGAAGAAGCTGCTGCGGTCCTTACCGAGCGATTTCTGCAAGCGGACAGCATAGGAGGATTATTGATCAATATCGGCCTAATGGCACTTCTGCCGGCTTTGGCGGAAGAGGTCTCTTTCCGCGGAACACTCCAGCAGATTTTGGCGCAAGGCAAGCTGAAAGGACAGATACATATCGCTATTTGGGCTACCGCGTTCATCTTCTCGGCGATACATATGCAGTTTTACGGCTTTGTTCCGCGTATGCTGATGGGCGCGATGTTCGGTTATATCTTTGTGTGGACCGGAACACTCTGGGTACCTATCCTGATGCACTTCACGAACAACGGCCTGGCGGTGATGGCGTATTATCTGATTGGCGAGAACGAAGAGAGCAAAAGTATCGCCGACACGTTTGGCGCCGGCGATACTTGGTGGGTGGGAGTAATTAGTCTACTAATTACATCTCTGGGTCTACTAATATTCTACCGCAGAACTCACACACGATAATTTTCTTACGTGTGCGGATATCCAACTGACGTTGAGCAGGGATTTTAGCGTGGCAACCGCCGCAGCTATCACGTTCTACTTTGACCACAGCTAAACCGTTGTGCGCATTCTTTCGGATACGGTTGAAAGCGGTAAGCAGACGCTCGTCGATTTTCTTGGAGATATCGGTTGCTTTGAGCATCAGCGCTTCGGTCTCTGCTTTGGTCTCTGCCAGGATTTGGTCAAGTTCCGAACGCTTCTGATTCAGATCCACAGTGCGTTCCTCGATGGTCTTGGTAGTAGCGGCTTTCTCTTGCAGACGCTCCTCCAACTCTGCCGTGAAGTGCTTGATCTTGCGTTGCGATGCTTCGATCTCCAGCTCCTGATACTCGATTTCCTTGTTCAGGTTATCGAACTCGCGGTTGTTACGTACGGTGTTCTGTTGCTCTTTGTAACGCGAGATAGAGGCGTTGGCATTCTCCGTGCGAACGCGGTGGTCGGAGATCTGGGTCTCACACTCCTTGATGTCGTTCTCGATATTGGTCAGACGGGTCTTGAGACCTTCTACTTCGTCAGCCACATCTTTCACCTCCTGGGGTAACTCACCTGCCAGGGTACGCAAGTTGTCGATTTTCGAATCCACTTGCTGCAATTCGTAGAGCGCGCGCAGCTTGTCCTCTACGGTTAATTCTTTCTTTGCCATACTTGTATAGGGGTTTTATCGTTTGTACTGATGATGCATGCGACTCCGAGCGGCGTCAGGATGTCTTTGAAAATCTCTCTCGCGTGATGCTCCGAGCACCAATGGTCAATGTCGATGAGTCCGATACGGCCTTCCGCATCCTGGAACTCATGGTATTTGCAGTCGGCGGTGAGATAGACGTCGGCGCCTTGCTCGATAGCCGCCTCGATGAACTCTGCGCCGCTCCCGCCGCACAAAGCGATGGTTTGGATATTCTCCGTGCGCGGGCGCGTGTAACGCACATACGTACAATCTAAGGTGTCGTGTACGCGTGCGATGAAATCGGAGTAAGCCATAAGATTTCCTAGTTTCCCTAGGACTCCTAGGCCCCTAGTACCTTCCGGATTACTCGGAATAAGAATTCGATAGTCGGCGATGCCGAGTTTGTCGGCCAGGCGGGTGTTGATGCCGCCGATGACGGAGTCGAGGGAAGTATGCGCAGAGTAGATCGCGATGTTATGCTTGATCGCCATCTCTACGACGCGCGCCTGCGGCGTTTGGCCGCATACTTGTTTGAGTCCGTGAAAAAGGAGAGGATGATGAGAGATGATCAGTTGGCACCCACGCTCAATAGCTTCAGCGACGACGGCTTCGGTAATATCCGTTGTCAAGAGGACAGATTGAATATCCCGTCCCGTGTCACCCACCTGCATTCCCGAGTTATCCCATTCTTCCTGGGCACTCCGTGGCGCTACAGATTCTATGCTATTGATGATTGCTCGTAAGAGCACTTATTGTTGCTCCTCGTCGTCCTTCACCGTGAAATCGGTGATGCCGGCATTGATGAGGATATTGTACCACTGTATCAATTTGCGGATGTCGGATGGATAAACGCGGTCGCGGTCCCAGTTCGGCAGTACTTCGTCAAACCAAGCCTGCAACTCCGCGTTCGAAGCTTTCTTCGGATCCATCGTCACTGCTTTCAGACCTTCTTTCTTACCGGCGCTGGTGAGTACTTCGCTCAGCGCGATATCGTCTGCGTCCGTAAACATAGACACATCGCTCAAAGCAACGATTTTGTCGCGCGCATACGTCGGCATACGTTTACCGTCTACCAGCGATTCAACAATCAGCATGTTGTTGCCGCGACTAACCAATTTGTACAGACCCGGTTTACCGGTGATTGCAAGAATGTTCTTTAGCATAGTAGCGGGACCCAGGATTGAACTGGGGACCTCATGATTATGAATCATGCGCTCTAACCAGCTGAGCTATCCCGCCTCGCATTCGGGCCTAGAACCCAAAAGCGGGTGCAAAAGTACTGCTTTTTTTTGATATACACAAATATTTTTGCACTTTTTTGTCAAAAATCGTCAATTTAGCCTACTGCAGCGCCGTTTTTGACGGGTGTAGTGACGGTAGTAACGACGAGTTTGCCGTCTGCATCGACCGCAGAGAGGATCATTCCTTGCGATTCGATACCCATCATCTTGCGCGGTGGGAAATTGGCGATAAAGAGCACTTGTTTGCCGATGAGTACCGACGGGTCGGGATAACTCTGCGCGATACCGGATAGGATTGTTCGGCCTCCCACTCCGTCGTCCAGCGTGAACTGCAGCAGTCGCTCGGATTTCTTGACGGGTTGGCATTCCAGCACGGTAGCTACGCGGATATCCATCTTGTCGAACTCATCAATGGTGGTGGGTTCTTTGATCGGCTCCGGACGCCAATTCTTGAGGGCTTCCGCTTGCGCAGCCGCTTCATTCTCCTTTTTAATACGCGCGAGGCGATCCAGCTGCGCCTGAATAGCCGCATCTTCAATTTTCTCAAAGAGCAGACTTACTTCGCCGAGCGAATGACCGGCAGGCAGCAAGTCGATACGACCGAGATCGGTCCATCCGATAGAAGCATCGAGGCGAAGCATATTCTTTAATTTCTCCGATGAAAACGGCAAGAATGGCTCAAAAGCGATGGCTAAGTTCGCGGCGATCTGTAGCGACAGGTGCAGGATGGTTGCCGTGCGTGTCATATCGGTTTTGGCGAGTTTCCAAGGTTCGGTATCCGCCAGATATTTGTTTCCGATACGGGCGAGGTTCATCGCTTCTTTGAGTGCATCGCGGAAACGGAAGTTATCGAGTAACTGCTCGAGGGTCGCTTTGACGTTCTTGAATTCCTCGATCGTCTGCTTGTCGTACTCCGTCAGTTCGCCGCAAGCCGGCACTTTGCCTTCGAAATATTTCCCCGTTAAAACCAAAGCACGGTTGACGAAGTTGCCATAAATGGCAACCAACTCGTTGTTGTTACGCGCTTGGAAGTCCGCCCAAGTAAAGTCATTGTCTTTGGTCTCCGGTGCGTTAGCGGTGAGCACATAGCGCAGCACATCCTGTTTGCCCGGGAAATCCGTCAGGTATTCGTTCAACCAAACGGCCCAGTTACGGGACGTCGAGATCTTGTCGCCCTCGAGGTTGAGGAACTCGTTCGACGGCACATTATCCGGCAGGTTATAACCTTGCGCTTTAAGCATCACGGGGAAGACGATACAGTGGAAGACGATGTTATCTTTTCCGATGAAATGGATCATTCTTGTATCTTCCTGCTTCCACCATTTTTCCCATTTTCCGTATTTCTCCGGCTGGGCGTCGCACAGCTCTTTGGTGTTGGATATATATCCGATCGGGGCGTCGAACCATACGTATAGCACTTTGCCTTCCGCACCTTCTACCGGCACAGGAATACCCCACTCGAGGTCGCGGGTCACCGCACGCGGCTTGAGTCCGCCGTCCAGCCACGACTTACACTGGCCGTATACGTTTGGGCGCCATTCCTTATGGTTATTCAGGATCCAATCCTCAAGCCATGCTTGGTATTGGTCCAGCGGCAGATACCAGTGCTTGGTCTCTTTCTTGGCCAGCGCATTGCCGGTCTCCGCGTTATAGGGATTGATCAGCTCGTCCGGCGAGAGGGTGGCACCGCATTTCTCGCATTGGTCTCCGTACGCGCCGAGCGAATGGCAGCGCGGGCACTCGCCGCGGATGTTACGGTCGGTAAGGAAATGGCCGGTCTCGGGATCATAGAACTGCTCGGATGTCTCTTCTACAAACTGGCCGGCATCATACATCGCGCGGAAATAGTCTGCCGCGAAACGGTGGTGAATAGGCGAGGTAGTACGCGAGTAGATATCATAACTGATACCGAATTGCTCGAACGAAGACTTGATAAGTTCGTGATAGCGATCGACCACTTGCTGGGTGGTGATACCTTCTTTACGGGCGCGGATAGTTACCGGAACGCCATGCTCGTCACTTCCGCCGACGAAAAGGACTTCTTGTCCTTTGAGGCGCAGATAGCGGGCATAGATATCCGCCGGAACATAGACACCGGCCAAGTGGCCGATATGAACCGGACCATTGGCGTAGGGCAGCGCAGCCGTGATTAAAGTACGATTAAATGCCATATTTTGTGTATTTTTTATACTAAATGTAAAAAAAATGTTCTAAAACCTTGCGTATATCAAAAAAAATCCGTACTTTTGCAGCCGCAAAAGACCGCATGTACCTTTTCTTCGAGAACGAAATCGGGTGCAAAGGTACAACAAAAAAATGAAAAATACAAATTATTCTGTGAAAAATCGTCACTCATATGGAATAATGCTGCTTGCGCTGCTGCTTTGCGGTAGTGTGAGTGCGAAGGTGACCAATTACATTGGTGCGTCTGCTAATGTCGGAGAATGGACGATGCTTCCGTCCGGCAGTAAATATACCGGTAGTCTCGGTGTGGCCGGTGGAGTAGGTTTTGTGTATGAGTTGCGTGCCGGAGCGGCATATGGAACGACGCAATTCCTCTTTGATGTCGGTGTAGGCGCTTGGGGCGGTATGACGAGTTTCATGCAGTCAGCGGATTTGTCTGCGACTTTGGGGGACCAAGAGGATTTGCAGGGCGTGAAATTCGATTATGTGTATGAGTTAAAAGGCCGTAAGGACCGCTATAATAACATTGCTGCGCAAGTGCCGTTGATGGTCGGTTTCCAGCATAGACGCTTCTATATGTTGGTCGGCGCGAAGCTGAATGCCAATGTCTGGACCAAGACGCAAACGGTTGCGACGCTCAATACCTACGGTGACTATACGCGCTACGGTCAAGGAGAGTTCCGCAATATGCCGGAGTACCAGTTCTTTAAGGATAAGAGCGTCAAGGGCGGCGTACAGACGAACCTGAATTTAGACGTGGATGTGAGTCTGGAAATCGGTGGCCGTGTAGGCGGTATTGTGACGGATGCGGTAGGCTTTGACGTGCCGAAAGATCGCGTGGAGTATCGTCTGGCTGCGTTTGTGGACTACGGCTTGTTTGACCTGCACAAACAGGGCTCGAACCCTATGTTGAATATCACGGCGACGTATGATACCAATCCGAATTCGAAGGATTATGTCTATAATCCGGACGGCAAGAACGAGTCGATGATTCGTCCGGACCGGTTGATTATGAACGATATTATGTCCACGACGGAGTTTGCCACTGCGGTAAAGAACCTGATGGTGGGATTGAAGTTCACGATCCTATTCCGGATGCCGGAGCCCGGTAAGTGCGTCATCTGTCGCGACGCATACGGATCAAGTATTGGGAACAGCGTCCGCAGCGGTGGAGTGAAGTACGAGGAATAACTCATCGGCGCTCACTTCCCGAATCGTGCCTTCCTTGGTTACGGAAATGGCACCTGTCTCTTCCGACACCACTATACATGTGGCGTCGGATTTTTCTGTTATACCGAGCGCTGCGCGGTGACGAAGGCCGTAATGTTGCGGAATCTCCTGGTTCTTGCTGACCGGCAGGATACATGCCGCAGCGATGATGCGTCCTTCGCGAATCACCACCGCGCCATCGTGGAGAGGGGTGTTCTTAAAGAAGATGTTTTCCAATAGGCGCGCGGACACCTGTGCATCCAGGCGCTCGCCCGTATCTACTATCTCTTTGAGATTCGCTTCGCCGGCGAGGACAATGAGTGCGCCGGTCTTGGTAGAAGCCATATGACGGCAAGCCTGCGTGATCTCCAGTACCTGCTGACGCGAAGCCGTCTCATTCTCATTGCGGCGGAACAGTTGCCAGGACGAGAAACGCGCGCCGATACGGAAGAAGAACATACGTATCTGATCTTGGAAGATGACGATGAGGGCGATGGCGCCGACGGAGATGATACGGTCGAAGATCGCACCCGTCAAGTCGAGTTGGAACACAAACGACACAAGGAACCATACTACGACAAAGGCCAGGATACCCCAGAAGAGGTTTGACGCGCCCGTCTTGCGAAGCAAGCGGTACATCTCATACATGATACAAGCGACCAATAGGATATCGATCACATCCTTGAAGCTGAACGAAAAAGCTAAAAATTGCATATGTTGTTAAACAATTTAATGGTCTGTGCGGTCTCTTTGACATCGTGTGTGCGCAGGATGGTGGCGCCTTGCTCGAGGGCGTAGAGCTGCAGGGCTTGCGTCGCTTCGAGACAGGTCTCGGGCGTCAGGCCTAAGGGCCGCCACACCATCGACTTACGACTCACGCCGACCAGTATCGGCAGGTTGTGCGCGCGCAGGCTATGCATGTTACGCATGCACTCGTAGTCCGCTTCGGTACTACCGATAAACCCGAATCCCGGATCGAGGATGAGGTCGATGTTGCGCAACTCAGGCATGCGGGCGGGAAGGTCGAGATCGCCGCGCAGCGTCCATATATACGGCACGTGCGCCTGACGAACAACGTCGTACATCGCTTCGCAGCCGCCGGAGATATCGTTGATGATCAGCGACCCGAATTGCGCCAAGGCGCGACGGGCTATCTCCGGGCGGAAGGTGTCGACCGACAGTCGGGTTTCCGGCAAGGCGCTACGTAAAGCCGCCAGGGCGGGTTCCAGACGACGCCATTCCTCTTCTTCGAAAGCCGGAGTACTGCCCGGGCGAGTGGAGCACGCGCCGATATCCAGGATGTCTGCGCCATCGGCCAGCGCCTGCTGCGCCCAAGCCACTACGGCGTCCGTAGAGCCCAACCGCGAAGCCGCATAGAAACTATCCGGCGTCACATTACCTATCGCCATTATCTGCGCTTTCACGCTGCGGAATGATGCTTTTGCGGGTGCAAAGATAGTAAAAATTGCCGAAATATGCAAAAAAATCGAAAAAAAGTAATGAAAATTTTGCGTATATGGAAAAAAAGCTGTACATTTGCAGGCTGAATTACGTACGCATGTGCTGACGCGCGCAATTCGCGTACGGGGAAAATAGATATAGAAACATATAAAACTTTTAATAACTATATGAAAAACGTATTTAAGTATCTCTTGATCGTTTCGGTGGCAATGGCTGCTGTGTCGTGTAACCAGCGTGAGTTGAATACGCGCGTTAGTAACACCACCGGTTGGAATTATTTTGACCGAAAGACTACGAATTTTGAGGCCAATGAAGGTGTGGGCAATGTGAACCCGGTGGGCATGCTGCCTATTCAGGGTGGTTCGTTCACGGTGGGAGAGAAGGATGAGTTCCTGACCGCTCCGCGTAACAACGAGACCCGTACGCTGACCGTTAGTTCGTTCTACATGGACAAGTATGAGATCACGAACCTCAACTGGAATGAGTACCTGCACTGGTTGGAATTCGTTTTCGGCGCAGTAGCTCCGGAGTTGGTGGACAAGGCTCGTCCGGACCACAAGGTATGGCGTGAGGACTTGGCGTACAACGATCCGTATGAGGACAACTATTTCGAGCACCCTGCTTTCTCTTTCTATCCGGTAGTAGGTGTTACGTGGGAGCAAGCGATGGCTTACTGCCAGTGGCGTACCGACCGTGTGAATGAGATGGCGCTTATCAATGCCGGCGCTATCGTTGTTCCGCCGTTTGCTGATCTTCAGCCGACGGATGACGAGGCTTACAAGGATGAGTGGGAGCAGCAGACAGGTTATGAGATGTTCTCTTATGAAGAGGTAAGTCCGGAGGATCCGGAGCAGACGGTAACGATGTATCGTCCGAGCTTCGAGTGGATCCGCGATAAGTTTGTGTTCAATACCGAGAAGTACCTGATGGATGCTACCTATATGCCGGAGTACGGCCGTCGTCCGAAACGCGACAGCTACGGCGCAGAGCGTAAGGTGAATATTGCTGATGGTGTTTTCGTAACCGGTTATCGTCTGCCGACGGAGTCGGAGTGGGAGTTTGCGGCTTACGCACCTGTTGCCGGCGAGGATGGTCTGACGATCGAGGGTAAGGTTTATCCGTGGTCGGGTTATCATCCGCGCGAGATGAGCAAGCAGAACCTCGGTATGATGCAGGCGAACTTCGTTCGTGGTCGTGGCGATATGATGGGTGTCAGCGGTGCGCTGAACGATCGTCGCGTGATCACCAACCCGGTGGATGAGTTTGCGCCGAACGATTTCGGTCTGTATAACATGGCTGGTAACGTCAACGAGTGGGTACTGGATGTATACCGCGAGACGACCTTTCAGGAGACGAGCGAGTACAACTCCTTCCGCGGAAATATCTACAGCCGCCCGGTACTGGATGACAACGGTAAGTTCGAGATGGATTCGACCGGTTGCATCAAGATCACCTGGGGTCGTGAGGATGATAAGCGCGACGTACTCGATGGCGATTTCGCAAGCTTGTTCGACACCGACTATCCGCTGGATACCGTAGGTATTGAGAACCTCGCCGCTATCAAGACCGACCCGACGGATATCCTCGCTCCGCGTATCACCAAGAAGAGCCGCGTTTACAAAGGTGGTTCTTGGGCTGACCGCATCTATTGGCTGAACCCGTCTACGCGTCGTTACCTCGACCAAGACAAGTGTTCGTCGAAGATCGGTTTCCGCTGCGCGATGTCTACGCTGGGTGACCAGATTCCCGGCACGCCGGTAGTTCGTAAGTAATCACTAACTCACTAATTCACTAATTCATTAAGCAATGAACTTTCCTGATAATCTTCGCTATACAAGCGAGCATGAATGGATTCGTGTAGAGGGTGATGAGGCGTTTGTCGGCATCACGGACTATGCGCAGTCGGAGTTAGGCGAGATCGTTTTCATCGACGTTCCTACGGTAGGTGAGACGGTAGGCCAGGGTGAGGTGTTCGGTTCGGTAGAAGCCGTTAAGACGGTGAGTGACCTCAACATGCCTGTTACGGGTGAGGTACTGGAGCTGAACGAGGAGTTGGACGCAGCGCCGGAGTTGGTTAACAATGACCCCTATGGCAAGGGATGGATCATCCGCATTGCCATCAAGGACGCTGCTGAACTCGACAGCCTCATGGATGCGAAAGCATACGAAGCAAGTCTTTAATGCTGGTATTTACCTGGTAATCCTAGACTTTAGTCCTGGTAAAGTGCTGATCAAGTGCTGGTAATTACCTGGTAATATGCTGTACACTTTTTAGGGTCGCCCATTCGGCGGCCCTATTTTTTGTAGGATTATACTTAGCGCCTATCCAAAAAAGAAAATAAAACCAAATAAACACTTTAAAATGATTAAAAGCTATACTTTTTGTATTAATTGCTTACTTAAAACTTCTTACAAATAAATTTGTAGGTAGTTTTCACCATCAATTAATAACTCTACGAGTTAATCATTTTAAAGAGATAAACATAAATTAACTTGTCTATTTCCTAAACACAGCAAGTCTATCAATAATATATTATGGAACGTGTGCGCGGGCATGCGTATATACGTAAAAGGACATTTTGCTAAGTATAGTTAGCAAAATTGGTGATAATTTTCCATTTTTACTCAATTTATGCACATTTATGTTGTAAAAAAGCAGTACCTTTGCAGCCGAATTGTAATGTACGCACATGCATCCACGTACACATACAAATGAAAAGCATCAACACCACAATACATCCGGAAAAAATAACAGATACCATGGCAAAGGAAATTGAAATAAACAACCCAAGTGATGAAACGGTAGTCATCTACCGCAGCGCGGATAGTGCTGTGCAGTTGGATGTGCAACTGTCAGAGGAGACGGTATGGTTAAGCCAGCAACAGATGGCATCGTTATTCGACTCAACGGTACCTAATATAAGCATTCACATCCGCAATATATACAAAGAAGGTGAATTGCTCAAGGAGGCAACTGTTAAAGATTTTTTAATAGTTCAAAATGAAGGCGGTCGTAAAATATCTCGCCATGTACTATTTTACAATTTGGATGTTATCATCTCTGTGGGCTACCGCGTAAAAAGTCAGAGGGGCGTGCAGTTTAGGCAATGGGCGACGAAGGTGCTTAATAATTACTTGAGATACGGCTATGCGATTAGTAATCGCTTTGAGCGTTTGGAACAAAGAGTTGCAAAAACGGAAGCGCAAATAGAGTCTTTTGTACATGCGGCACTGCCTCCGAGAGAAGGGATTTTCGTAGATGGACAGATCTTTGATGCCTATGAGTTTGTGCAGAAACTGATTAAGTCGGCTAAGAAATCGATCACGCTGATAGATAATTATGTAGATGAATCGGTGTTGGCAATGATGAGTGAGAAACAAGCCGGAGTGAGGGTGGGTATCTATACGAAGGAAATCACAAAGGCTTTGCAATTGGCAGAGAAGAACTTTAATGCGCAGTATGGAGATTTAGAGATAAAAACGACATCTGTGTTCCATGATAGATTTATGATTATTGATGATGAAACGATATATATTATTGGAGCATCGCTGAAAGATGCCGGCAAGCGGTTTTTTGCTTTCACACAGATGGATTCGACGCAGATAAGCACTATTAAAGCACGATTATAACCATTTTCGTGATGTTACGAAAATGGTATTAGGTGCATAGATGGCACCATAAAACGAAATAAGATAAAAAGATAAAAATCGAGATAATAATTAAACACACAAGATATCATGAGAACAAATTTACTTAACGGTTTGTCTAATGTAGTGAAAAAAGGAACAAGCAGAAACGCATAAAAATACGGTATAGAACAGGACCATCACGGGACCATGTTCTGACGAGAACCTAAAAATTGTACAATCAGAACAATATAAGTCCTCCGTCCATTACGTCGGATGCCATCCGACAACAACCCAAAAAACACCGTGCATTTTTCTCGCATCCTTGCGAGAATCCAAAATAGAATAACATAAAACACTTAAATACATTAAGAATATAGAGATATAGTCGGGCATCGAGACTAAAAACAGATGCGAAAGATCTTTGACATAATGAAAAACAAACAGATAAGAGGGAAAATATAGGATAAGCACCGAAATTTCGCTTCAAAACTTGCATATGTCGAAAAAAGATTGTACCTTTGTGAAAATTTTCGCAAATGGAGCAATCAATTCAACAAAACCACATCAAGGAAGTAAAGAAGATTCGTGAAGCGATAAGCGTTGCCCGCTATCGTGCAGCCTAGTTGGCCAATGGAGAAACGTTGCGTTTGTACTATTCGGTGGGCAAGTTTATTTCGCAAAACACGCGTAATGCCCGGTGGGGTAGCGGGGCGCTCAAGAGTATCTCCAGTCAATTACAACAAGAGATGCCCGGTTTAACCGGTTTCTCGGAGGCAAACATGCGCAAGATGCGTCTGTTCTACGAAGCATGGCAGCCGGTATTCGAACCGCAAGCTGAAAGCACGTTTGATATGGTGCCTGTAATAGACCATATTGAACTCATTGACTTTCGTTCGCAGGTGGCGAACGAATTGTCAGATGCAAAACGTTCGCAGCCTGCGAACGAATTAGGAGAAGAACTGTTAAGATGCTTCTTAGTTGTTGGCTTTGACAATCACATTCGGATTATCTCCAATGTACAAACGTTTGACGAACAAATTTTCTACGTTGAGCGCTGTGCTCGTGAATTTTGGGGCAGAGAAGGATTGAAGAATGCGCTCCGTAACAATCTCTACCATCAGCAAGGTTCGATGCCGAGTAATTTTGCGCTTACTATTCCGGACGAGAAACAGCGCCAAGTAGCGATGCAAACCTTCAAAGAAGATAACGTGCTGGATTTTCTGGTGATTGAGAATCCGGATTTAGTTGATGAACACAATGTGGAGGAGCAGATTGTGAAGAACGTGAAGAACTTTATGATGTCGTTTGGTGGTGAGTTCGCTTTTATGGGGGAACAGTACCGTATAATTGTGAACGGCAAAGAGCGTAAGTTGGATTTGCTTTTCTACCATCGGAGAATGCGATGCTTGGTGGCTATCGAACTGAAAGGCGGAGAGTTTATGCCTGAGTACGCCGGCAAACTCAATTACTATCTATCGGCTTTGGATTCGTTAGTGAAGTTGCCGGAGGAGAATCCGTCTATTGGTATTTTGCTCTGCCGTGATAAAGATAATACAGAGGTGGAGTTTACCCTTCGTGACATGACTAAACCGATGGGAGTAGCTACTTATCATTCTTCCAATGAATTACCGGAACAATATCGAAAAGCTCTTCCTTCCGTTGAAGACTTGAAGCGGCTTATGTGATCTTTCGTGGGCTGAGTCCCATAAATAACCTAATCTGTTTGTAGATGATGCGTAATACGTGTCATCTACTTGTTTTTTCAATATGCCTATAATAACGCAAATATAATAAGAAACTAACATATAAAAACACAAGATATCATGAGAACAAATTTACTTAACGGTTTGTCTAATGTAGTGAAAAAAGGAGCAGGCTTGGCTTGTTCTTGGAGTCAGGTTGGGCGGATGTCGGAAGAAGGAGCCATTGAGCACCCATTGAGCACCCATTCAGCACCCTTTGGGACCAGGTGGAAACCAGCAGGAAATAAGGCAATAACCTCGTTCAACCCCCTGCGTCTGGCGGCAATGGTAACATTGCTGCTCACTTTGGCATGCGGAAATGTGTGGGGAACGGAGGCGAGCAAGTGCGACAGCGACTCTTTGCAACGCGACTCCATCGGACAAGCGGTATTGGTGCAAGGCGCGGAGAACACGCTGCCGCAGAGCGAAGAGATACAGGCAGAGGAGGCGCAGAAAACCGGTGGTGTGGATCAGGTAAAGGTGGCTGAGGAGAAGTCATGGTTCCGCACGCTATTGGAGGATACAAAGGCTTTTAAGAAGGATTTCCTGCTTCTGCTGCTCCTTGTCGTATTGGCACTTGTGCTGGTGGTATGGGGTATTATAGAGATCTGTGACCGGTGCCGAACGATAAAAGACAAGCAAAACATCATTTCCATTATAAGAAACGTACTCGCTTTTGGTTCGATAGCTGCCTTGTGCGTCTATTCGGACTCGTCGTGGTGTTATCTGGTGTTTGTGGCAATGATCTTGTTGCACATCAGCAGAAGCCATGCCGGGTTCATTGATGAGATCAACGATATCGTTGCGGCATTGCAGGGAAAGAAAGTCAAGACAGAGAAAACTTCCCAATCCGAGAAAGAGAATAAACGTCGTAAGGAGGCGGAGGAAGCGCAAGCAGAAGAACCCAAACCGGTTCAGCAACCAAATATCCCGAAAACCGGACTTACCCAACTGAAAAGAGCAGTAGGTAATGCCCCCAAAGCTCAATTTGCTGATTTAAGTGAGGTGTCGCAACTCATGCAAGCCAATCAGGCTTCGTCTGAGACGAAGATGATGGATTTGTCGCAGTTTATGCAGGCATCCATGGCGGCGGAGCGATTGGCATTGAACCATCTGCGTACCAGGTATCCGGCTCTGGAGGAAGACAGAAAACTGATGTTGGATAACGGATATATTCTTCTGGATGGTTTTGTGCAGGAAGAGGATAAGAATACCCTTATAGAAGTTTCCTTCACTCGCAGAAAGCGACCGATAGAGAAAGTCCATGCTTTTGATAAACTGTTAGAGGCGCAGAAGCAGATTACCTACAAGACAAGAAAGCAAACGTACCTTTTGATTGTCTTTGTGACCGAGAACGCGAAAGTGCAAAAGGAAATAAAAACCTACTATCATAACATATCCGAACAATATGATGGATTGAAGATAGAGGTATATACCCTAAACGAATTAAATAAATTAAATCAAGTAACCAAATAACTTAAGTAATACTATGAAAAAGTCTAAATTAATAAAATCATCGTTAATGCTGACAGCACTATTGCTCTCCATCGGACAGATGTGGGGTGATACGCAAGTTACGTTTACAGCGAATGCGACTTCCGGACAAAGAGGGTATGTGAATAGTAATGAGGTTGATACCTTGATTAGAGGGCAGGTGACTCTTAAATTAGATAGTTTAGGAAGTGCTACCTCAAACAGACAAATATATAATTCATCAGCGACCAAAGAAGCTTCATGGGTGTTAAGTACTTCTGCAACATCAAACGCAAATAAAAATTATATTGAATTAAAAGCATCAAGTGGCTATAACATAACCGGAATGCAGATTCGTTTGGCTTCAAGTGGATCTACCGTTAGTAGATGCATAGCCGTATGTTTTGCGTCAGCATTTTCAATGGAGAACAACTCTGTTTTAGACACTATATCCATTCCGCTTTTATCTAATGCAAATAATAATTCTGCCTCTCACACGATAACTCTTTCAGGTATTCCTTCCGGAACGGGGTGCATTCGTATATACAGGGCAGTTAAGTACGATGGAACAAATAAGAAACTTCTAAATTCAGGAGGTACTCAAATTTGGGCATCATCATCTCCGCAGACAGTTGTTATCCCATGGATAAAGGTTACATATGAGGCTGCTGCGGCTGATTGTGCTAATTATTCTTTCCATTATGGGACGACGAAGGGAAGTGAAGATCAGATGATGTGCTTTAGCCAGGTGGGTAGTTCAACAACATATATCACGGAAGAGTGGACTATACCTTCCAGCGACCAGTGGACGTATGTAGGATGGCAAGGCAGTTGGCATAATGACAACGCAAAGTCCGCAAACTTGCAGTTATCAAGTATGCGTTATGGTAAAGACCACTCTAATACCTTAGGTTCTATCAGTACAAATGTAATGGAAGGCGCAAAAGGGTATGTGCAGATTTATAGTGATAATAACGAATCTAATAAGTACGTCGGTTTCGTTCCATCAGGCTATATACTCCGCCGAGGCACAGACAGCGATGGTTGGACATCTACAGCATTTATTCCAGATGATGCAGATGATGTAATGGAAGACGAATGGACTACTCCGCTAACGAGCTTTACGGCAGATAATGCTGACCACTTCACGTATGTTGGTCTTAAAACAGCTTCGGGTTATGTATGGACAAACCGTTCAGAGACAAGACGGCCTATATTCTTAAAGCCCAATGCCACCTGGAAAAATGATAATGCGAAGTTTGTGATGTATTACTGGGATGATAGTAGTCATAGCGGTTATAGTGCCATAATGACCGATCCAGATGGTGATGGAGTCTACGAAGCTTGGATTCCTAATACATATTCTTACAATCATGTTTTATTTGGACGTCTTAATCCGGTACAGGTAGATCCTGTTGTCAATTGGGACAATAAATGGAATCAAACAACTAATCAAGATTTGCCATCCGACAAGAACTTATTTGAGATAACAGGAGGAAGTGATCAAGCATTTACTGGAAGTTGGTCAGTGTATGGTAGTAAAGGTAAATTCCATATTTGGTCTAGCAGTAACACCAATAACTGGTATTGCCAATACTATCCCCATTATGTATTAACCTATGATGCTAAAGGCGGAAGCGGGGAGCCTAGTGCACAAAGTGTGCCCGTAGGCGGCACTTCGTCAGAGCGGACGGTGGAGGTCGCTGCCGGTTCGGGAATGACAGCTCCGACGGGATATACGTTTGCCGGATGGAACCCGGATGAGGATGATGCAGATGCCGGAACGATAGATGGAGACTATGATCCATCAGATAATGTTACGTTAAGTGCAGACATGACACTTTATGCTGTATGGAGTCCGATACCGGTTACTTCTATTACGGTTAGTCCATCGAGCAAGACATTAGATGTAGGAGGTACACAACAGTTGTCAGTAGAGGTATTGCCTGCTACGGCATTGGATAAGACTGTTACTTGGAGTACCAGCAACGGTTCTATTGCAACAGTAAGTAGCACAGGTTTGGTTACTGCTGAGGCTCCGGGTTCTTGTACTATTACTGCAACGGCTCATGACGGAAGCGGCGTAACAGGAACGTGCAGCATAACGGTAAATAAGATTCAGCCGACGAAATATGACTTCTCGGTGAACAAAACGGTTCTTTGTGGTGAAGAGACAGCTACGTTGACGTTGGCCGGTAGTGAAGATGGTGTAACGTACGAGTTGCGTGAAGATAGTAGTACGCCTATTGCTGAGACTCAAAAAACAGGAACGGGGTATGCATTGACGTGGACAGGTTTGGGAGCAGGTACGTATGTTGTTTATGCGGTAGCTGATGCTACATATACTGAGCGTCAGATGAATAGCTCCAAGATAACTGTAACTACCGGAACGGCGACTTCTATTACAACTCAGCCGACGAATCGGGAAGTGACGGTAGGCGAGGAGGCAACACTGACTGTTGTTGCAGCCGGAACGAGTTTGAGTTATCAATGGAAAGAGAGCGCAACGGAAGGCGGTACTTATAGCAATGTGGCTTCGGGTGGCACGAGTGCGTCATATAGTGTTACCCCTGCAGCGGCTGGCACCAAATGGTATAAGTGCGTTGTAACCGGTACCTGCGGAGAGGTCACAACCGAAGCACGTAAGATTGTTGCGAACGCGGCAGTAGATCCGCTGGTTAGCTGGACGATGAATGTGAATAATGCAACATGGGGAGCGGCAAGTACATCGAATCATGGAAATACCGAAATTAGTTCCATTGCAACGTCATGCGATGCAGGAGGCGAGAAGGCGTCAACAAGTGCAACGGCGAAAGTATTGATGGCAGAAGCTGAGGTTACGACATCAGATCCTCCATCAAATAGTGCAAACTTTACCTTTACACTTGCTACCGGCTATAAAATTGTGCCTGAGAAAATTACTTGTAAAGTATTTAACGTTAGTTCGGGAAGCCGAACCTATAAGGCTCAAATCTCCGACAATAACAGCCATGTATATAATAGTACCAATACACTTGCTGTTTCTACAGAAGCAACTCTGACACCTGCAACCTTTAATTTTGCAAGCGATTTAGAGTTAAAAGGTAATATAACATTGAAGATTTATGCATGGGACACTGACGATAGCAAGAATCCGACAGAGTTCCGTATGGGTCCGGATATTAAGTTCTATGGCGAAATAGAGACGGCTTGTACTTCTGTTGCAGCACCGACGGGATTGACATGTTCGACAGCGGGAGTAAATAGTCTGGCGTTCAGTTGGACGGCTGCAAGTAATGCAAGCAGTTATGATGTATATCTGTATTCCGACGAGGAATGTACAAGCCCAGTGACTCCGACGGAAGGCAGTCCATATAATGTATCGACGAATAGTGCGACACTGACAGGTCTTACTGCCAGCACAACCTATTACTGTAAGGTACAGTCAAAGGGTGATGGTGAAGACTATTGTACAGATGGTGGTACGACGGATGCTGAAGATGCTGCAACAACTTGTACGAGTATTACTCCGACGTGGAGTTATCCTTTCTCAACTATTGGAGTAGGTATAACTATATTTCCAACGATAGGCGGTAATACCGGTAGCGGTACGGTAACTTACACAAGTAGTGCAACAAGTTATGTGGAAATATCAAATGACATGCCTAAAGGAAAGGCAGCCGGTTCTGCAACTGTAACGGCATCTGTAGCTGCAACTGGAAACTATTGTTCAGGTTCAGTGACATCAGGAACCATTACTGTTGTTGCCGACCAAAGCGGTTTGATTAAGCAGACATTACCAGCAGGTAAGGGTACTTCTTGGGGAACACCGAGTGCTCCGGCCACAAGTGGTACATATGCTTCAGATATTACGAGTACTTCTGTTTTAACCAACACAACAGGTATTACTATCGATACCGATTCCAAGGGAGGAAATGATAGTAATGGCGGTCAAACGGCTAAGATAACAAGTCTTTCTTCCTATGACGCGGACAAATATATGTCACTTGGCTTTACTGTGGCATCAGGCAAGAAGCTGAATGTGTCGGCAATTTATATCCCGGTACAACCGGTTAATAGTAATACCAATACATTCAAGGCTGTTTTGACAGATGATGACGATGATACCGAAGATATAGAAGGAATAATTACTAATGTTACGAATGGAAAACTAACTTATATTAAATTCTCGTCATATGGATCTGTAACAGGCAACGTAACCCTAAAAATCTATGCTTACGGATGGACAGACGGTTATCGTTTCGGTAAGAGCATCGTTATTGATGGCGAGACGGAGAGCACTGCTACGCTGTATGACATTTCTACCAGCGCGACGAATGGTACAATTGCAGTGACGGTAGGTGGAGCATCAGCGTCGTCTGCGGAAGAGGATGCAACGGTAACAATTACAGCTACACCGAGTTCGGGTTATAGTTTCTCGAGTTGGTCTGTTGCGGAAGACGATAGTGGAGATCCTGTTTCGGTAACATCCTCCACTACAAACCCGACAACATTCACTATGCCGGCAGCTGATGTGACGGTAAGTGCTACGTTTACTCCGAATACGTATGGTATTACCTATCACCTGAACGGTGCAAGTTGGGCGGGCGCGTATGACGCACCTGCGACATATACAGTAGGTACGGGCGCGACGCTGCCGGTGGCTGGCAATATGACCAATACAGGTTATTCGTTCAATGGTTGGAAGAACAATAGTGGTCTGACCGGAGATAATATAACCGCTATCGGTACTTCCGACTACGGCAACAAAGAGTTCTGGGCTAAGTGGACGGAGAACACGTACACAATTACCTATAACGCAAACGGCGATGGAGCTGGTAATGTTGGTGACGCCACGGGTTCGACTTCGGACACGGAAGGTCACTATGTGACTGTAGCGGATAATGGCTTTGCGCTTGAGGATCATGTCTTTGCCGGCTGGAATACGGCGGCCAATGGAAGTGGTGAGTCATACAGTGAAGGTGAGGAGATTGAGTTAACGGCTAATATGACGCTGTATGCTATTTGGACCGATGACTACAATGTTACTTGGGGCGATGTGCAGATTGGCGGTGCTGGTGATGCCGTAACTCCGAATCTCGGCGGTAAGAACTATACGATTACGGCTACGATAGCAACTTGGACAGGCGATGTGACGGACATAGAGTTAGGTGATGTAACATCCGGTGTAACAGCTTCTATAACCGGCACAACAAGTTCGCCGAGTAAGACCGTGACGATCACCTTCGCGGTAGGTACCAGTGTTGTGGGCGATGAAATAGAACTCTCTATTAACATCCCTGCACATGGCGACTATGGAGCTAAGACCAGCACAGAAGAGATTGATATTGAGCGATGTGGCGGTAGTGCCGGCGCAACAACCATTTTCTCGAATGACTTCAGTACGGCAACGGCTGTGGCATACGTAAATGATGGTTCGTCCACTTATTCGCATTCCTACAATACCTCCTCTACTTTGAGCAACTTAGTAGGAAGTGGTACAAACCTATTCACCTCTCTTGCAAGTTCTATCAAGAAGGGTAATATAGCGGTTAACTCTTCGACGGGTGGTAATAGCGTAGATGCAACGGGATTCTTCCAAGTATATGGAAATGGCGATAATCCGGTATATTGGTCATTGAATCGCACCTCCGATTTTGCAGCAACCGCCCCGACGGCATTGCAAGTATCGATGGATATATGGTATAAGAATCTATCTTCAGGTTCTTCGATTGGTGTGCAATTTGCAGTGGGAGATGGTTTCTCGGATGGATTGGCAAGCGGTACTTCACAAGCGTCTAGTAAGGTACATTCCGGGTTCGGTATCTATTCGAACTCAACTGCAAAACTGTATGCGTACGAAAATATAAAGACGGAACTTTATTCGACGGGTATTACTCAGGAGACTTGGTTGTCGTTTGTATGGATTATCAATAACACGGGTTCGGATTTGACGTACAATAATCCGACAGGATCCGGAACGACTACTTTGGCAAATGATAAATTCGATCTTTGGTTGAAGACGCAAGCCGGAGCAGCAAGTACTTATACCAAAATAATTAACGCTGCGGCAGCCACTACGGCAAGCAAGGATTTGCAGAACCTCTATATAGGTAATAACCCAAGTAGCGGTGTAAAGAAACATGAGTTCCGATTGGATAATGTCGTAGTGAAGGATATCTCGCCGAGTGACAGTAAAGTTACTACGACGCTGTCGTGGTCGCCGGCTGTATCCAGTGATGAAGATTGGGATAGTGGTAATAACCGCTTGAACAAAAAGACGAGTGATGCGGACTTCACGTTCACTGCAACGCAGGATAAGAATAGCCTTGGTGCAATCACATATGCAAGTAGCAACACGAGTGTTGTAACTGTTAATGCCACGACGGGTAAGGTGCACGTTGAAGGCGCTGGTGATGCAACCATTACGGCTACTTTGGCTGAATCGGGCTGTTACAATAAGGCTACAGCAACCTATGCTATCCACGTCGTAGATGACTGCGATGACGAAGCCGGAACGATTAGTACGGAGGATTTGGGTTGCGACGGTATCCGAATGACGGTAACCGGTCATACTGCCGCGGAAGGCGTATCGTATCAATGGTACAAGGTCAAAGCAGAAGGCTCGGATGATGAGGTTGGTGAGGATCAAGATAACTATACTGCTACTACAGCCGGCGAGTACTATGTAATAGTTACGAATACCGGTGATGGTCATTGTGCGATGGCTTCGACCAATACCGTAACTCTTGAGGCCAGCGAGAGTGCAACGGCATCGAAGATTGTGAACCAGTGGTACGTCAAGAACGGCCGTCGTACGCCGGATGTCGCATTGGTACAGACCACAAACGCAACCGGTTTCTACGTTAAGATAGGAGACGATAAGATTTGGGATGAAGCCAATGATGTAACTACCGGTTTTGGTGGATGTCCGTTCCGTCTGGGCGATGACGGAATCATCTATCTAAACGGTCAGACATCTGCGGGCGCTGCGCCGAGTGGCCTGACTACAGGCGACGTGACGCTGAAGATCACGGCAACGGCCTGTGGCGGCAACTCCAGTGAGTTGAGTATCGTGATTCACAAGCAAGCAGCGACAACGGCTAAGTCTGTGGCCTTTGTGGTAGACGGAACGAAGGGCGGTGAAATAACGGCATTTACGGCAGCTCACGCAACCACGTCTCCGTTATACGTTTATCTGGATTCCGTAGGAACGGCAGCCAGCGCGCGTCAGTTCTCGTTAACCGGACGCAATGCATATTGGAGCACAGTAGACTCAACGCTCAAAGCGCATTACTCGCAATTCGATGTGATCCTTATAACCGATGACCCGAGTACGCAGACAGTACCTGATGGCGTGTCGGGTAAAGATGCATATAAGACACAGGGTTATATCAATGCCTTAGGCGCCCTTATAGATGTTCGTCCGATATTGACGATGGAGGCTTTCGTAAGTGCACTCGCAAACTGGAAGAGCAAGGGCATCAACGGTAACCCGACATCACCGAATCCGCGTCAGTATGCGATGAAGCTCGATTGTAAGGACCACGAGATCTTCAACGGTCTGGAAGAAGGCGCAAACGTGGTAGCGACAGTCGAGGACGGAACGACCTATTGGACGGTAACGATGGTAGACAAAACTAAGTCGCCGTATTCTGCGTTGGCTACAGATGCAACAGATTACGACGGAACGCCGGCACTGCAAGGTTTCTCGGCAAGCGATGTAAGCAGTCTGTTGCTCTTGGGCGAGATCAGCGATGGCGCGCACTATGCCGGCGTTGAACGTCAGGAAGAACCGGCGGCTCGTCTGATGTTGCTCGGTTTGAACGCGAAAGCCCTTCCGAACGCGTTGACTGAAGAAGGAAAGATCATTATTGAGAACGCGTTGACCTATCTGCTTAAGACCAACATGGAGGAAGTGGATGACTGCTCGAACTACTTCACCGGTGCAACGAGTACCGATTGGAATACTCCGACGAACTGGTCGAAGGGCGTTGTGCCGAATAGTCCGATGGTACGTGCGCGAATCCTGAAGCCGTGCGAGATTTCCGGCGTGACGGCTAAAGCCGCACAAATAGATATCGTTACCGGCGGAACAAGTAGTAAGTTCAAAGGTGGTAGCGGTACTTGCACCGGTAAGTTAACTATTAACCCGACAGGTGCGTTGGTAGTAGGCGGCGAGATACGTACAGCTGAGGCTCCGTATTACAACAAGGCAGACCTGATGCCGACAGATACCAATAATCTGGTTATTAACACGAATGCGACTAACCAGGCGGCATTGGTATTCAACAATGACAAGGGCGACACGAAGGCGACCGTGAATTTGTACAGCCTTGGACGCACGGAGAGCAGTGCATATCAGTTCCAGTACTTCGCAGTGCCGATGACGTATATCGATGTCAATCCTGCATTTGCCGGCGCGGGCATCTATACCTACGTATGGACTGAGGCAAGCGGATGGGAGCGCCGCGGATACTACGAAGGTTTGGAGGCCTTCGAGGGAGTAGGTATTACTACGACATTCACAGAAGCCAAGACCTATCAGATGAAAGGTACGCTGGCTTCGACGGAAGAGAGAGAAATCACTCTGACCACAGGAGGAGCCGGTGCCGGACAGAATATAGTCGGTAACAGTTGGCTCGCGCCAATCGATATCGCATCGCTGAAAACAGGTTTGGTAAGTGATGCAAACATCGTCGATAAGACGATATATATCTACTGCACGGGTAAGGACGGTGCTTCTGTTACTTACGGAACTTCTGAGACTCCGGGTCAGTGGCTCGCTATTCCGATAGAAGCAGCCGCTTGGAGTGCTTGGGAGGGGCTTAAGGTTATTCCGGCAATGCAAGGCTTCTGTATTATCGCGAATAGCGAGACGACGCTGACGCTGAACTACAATGACCATGTACGCTCCACGGCATCCGATAAACTGACTCCTTACCTTCGCGCGCCAAAACGTGAGGCATCACACGAAGGTATAGACCTAATCCGTATCCGCGTAGCTGACAGTCAGACACACACCGATCTCTACCTCTTTGAGGGCGAGTCGTTCAGCGAGGAGTTCGATAACGGATGGGAAGCGAAGTACATGAGTAGCGACGGACGTTCGGCGAAGTTGTACGCGGAGACTGCTATTGGTCCAATGGCGGTTGTAGCGCAGCCAGAATACGAAGGAACGGTACTTGGTTTCGCGCCGGGCAAAGAGACGGAATATACCTTCACCTTCAGCGGTCCGAATAAAGAGTACTACCTCAATGACCTGAAGGAGAAGAAGTCGACGCTGATAAGCGAAGAAGAGAGTTACATGTTCACCTTCGAGGAAGGCGACACGAATCGCTTCTATATCAGTAAGACGCCAATCAATGCCCCGTCTGTTGCGACGGGTACGGAGAACACCGGCGATGGCGTGAAGGCACGGAAGGTGCTCGTAAATGACAAGCTCTATATCATTCTCAACGGAAGGGTATATAGCGCAGAAGGAGTAATGGTTAAGTAATGTGTAATGTTGAATGTTTAAAGTTTAGAGAAAGGAGAGACATTATGAAAACCATGAATAAGATGATGCGGAAGATGATGGTAGTTGCTCTGCTGATGCTTATGGGCGCTGCGCAGGCGAAAGCCGTGGAATATAAGAGTACCTATCGAGGCGTTCGGACGCAACCCGTTTACGGCATTGCGACAACTGCTGCGGCTCCCAGTACCTCGTTCCAATCAACGAGTGCGTACTCCGGGCAATGGAGCAATGAGACATCCGAGGCGCTGCTCAACAACGACGGGTCGGTGAATTCCGGCGCGTATATGACTTCCGGACCTAACCGCGCGAAGAATGATGTGACGCCTCCTCTGCCACCGAACCCCGATCCGACTACTGATCCAAACGATACCGGAAACGTTCCTCTCGGCGAAGGAGTCCTCGCGCTAATGTTCCTCGCCTGCGCGTACGCGATATCCAAGGTATCGCGCCGCCGCAGAATATTAAGGGGATAGAATCATAGGGTTTTAGGGGACTAGTGTCCTAGTATCCTAGTATCATAGAAAAATTGATAACTATGGCAAAACTTAATAGTGGCGGCTTCTTGGATGCCAATGGCGATTATAGAGATTTGATCTTTTACAAAAAGACAAAGATTCTCTTTGATATGACTTATTGGTACAAAGAGCGCTATCTTGAGCGTGGCGATAGAACCCAAGATCAAATGCAGCAGGCAGCGCGTAGCGGAAAGCAGAATATAGCCGAAGGAACGGAAGACGGCTTGACGAGCGTAGAAATGCAGCTGAAGCTGGTTAATGTGGCTCGCGGCAGTTTGATCGAGTTGCGCGAAGATTATGAGGATCAACTCATGGTGCATCGGTTGCAGCAATGGGATCAAACCCATCCCCGTTACAAAGCTATGGTAAGTTATTGCTACCGCCATCATGAGCTTGCTGACTACCAAAAATACTATGAACAATGGAGCATAGAGGAGTTCTGCAATGTAGCGTTGACACTTATCCATCAGGCAGATAGGGGAATGTGGACCTGGATAAAAAAGAAAGAGGCGCAGTTCTTAGAGGAGGGTGGAATCAAAGAGAAAATGTCCGCCGCGCGCAAAAACCAAAGAGGTTACTAAGAGAGGGTAGGAATATAGGGTCATAGGGGACTAGGGGTCTAGGGTCCTAGTATACTAGTATCCTAGAAAACAAACTTACAATGAAGATACATCAGATACTTGTTATAGCGGCAGCGGGGCTATGCCTCGCCGCTTGCGGAAAGTTCGGAAGGACGGGCCAAAAACCGGACAGTGACGTCCGTAATGATCGCGAGATGGTCGCGGGATACGCAGCAAAGATGATCAACGCGCGGATGACGGCTTGGCATAACAAAGATGCCGAAGTCGGTTTTCCGAATACGAACAGCACTAACGGCATCACCAATCCGGCTGCGGCTGCGTCGTGGGACTATGTGCCCGGTGTAGTAGCAAAAGGCATCCTTGACGTATGGGAATACTACCAAGACTCCGCCTGGGCGGACGCGTGGTACGAAGGCCTATGCGCGTGGGGACTGACGAAAACCGCGACTGACAAAGGCGGCATCCTCGACGACCTGAACTGCACGAAAGTGTTCCTCGGTTTATACGAGGGCGCGAAGCCCGGCGGACGGTTTGAGAATGCCGAAAACGCCGCGTATTTCATGGAGCAGTTGCGCCGCGGCGCGCGAGGACTGGAGGACCATAAGAATCGCTATACCATCGCTTCCGGCGGCGCTGAAGGCGGATGGATGCACAAGGCGACGGATGACCCGAGTAAGAGCTACTACGGCCAGATGTGGTGCGATGGTGCGTATATGGGTCCGGCGCTGTTGGCGCAACTCTTGGTGACTGGTGCGACGGAAGGAACCAACCTCGGTTGGAATGACGTATATGACCAGTTTGAGGTATCGTGGCCCTACCTATGGGACGAAGAGAGACAGTTGCCGTATCACGTGCTATTCACCGACATAGTCCTTAATAATAACGCGCGCACGATAGCCGAAAGCGGGCATGTCTATTCCTGCGCCTACGATCCGGCGATCTACCACTCGGAGGAATACTGGGGGCGCGCGGCAGGATGGTATATGCTGGCGTTGGTGGACGTGCTCGAGGCGTATTTAAAGGGGTTAGAGGTTAGTGGTGAGTGGTTAGAGGGGGAACCTCTTCCTTCAGCGCAGCATTTCGATGAGTTGCGAAGTATGTTGACGCAACTGGCGGACGGATTGGTAGCGCGGCAGGATAAAGAGACGGGCTGTTGGTATCAGTTGCTGGCCTACGGACCGGAGAAGTGCGCGACGCAAGGCATCGATGACACGGGTTCGGATAAATATACGAATGTTGAAGCCGGTGGTACCCAGTGCAACTACCTCGAGTCTTCCGCTTCGTGCCTCATCACCGCGGCGCTGCTGAAAGGTTCTCGCTTGGGCTTGATCGACCATACAGAAGCCGGCAAACGCGGCTACGAAGGTATCGTGAAGCAATTCGTTCGCGGCAAAGACGCAGACCTGACGATTCTCGGCAGTTGCCAATCGGCGGGCCTGAGCAAAGACCGCAACGGCTCAGCGGCGTATTACCTGATAGGCAAGGATGTTCCCATACAAAATAACACCGAGGGAAAAGTCCTCGGTGCATTTCTGATGGCTGCCGTTGAGTATGAAAGAATGAGTGAATGAGTTTCTTTAGTAGAAAAAATCAGCCATAAACATAAATAAAATTATTTAGCACTCATCCGTATCAAAACCTAAACGTGGCACCTACAAGGAAGTTGATACCTTGGGAGCGGTAGCCGTATAGATACTCGTTCTTGCGGTGCAACCAGTTATTGAGTTGCAGGAAGAGCGTCAGGTTCGGCTTGGGCTCGGGGCGGAGAACCGAACTATTTGAACTAGGAGCGCTAGCTTTCTTTCCAACCCACATGTTGTACTCGACACCGGCGTTGAGGTCGATGATCGGACGGAGCGTATAGGTCGTTCCGTCGCTAACCAGCGCTGTGCGGCTGCCCTCGAAGCGGTTCTCTGAATAGAGCGACCAGTGCTTGTCAATGCGTCCGTCGATTCGCAGGCACAGATCCCAGTTGGCACAGTCATAGACCGGCATCGAACCCGCCCAGAAATAGTAATCTCCGTTCAAGTTGATACGCACTACGTCGCGGAAATGATAGTTGATCTGTCCGCCCACTTTGCCGCGGTTATAGGTCGCAAACTCAAAGCCGAAATCGCCGGGCAGGTAGTTCACACCCGCCAGTTCTACGAAAGGAGTGTTTGCGGTATGCGCCACAAGCACCGTCTGGTTTAGCATATAGGCATAGCCTCCGTGAATCTCCAGCAACAAGCCGCGTGCGGGACGGATATGAAATCCGATCTCGCCATCGACGGGTGTATAAGCCTGCACGTGATGGTCAATGATACCTTCGTGAATCAAGCGATAGCGGTTCTCTTCCATATACTCCTGCAGCGAACCGAGTCCGAAGCTACCGGTGGCGTCCGCATAGATAGTGAGCCATTCGCGGGCAATCTGCGCCTCGAGGTTCACGTGCGGCGAGGGAGCAAAGGAGATATTCTTAGTTCCGGATAACTCGTTCTGACCGATGCCGATATTCACGTCGAGGTTCACGCCCACATGCACGCGCACACGTTGACCTTCGTACGCGTAGTACGGCTCGAGGTGGATGTTATGACGGCCGTTATAGAGCGAGTCAGGAATAGCTGCGGCCAGCGAACTGAGTTGCAGGAAGTTATTCTGGACATATGCTTGCAAGCCGACATGATGTGCGTCGCCGTGCCAGTCGAAACCGGCCTTGGTGCGGATCTGATGCTCGGTCACTGCGCCGGGTTTGGAGAAGAGGTTATATCCCGTTCGGATATCATACTGCACCTCTTGCTTAGGTGTGGAGCGAAGTCCGAAGAAAGCCTCAACCGTCCAGAGCGAAGTCTTGTCGAGCGCCGTGAACGGATGCGGTTCCGGATAGGCTACTTTATTCTTCTCCCACATACCCCATACCTGCGAATAGTCGTAGAAATGGCCGTACTTATGGTAGAAGATATTACCGCCGTTGAGTCCGAAATAGAGTTCGCAAGTGCTGAACGGATGCCGGAAATCAAGTCCGACCTTCGTCTTGCTCAGTGCCGCGAGTCCCCACACGGCCTTATGATGCGCATAGACGTCGAGGATGGATCGCTTGCCGTCGTCCAGGTGGTAGCCGAAGTCGAAGAGGGTATTCGGGTGACCAATCGCGCCGCGGACGTAACCGTTGTAGTTCTTGCCGGCCTCGAAGCGGGTAGGCTGCGAGAGTAGCGAATGGAACGTGGCGGACGGCATGACGTCTGCCGTAAAGGAGGAATACTCGATCGGCGCGGGCTCGATAGTCGTCTCCACTACCGCGGGTTTGGTAGCCACTTTGCCGGCCGCCTGTATCACGGGTTGGAAATCGCGCTCGACGGTAACGCTGCGATTCAACGCGCTGTCGGATTGCGCAAAAGCGGGTGTAGTTAGGAGTCCTAGGAGTCCTAGGAGCCCTAGGGTTTTATTCATCTTCTTCATTGTGATCCTCCTTTTCTACGGGTTGTTCGAGTTTGTCGAGTGCGGCGAGGCGTGCGTTGATGAGTGCCGGGATATCATCACCCGGGGCGGTGTAGTTCTGCTGCAGCACTAGCAGGTACTGCCGCGCCTGGAAGAACTCTCCGTGTGCTTTGTTGATGTCGCTGAGCAGGATGAGTGCGCGCGCGAGCCAATACTGCTGCTGCGTATTCATCTGCGTGAAGTGCATGATCTCCGCTTCGGATGCCTCGAGGTCGTTGAGTTCGAAATAACTCTGGGCGAGCAGATACTCGGCTTCGGCTCCGCGAGCAGTACGTACTTCGGAAGCCAGGGCTTTGAGGTCCGGTTGGGCCTTGGTCCATTGTCCTTTCGCTACGAGTGCTTTGGCACGTCCGTAGAGTGCTTCCACGCGCATGTCATCGCTGATAGGTGCGTCACTCAGGATCTGGTCAGCGATGTCGATGGTTGCCTGGTGACGTCCCAGACGCTGCGAGCAACGTAAGATACCGAGGCGGGCGATCTGGGTGTTCTCGCGACTCGAGGAGAGGGCGTGCATGCGGTAGAAGGCTTCCATCGCAGCGGCATAGTCGCCTTTGTCGAAGCATATCTCTGCAACGCGGGTAGCCGCTTCTTCCTGATACGGATTGGCTGTGCTCTCGGCGAGCACCATATACTGCGCGAGGGCCTCAGACGACTTGCCTAAGCGGTAGTACGAATCGGCGAGATAGTAACGCGCGGTGGTGCAATAACGTCCGCCGGCGCAGTACTGCGTGATATAATTGCTGAGGGCCACCGTCGCTTTCTGGTATGCCGCCTGCATATACTGCATCTCCGCCGCCGCATAGAGGAGCGAGTCCTCTTGGGTCGTCACGGTCATATTGATCTTCGCGAGGTTCTTGGTATACGCCAGGTATTCCTCCACGCGTCCGTTTTCGACATAGAGCGCCTGCAGCGCATCGAGGGCGGTATAGGCTTCTTCCGTAGCCGGATATTTCTCGATAGTCTGGCGGTAAGCGGCGATAGCCTGGTCGGTCTCATGCAGGTTGCGATAGATCATTGCGCGCTCAAGCGAAGCCTTGTGGGACAGCGTCGAGTGGGGATACGTTGCAAGCAACTGCTCGTACGAAGCGATAGCTCCGCGTTCGTTCTCCTGCTGGAGTTGTGCACGGGCGATCTCGTATAGACCGTCGTCTGCATAGTCGGACTTCGGATAGCGCTTGACGAGTTCGGAAAGGACGTTCACTTTCTCGCCATACTTATGCTGGAGGCCGAGGGCATAGCCTTTCTGGAAGAGCGCATAGTCGGCTCCTGCGGCCTGCAGTTTGCTGACCTGCGAGTAATAACTGATAGCCGACTGGAACTCGCGCGCATTGAAATAGCAGTCGCCGATACGGTTGAGGGCGTCGGCATAGGTGGGTTCCGTCGCGAGCGCCTCGTCGATATAGGTCGAGAAGGCATTACGCGCGGCGTTATATTGACCTTGCGAGAAGAAGCAATACCCCTGCAGGTAGCGTGCGATAACATAGTTATCGGATTTCTTCGCATCGCTGCGGCTGAAGAAGGCCTTGAGGTCTTGTTCGCACTTGGCGTAGTCGCGCAAGCGGTACTCCGCCTCGGCACGCACATAGTATGCCTCCGTGGTATATTTGTCCGACTCGCCCGTGTGGCCGATGACTTCGGTCATCCAATCGACGGAGGCTTGCATCTTACCTTGCAGGAAGTTATCCGCACCTAACTGGTAGCGCAGGTACTGCTTGGTCTGCCGCATCTTCGGCGAGGGCTTAGCAATCGAATCGAGGGTCGCTATCGCTGCGGCGTAGTTCTTGCTCTGCATGAGCGCATCGCTCAGCAGTTGATATATTCGCTCCTCGTATTTGGACTCAGGGAACTGACGCAGGAAATCATTGAATGCGCGGACAGATTCGCCCAAAGCGCTCGAACTCTGATAGGTACAGAGCGTGTAGTTATACGCAGCCTCCTCCGTGACACGCGGCGTGAGTTTATAGCCCGTTGCGGCCTGGTAGGACAGTTTGGCTTGCTCGAGTTGCTTGAGTTGGACGTACGCATTACCCATCGCCAGGCATGCTGCCTCGGAGAGGGTGTCGTTCTGCTGCTTGACCTGCTTGAGGGCTACGACCGCAGCATCATAATGACCTAAGGCATACTCTGCCGAACCCAGCATAAACATGTCATTGCGGAGTGGTTCTTCGTTCTGCGCTTTAGCGGCCTGCAAGTACTGCTGCAGGTGGTCCACCACCGCGTTATAGTCTTTCTTCTGATACGCTATCTCACCCAAGAGACGATGCAACTCGCCGTTGTTCGGGCTGTCGGGGTGCTCAGCTAAAAGAACTTCGGCGCGGATAGCTGCCTCTTCGTAATTGCCCTGCGCAAACTGAATCTGAGTGATATAATACGGCACGGTCTTGTTGTACTCGGGCGCGTTCTCCAAGCGCTTGAGCGCCGGCAGCGCCTTGTCGTATTTCTCCAGTTTGTACATGCAGTAGGCGTAGTAATACGTGCCGCGTGTGGCATAGCGGCTGTCGCCCTTGCTCAGCTGCGCGAAGTATATCGACGCGCGCTGGTACTCCTGTAGCATGAGGTAGGCGTATCCGCGATAGAACGAATAGTCCGTTTGGTGCTCGCGCGTCAGGGCATGCACCTCAATCGGCTCCAAGAACTTCAGGCTCTGCTTATAATGGCCTTTTTCCACTTGGATAATACCCTGCATCAGCTTCACCTCGTCGGCAAAAGTGGTGTATGGGAAGGCCTGCAGATACGTCTTGAGGTCGTTCGGCAATTGCTTGTCGCGCGTCGGGAATCGCTCCGCGAGGGCTTTATATTGCGTCTCCATCTCCGTCGTCTGGGCGGAAATAGGAGAAACTAGGAGCCCTAGGAATCCCAGGAGACCTAGGAGGATTTTTTTTCTCATCGAGCTAATTTGATTTCATTCCACATCTCGAGCAGCATCTCCTGGCTGTCGCCGGCGTCGTGCATGAGTGCGCAACGATCGATGGTGCTCTTGTCCGCATAATAGACGGGGTTAAGGTGCAGTGCGTGCGGGTCGAGGATCTCGCCGTCCACCTCGATAGGATCTTCGCCGAAGAAATAAGAAGCATCCACCGTCTCAGGCCATTCCTCTTCGTCGTTCTGCTCCTCGAGAATCTCAGCAGCAGCCAACGGACCACCGGCGCAGGATACATATCCGATCTCGTCCATGTTCGCCAGCGCGTTGTCGGCGCGGCACATGTAATCGATGAAATAAGTAGCGGCCTTGATATTCTTCGCGTACTTCGGGATTACCCATCCGTCGAACCATACGTTCGAACCCTCTTGAGGCACGATATAATCGAGCATTACACCCATCTCAGCAGCCTCTTCGATGGCGAACTGTGCGTCGCCTGACCAGCTGAGGTTGAGCCATGCTTTACCCTTGGTCATCTCTTCTTTTCCGAAGTCCACTTCCCAACCGCAGATCTGCTTCTTCGCTTGCAGCAGGATCTCTTTTACGGCTGCTACGCGCGCCGGAGTGATGTTACGCACGAGTTCGTCGCGGTTCACTTTGCCGGCTTCGATCTGATCAGCAAACGCATAGAGCACGAGTACCGAATAGACATCGCGGAAAGCATCTTTCATTAAGATGCGGTTCTCGAATTTCGGATTGAGGATAGCGGCCCAGGACTGCAAGTCTTCGCGGTTGACGAATTGCGGATTATAGATAAATCCGGTAGTACCCCACATGTAGCCTACGGTGTAGTCGCTGACTTTGACGTTCGCGTTCGGCGCCATTTGCTGGAACTTATTCAACACAAACGGCGAGATGTTATCGAAATACTTGATCGAGTCGGGGATGAGGTCCTTCTGAATGGGGATCAGCAGGTCTTTCTTAAGCATGCGCTCGATGATATACTCCGACGGACAGAACACATCGTAGTCTTCGTGACCGACCTCAATCTTCGTGAGTGCGGTCTCGTTGATGTCGAAGGTCTCATAGACGATTTCTACTTTCTCGCCCGTCTGCTCGAAATACCACTGCTCGAAGCCCTCCTTGACGTCCTCGTTGATGTAGTCCGCCCAGTTGAGCACTTTGAGTTGATGCGCGCGGTCCGTACCGCCGCAAGAAGTCAGTACGATGGCAGCAATTGCCAATACCGAAGCAAAGATTTTTCTCATTTTTCTTCTTGTTTAGAGTTACGTATGTTGATATAAATAAGTACAGCAAGCATTACTATCAAAATGATAGTAAAGAGCGGACGCAGCTCAGGGGTCAGACCGCCTTTTCGTGCGTCGGAATAGATGAAGGTACTGAGGGTCTCCAGTCCGCCGGAACCCTTCGTAAAGAACGTCACGCCGAAGTCATCGACAGAGAGGGTGAGGGCGAGGATAAAGCCCGAGAGCATGCCCGGCCACAGTTCCGGCAGCATCACCATACGCAGGGCTTGCGCGGGTGTCGCGCCGAGGTCAAGCGCCGCCTCATAGGTGTTGGGGTTCATGCGGCTCAGACGCGGTAACACGCTGAGCACCACGTATGGTGTACAGAACACCACATGTGCGATGCAGACTGTCGCCAAACCCTGGCTCACGCCTAAAGCGACGAAGAGCAGGAAGAGCGATATACCGGTGATGATATCCGGGTTGATCATCGGCACGGAGTTCAGCAGGCTGACTGCCTTACGGCTGCGCGCCCGCATGTTATGGATACCGATAGCGGCGAGTGTGCCGAGGATGGTAGAGGCGACTGCCGCAATGAGGGCAATCACCACTGTGTACCAGATAGCGCTGTTCAGTCCTGCATCCGCCTTGCCCGTGAAGAGATTGAGATAGAGGTCGAACGAGAAACCCGTCCAGTTGCCGAGAATCTTACTCTTCGTGAACGAGAAGACAGCAATCAGCGCAATCGGCGCATAGAGGACGAGCAGCAAGAGCCATAAGTAGAGTTGCGAGCCGTAATGACGACGCATGCCTAAGCGCTTGCGGCGCAGGATCTCTTGCTCCACAGACGAGAGGTTTTTCTCGCGGCGGCGCTGGATGATCAGCACGACGGCATAGACGATGCCGGCGATGAGCAGTAGTCCTGCGCAGAGCCATCCAAGCCATGCCGTTGAGCGTGCAGGCGCACTGGTAGCGTCCTGAACGTAGGTCTCGAAGACCGTATAGGCGTTCTGGCGGAATACCTTCTGTCCGCGGTTCTTTACCTCTTTCTTAGTGCGCCAAACGGTCCAGGTAACCCCTTCTGCGTCGGTGTAGCTATAGATACTGTCGCCCCACGCGGTTAAAGCCGGCGAGGGAAGGTCCGCAAAGAAAAAATCGAGTGGTTTCAGCACATCCGGCGTCTCGAGTGTACCGAAGGTAGTATAACCGCCATTCGCCAGCGTCACATTCACTTTCTCGCCCGCAAAACTCTCCGGGAATTCCTCTAACAATGCCACGTCGCGCGTCGCGCCGATGCGTAACTCATAGGTGAGGTTGGATTGAGCGAGAGCGGTAGACAATAGAGACCCTAGGAGTCCTACGAGACCTAAGAAGAATAGTCTAAAAGTTCTCATACAAGCCCTCCTTTCTCCTCGTCTTTGCTATCATGATCACCGAAGAACGAGGTCAGGCCGATGATGATGAGCAGTACCAGCGACAATACTGCTCCGTAGTTGAGCAGGTCGGTCGTGGTGATATAGTCCTGAATGAGACTACCGAACAGCTTGATATTATTATGCGTCAATAGCTCTGCTATTGCGAAGGTTGATACAGTCGGCATGAAGACCATGACGATACCGCTGTACACACCCGGCATGGAGAGCGGAACGATCACTTTCCAGAAGCACGTCCATCGGTTGGCTCCTAAGTCCTGTGCCGCCTCGACGAGCGAGTTATCCATCTTCTGCAGAGTGTTATAGATCGGGTAGATCATGAAGGGCAGATAGTCGTAGCAAAGGCCGAAAAGCAGTGCTCCTTCGCCGAGCGGCAGTCCGCACATATTAAACAGCTCTACCGTAGCGACGGTGCGCAACAGGAAATTAATCCACATCGGCAGGATGAAGAGCATCGCCATCACTTTCGGCGTCTTGAAGTCCTCCTGGGCCATGATATACGCCGCCGGATAACCGATGAGCAGACAGATAGCCGTGTTGAAAACCGCTATCATGAGCGAATACAGGAAAGTCTGGATAGCTTCGCTATGCGTGAAGAACTTTGCGAAATTGCGGATCGTAAAATGGCCGTCGATATCCGTGAAAGCATACACGCCTACGAGAATCAACGGAAGTATCACGAACATCGCCATAAAGAGGATGTACGGCCATGCCCAGGTGCGGCGCGAAGAGAATATTTGAACCAGTTTATTCATCCCACTTATCCAACTTAATCTTATGCGGCGGAATGACGATACCTACGCGGTCGCCGTCGTCCCATACATCATTGGTATTGACGTACAAATCATGTCCCTCATCCGTACGGATGGTGAGGTGGTAGTGATTGCCTTTGAAGAGGATGAAATGTACTTCGCCGGACAGTGTACCTTCTTCTTCGTAGTCCTGCAGGTCGATGTCGCGGAACTTCACGCGCACTTGGACCTTGTCACCTGCGGCAAACGGCGCGATCTGCTTCTCGTCCACTTCCCATTCGGCATCGAGGAACCAAACCTTACCGTTCTTGAGCACTTCGCCTTCGAAATAATTGTAGATATAGTGCTCTTTCTTCATGATCTGGATATCCTCCGGCCGCACGAGCATTCCTACTTCTGTGCCGGGCAGGTACTCGTGATAGTCCTGGATAAGGAACTCGTAGTTATCGGGGGTGAGCACGCGCATCTCATAGTGCACGCCCTTGAAGATACAAGTTTGCACTTCGCCGTACCACTTGGTGAACTTACCTTTTGGTACGCGATCTTCGGCATCATCGTCTTCGTTAGCAACGACCTTGCCGCGTTTCTCGTCTTCCTTGCGCCAGAGATAGATATCCTCCGGGCGGATGACGACATCCACGGGGTTGTTCTCGCCGAAACCGGTGTCGATACAGTCGAACTCCTGGCCGCAGAACTCTACGCGCTTGTCGCGAATCATCGTGCCGGAGAGGATATTGCTCTCGCCGATGAAGTCCGCCACAAAGCAGTTCTGAGGTTCGTTGTATATGTCTGTCGGGGTACCAATCTGCTGGATCTTGCCTTCGTTCATGACGACTACGCGGTCGGAGAGCGTGAGTGCCTCTTCCTGGTCGTGGGTGACGTAGATGAAGGTAATGCCGAGCTTCTCGTGTAACTCCTTCAACTCAATCTGCATGTCATGGCGCATCTTGAGGTCGAGCGCCGAGAGAGGCTCGTCGAGCAAGAGTACTTCGGGCTTATTCACGATTGCGCGCGCGATAGCTACACGCTGCTGCTGACCACCGGAGAGGGTGTCCACTTCGCGCTCCTCGTATCCCGTGAGGTTCGCCATTTTGAGTGCCTGACGCACTTTTTTCTTAATTGTTTCAGGGTCCTCTTTCTTCAGTTTGAGACCGAAGGCGACGTTGTTGAATACATTGAGATGGGGGAACAGCGCGTATTTCTGGAATACGGTGTTCACCGGCCGCTTGTACGGCGGAGTCTTGGTGACGTCTTCGCCCTTGAGTAATATCTCACCCGAAGAGGCTACTTGAAAACCGGCGATGCAACGCAAGAGGGTGGTCTTGCCGCAGCCGGAAGGGCCTAAGATCGTGACGAACTCGCCTTTTTTTACCTGCAAGCTGACGTCATTCAGCGCATACTTTCCGTCCTCAAAACGCTTGAAGACGTGGTTTACTTCAATGATAAACTCTGATTTTGCCATTTCCTTTTTACGCGTGTGTGTCGTGCACGCGGGCACGCACTATGCAATATTGGCCGCAAAAGTACTCAAAAAAAATGGATTGTGCAAATATTCGCCTATAAAAATGACTTTTTTGAAAAAAAAATCATGAATTTTTTGGTCAATTCAAAAAAAAGCAGTACCTTTGCAGCCCATTTCGTGCTGTGCGCGCTGACGTATATGTGCGAGTGGACAATAAAAAATCATTATTAACTAACTTAAAATTAAGGTTTTACTACAATGGTAAATCATTATGAAACTGCCTTCGTTTTAACTCCCGTTTTGTCTGAACCGCAGACGAAGGAGGCAGTAGAAAAATTCGAGAATCTTCTCACGCAGAATGGCGGTACCATCCTGAACCGTGAGGAGTGGGGTTTGAAGCAACTTGCTTATCCCATCCAAGGTAAAAATTCGGGTTTCTATTTCATTCTTCAGTTTGATGCAGAGCCCGCTGTAATCGCTACCCTCGAGACCGAGTTCCGTCGTGATGAGCGTGTAATCCGCTTCCTGACAACGCGTCTTGACAAGTACGCATTCGAGTA
>JAFSQV010000017.1 GCA_017446455.1 Paludibacteraceae bacterium
GTTCCTATCATTCAAAGGTATTTTTTATATATTTTTCTTTTATATCAAAAAAAAAGAGCCTCTCCGAAGAGAGACTCCCTTGCCATGCCTTACGGCTCTTACGCTCCTGCGAGAGCAGCGTCGTAGGCATCGCCGCAAACCTTCCAGAGGTACGCCTTCATGGTTTTCTTGCCACCGGCGGTGTCCTTCTGTGCGAGGAAGTCGGCGATGTCCGTCGCCTGCTGCATCAGGTCCTTGCTGCGCGCTTTGACAGCTGCTGCTACCGAAGCGAAGCGAGCACGAGCTGCGAGCTCCTTCGCCTGCGGCACCGTCGAGCGCTCATAACGATCTGACGCGAAGGAGTAGATGCGCTGGCAGTCGGGGTTCGTACTTGCCGCCGTACGGTGGGTGGCTACGAGGTAGTTACCGTGGTTGTGCCCGTTCAACTTTTTCGGGCGTTTGAGTGCACCGGAGATGGTCTCAATTCCGGCCGCACCAATTTTGACTTTTGCCATTGTAGTTAAGGTTTAAAAGGTTAATAATGTTAATTGTTTTTTCTAGCGAAGTATGTACTCTCTCGGGGGCATGTTTTGTCGTAGGGGTACGGCAAAACTCGTAGGCAGGGGCCGGTACCCCGAAGAGTAGCATACTGAGCGCTTTACTTTTTTGTAGCGTCATACGACTCGGTAGTCTTGGTCTGAATCATTACGCTTGTGTCGCCGCGCTGATAGAATTCCGACTTGTTCGTGATGGTACGAACGACGTTGCAGGACGTGAGTCCCATGGCGGCTCCAAGGGCAGTGAGTGCTGCGATCAGCACCGAGATGACGATTTTGATGATTTTACGTTTCATAGTTTTGTACTTTTTGAAATCCGGTGCAAAGGTACTGCTTTTTTCGCTAACTCGGTGGACATTTTGTCCACTCGTGGCTATGGAGGCGCTTTTTTATGCAAAATCTTGCGTATATACTCGTCGCTCATGGCGAATTTCTCGCCCAGAACGATGTAAATCTGCAGGAGCGGCATCGTACCGGCCAGCCGGTTAAACTCCTCGCGGATGAGTCGGTGTCTTTGGATCGTCGTCGGTCTCATAAGCTCCACCCTTTCTTTGCTTTTGCAGTCATAAAACACACGTACTCGCCTTTGCTGTTTTTGCGACGGGTTAATACTATTCCTATCTTGGCTGCTTGACGATGGGCTTCCGTCCATTGTTCGTTTTCTTTGTCTCTTTTCTTTTTCATAACGGTCGTTTTTTCAGTGTTTTACAATGATGTTCTCGGGGTTATCTCGGGGTTATCTCGAGGTCTTCTCGAGATCAATTCGAGAGTAACACCTGTTTGTTGTTTGTGCCATGGAGGATTGCCTTGACTTGGCAATCCGAACGGAAGGAGCCGCGGGGAGCGTTGCTCCGACCCAGACTCTATCCGGCTTTTATATACACCGTCCGCTGCTCTTCTGGGATGAATTTCCGTTGCCAGCCGACTTGCTCTTCAGTCGTCCCGAACTTTGCGTAATAGTCCGCATAGGAGAGCGTTTGTTGTGGCCTGACGCGGAAGTCTGCCAGAAAATAATAGGGGTTTCTTGAGCTGCGCTGCTTGCCGCTTTTCAGGAATTCGAGGATGACTTGCTGCTGCTCGCCTTTCTTCTCCCATAACTCGCGGCATGCTCTGCGTCGGTTATTAAACTCCGGATCGGGATCAAAGAGATCCCAGAATAAATCAAAATTTTCCATAATGCTTGCTTGCATGCTTGCTAGCTTTTTTCTTTTTTCTTTTTGCTTCTTTTTCTTTTGTCTTTTACTCAACGACCTTGACCGTCAGTTTGATCTCATCGGGTTGTTTGTCCGGGTAGAGCTGTTTGAAGGTCTCGACGTAACCGGCCATGACCGCGGTGCGGGCTTTGACGCAGTTCTGTTCCGTGACTTTCTCGCGGGCATTCTCGCGCCATTTGACCGCTTGGTCTTGCGGGTATTTGTGGTAGTCGGCGAAGTTAAAGATGTCGGTACGCTGGAGTTGGAAGGTGCCGACGTTGGGAACTTGGAACTCGCCGCGGTCGAGTCCTTGCTCGGCAAGGTAGGCAACGGCTTCTTGGGTGGCGGCGTCAATGATGGCGTCTATCTGAGCCTTGATGGCTTTCTCTTGGGTGCGCAGGGAGCGCAGAGTTTGTAAGTTTTCAGTTTGCATAATAATTTTGGTTTTAAGCGGGCAATACCATCGCCCTGGAATTAACATAAGAAAGATTAATTTAACTTGTTCCCTTTTGCTCCAAAAAAAAGAACAAGTCAGGTAAAAAAGGGAACAAGCTATGAGGGTTGGAAGTTGAGTTGGAGGTTATACTTTTTGTTTAGCACTAGAGCGGCGGCTTGGTCGGTGTAGTACAAGAGGATCTCGAGGTCTTCTTTATCGAGGTGATCGTAGCGGTGTGAGGAGATGTTCGCTTTTATATGCGCCATACGGTCGAAATAGCGGAGGAGGTACGAGCGCCGGATTTCGGGGGGATTAATACCCTTGTTACGGAGTTTCCTTAAGAAGCCGCCGTCGCGCTCATTGACCGCCATGGTGACACATCGGAGGTTGCGGAAGTCGTTGTCGGTGGTTACTCCGTTGATATGGTCGATGGTCATGCCTGCGGGTATCTCCTTGTTGCGCCATGCGATATAGACAGCATGCGAGGCAAAGATTTGCAACTGTTTCCCCCACGCATGTCTGAATTGCAGATACCCCTCGGTCCTTTTCTTCTTGCAGGGCTTTAATTGTGAAAAATTCGGATTAACCACGACTTGACGACCATCGGGATAGACGCGCACACCGATGATGCCGCCCTGTCCGTTGTTGACATAGAACGAGACACCGGTCACGGGGCAGGTAGCGACATAGCGCACCTGAACGTTGTTAAAGAGGAATGACGAGCCGATCAGATCCGGCTTGCGGATGATTTCAAAACTGCGTTTTCGCAGGCCCTGAGCCCTTGCAGGAGCGTCGCTCCGGGGCGTTTTAGGGGTGGTCCAAAAAAACGACCCTTTTCTTGAAGCACGATTTTCATTTTTCATAAAGCATCACCTCTCGGGGGAAAGTTAATCCCGATTGGCGGTGCAAAAGTAGAGGTTTATTTGTGCCTTTTAAAGCACATGATGTGCTGAACTTGTGCCGAAAATGTGCCCTTTGTGCCTAAGTTGTGCTTTCACTCAAAAATGCTCAAAAAAGGAGCAGGCTGACATAGAAAAATCACTCTATATGAACACAAAAATCAAAACAACAGAACGTGTAGAACAAATCGTTCTTGCTATAGGCAGAGACACTATTTCACGCCGAGGAATCATTTCGGCCTTGCATTTACATCAAAAAGGTCGTCGTAATTTCTGCGACAACTACCTATACCCGGCTATGGACTTGGGGCTTGTTAGGATGAAATATCAAGATGTGCCGAGCATGCCGGAACAAGCCTATTTGCTAACAAAGAAAGGCCTGGATTTTCTTGAAGAATTGGAAGAGAAAGCAAAAAAGGAGCAGGTGTAAATAGCACCTACTGCATAAATAATAAATGCCATCCGTGTGGGTGGCATTTGTTGTGTCAAACATTGTGCGCTGCTCAAAAAAGGAGCAGGCTATATTAGAGGAAAAGTGAGGATGATTAGCGGTGGCGGTTCAGGTTGGCGCCCAAAGAGTGCTCATCCACTAACCAGCCAAACTCTTTCGTGAGATAAGAGCAATTTTGCTTAAGGGTGTGACCTTCCCAATACACCCGAAAATCATCGTCGTATTTCTTTCTCAACGCGATATACTCCCTCACCGCGTTATAGTCCCCCTCTCGTGGGATAGTTGGTATATAAGCTTGCTCCTTTTTTGAGTAACTCTCTGGCTTAGCCTGCTCCTTTTTTGGCTCATCGGCTGGAGTCGTTGTATAGATGATACTATTGGGATTGTCATGAATGTCGTTGTTGATGGTCATTTCGGCGATGTAGTTACCAGCCACGTTGATGACAGTTTGAGGTCGGGATTCTTTTTCCATAGTAGTGATATTGCGTTTGAGTTGTAGATTTTCTGAAATGAGGCGGGCTATTTCTTCCTGCTGTTCGGCGATTTGGTTGTGGGTGTCGAGGAGGAAGTCTTCTTCGGCGAAATGCTTCTCCTCGGAGCAGAGGAATTGGTCGTAGAGGGTTACTCCATCGTAGAAGTCCTCGCAGCGGTCTTCGAGGAGCATATTACGGCACATGCGGGCACGGAAACCTTCGGTGCGTTTAAGCATAGCCACGAGGACGATGAGGGTGAGGAGCATGACCTTCTTGTCGTGTCCGACAGAGCCATAGGCAAGCACATCGTACTCCGACTGATTGCCGGAGCAGGTGGTTTGAAAGACATACGCGAGGAGGAAGTGTGCGGCGTTCATCACGCGCACCACGGGAATCTCGACAGGCACATTATGGGAATAGAAATGGCACTGCATAGCGTGCAACCCGTCGATGTACATCTCATCTTCGGGGAAATCATGGCACAGATCCCAAGTGGTCAGTCTGTCATGGTAATATGGCTCGTGGTCTACGTGCAAAAAAAATTACGTTGTAATAGTCCCTAATTCTGTACAAATCTGTTGAATTTGTTCAACAGCCTTCCATTTACTTTCCATAACTCGTTTGATTTTTTCACTAATGTCCTTGATATTTTCCTTATCATTATCAATTGGCAGTAATAGTTCCTTCCAGCGATCAGCAATGTTCGGTAATGTAGTATCTATGAAAATCTTATTTGTTGCCTGTAATTGTGTTAGTTGATGCGAAAGTAAATATAATAAATAGTAGGGATTAATTCCATACTCATTATCTTCTTTTATCACACGTAAAATTAAGATTTCTCGTGTATACAAAGCATTAATATCAAAAGGAGAAATCATGGCAACACTACCTATACGATAACTACCACGTCTAACATAGGCAATATCATTTACATGTAAATCCTTTTTATCGCCTTTAATTTTTGTATATATTTCAGTTGTTATTTTAGATGTGGGGTCTTTATATATCTCCCAGTTTACTACATCCTTAACTCGTATATAGGGAATTTCTCCTTTCCCCTTAAATTCGGCTGGCGGAGATCCATGACCATCAAAAAAGTCCACAATTTTTTCTTCTATAAGTTTTTGTAGAGGAACTAAATGCAGACCTTTAGACTCTGCAATTTGTTCTATTTCGACTAACTTGTTTTCCCAATAATAACGTGGTACTAATATGTCTTTTCCCCTGACTTCACTTGCATCAACAGAAAAACAATATTTGTTAAAACCCAAAGATGCCTCTTGCAATATATTTGGAATATCATCCCATAAAGCGGTTTTGTCTACTTTATTTGTTTGATAATTCCACCTATACATCTCTTTTCCTTGGTGGTCATGACCGATTTGCTCTGCAACTGCCATGTTAACAAACTCTTGCTGAGGACGATTTTTTTGTACTATAATAGCAAGACACTTTGCGTTATTATGTGGTCTAAATGTATTATGTGGTAAATCTATAACCCACATAACATTATTATCTTGAAGCATGTATCTCAGGATATATCTCAGACTCGGCGCATGGAAAAAAGTTTCGGGAAGGATTATACCCATACGACCGCCTGACTTCAGTAACTTCAAGCATCTTTCAATGAATAATATCTGTATTAATTCTTCTTTCTTAAGTTTCGTCGTTTTAGTAAATATTCCTTGTTTGTTTTCCCAAGTATGTGCTAAATCAAATTGTTTTAAAATATCCTCTCCGGTCACTTTGATATCCTTTCCAAAAGGAGGATTAGCCAAAAGCACATCAAATGTTCCCAACCGCACGTACTGCTGAGTCATTTCCTTCCATTTAGTTGGTAAGTCCAATGAATTTTCACAACATATACCTCCCTTTCCATCACCAAGAATGGCCATATATGCCTTTGTCACCTTACAAAGAAATTCGTCTTTTTCGACTCCTCGTATACATTTAATAGCAGATGAATTTTTTTCTTCAGCTAAGGCGAGTTCATTCCAGCCATAAGCGACAGCATCTTTTTCAAGATGATCCCAAATATGCCTTAAACTTTCCACCAAAAAACCTCCAGTTCCGCAAGCTGGATCTATAACCAATTCATTAGGTTTGGGATCAATCAATTCTACTAATAACTTAACGACATTTCTTGGGGTAAAGAATTGTCCCTCACCACCTTTTAAAGCTCCATCAATAAAAGTTTCAAAAGCATCAGCAATAACGTCGCGTTGACTCTCTATAAGGCAGAAATTTTGCAATTCACCTATCACATAACGCAGACCTTTTGCATCTAATGTTATTTTGTCACTTATCTCTATTACCTCACTATATTTTGTTTTAACGCTATCAAATAGACGATGGATTCTCTCTGTTATTATCTCATCGTTCTCGTCTATACCAACCCTGAATTTTACAACATCATCAGCACGCGAAAACTTCTCATCATATATTTTGCAGAAAATAATATTGATAAGTTGTTGGGCTATTATCTCATCTCTATTAGTTCCTGTAGCATTTCCAACTAAAAAACCTCTAATAGACTTAAATACTGATTTTAAATTATGAGTAGGGGCTAAATCTTTCCTCTTTTTTGCGCCGATACTATCTAAACCTTCACCGAATTTCGGTATATTTGGTATTTCTTTGAATTCAACTCGTCCATCGGCTGTATTGAATTTCTGAATATAAAAACGCTCTTCACCATTAAACCATACTCCAAGTTGCGCTTTTGAAAGCGTCATATAATTTTCCAGTTGAGTTCGCCCATCACGACGATTTTTCTTTTTACATTCTACAATGATAAATATTGAATCATCTGTTTTTTCTGTATCGGAAAAAACGGCGATATCTACAGGGTACTCTTTGACCACATCCGACGGACGCACTTTCACGTGAAATTGCGGACGTGTTTGGATATACTCTTTCGGGTATCCATAGTCTTCTGCCAAAACGCGCGCAAACACCTGCACTGCGTCTACTTCTTCAGGCGTAGCTTTTACTTGTTGACCGGAAATGTAGTCAATAATGTAGCCTTCTTTTAATTCTGTCATATGTGTTAGATTTATTATTCAGGTAAACTATGATGCCAACAGCCGTTTTTGTGCAGGCAGTGGATGAGGTTCTTGGCGTCTTGCGAGCCAAGTTCAGCGGCATGAAGGAGCATGATGTCCGCCTCGTCGAGGGGGACGGTTGTGAGACCGAGGCTGTCGGGCAGGTCGCCCTGCCATTTCAGGTACGCAGCCGCGCCGGTGATGAACAGGCCGCGCGGGTCCTCGTCCTTATACGCGAGCGCCGCGTAATACGATAAGGAGTCGTGGTTGTAAAAGACCGCGGAGCTAACCTCTACCGGCTGCTCCTTTTTCGACGTGCACGCGCCCAAAACGAGCGTGCAGGTAATAGCCAAAAGTATAAAATTTATATGCTTCATAAATGGTTCAAATCGTGCTTCAAGAAAAGGGTCGTTTTTTTGAAGCCACACCTTTGCGGGTGCAAAGGTACTGCTTTTTTCCCACATACGCAAGAAAAAACGAAAAAAGTTCGGGGGAGTAGCCCCGAAGGTAAGCAGCCACCGGAGGTAAGCACAAAAGGACGCCTGCCGCCAGCCTGCGCTACACCCGCATTGAGACCGAGCGGGCGAGCGAGCAAAGCGAGACGCCAGGGCGAACTATGGCGCAGCAGGGGAAACGGGAGAGGGAGCGCCAACGAAGCGCGATAGGTGATCACCGCCTACACCGCGAGTCCCCAACACTACAAGCAAAAAAAGCAAGCACCCGAGCGCATAATCGTACACGAAACAATAGAATAAATCTCTATTTTGCTAAAATTTAACGCTTTACCCTTGCATATTTGCAATTTTTGTAGTACCTTTGCAGCATCATTTGATAAATCATTTTACTATGAATCGTGACACAGAGATTTTTGACGTCATCCGCCGGGAGCGGGAGCGTCAGACCAAAGGTATCGAACTGATCGCCAGTGAGAACTTCGTGAGTGACCAGGTGATGGAGGCAATGGGCAGCGTGCTGACCAACAAATACGCCGAGGGCTATCCCGGTCACCGCTACTACGGCGGGTGCGAGGTAGTGGACATCGCGGAGGATATCGCCCGCGACCGTCTCAAACGCCTCTATGACGCCGAGTACGTGAACGTACAGCCGCACAGCGGTGCGCAAGCGAACATGGCGGTATTCATGGCGTGCCTCAAAGCCGGCGACACCTTCATGGGCCTCAACCTCAGTCATGGCGGTCACCTCAGTCACGGTTCGGCCGTGAACTTCTCGGGCCTTATGTTCAACGCTATCGGCTACGACCTGGACGAAGCGACGGGCCGCGTGAACTACGACGACCTGGAGCTCAAAGCCCGCACGCATAAGCCGAAGCTGATCATCGCCGGCGCGAGTGCGTACAGCCGCGAATGGGACTACGCCCGTATCCGCCGCGTAGCCGATGAGATAGGCGCGATATTCATGGTCGACATGGCCCACCCTGCCGGACTGATCGCAGCCGGCCTACTGGACAACCCGCTCAAGCACGCGCATATCGTCACCTCCACCACCCATAAGACCCTGCGCGGTCCGCGCGGCGGTATCATCCTCATGGGCAAGGACTTCGACAATCCTTGGGGCAAGACCACGCCGAAAGGCGAGATCAAGAAGATGAGTGCGCTGCTCGACTCCGCCGTCTTCCCGGGTACGCAGGGCGGTCCGCTCGAGCACGTGATAGCCGCCAAAGCGGTGGCCTTCGGAGAAGCGCTGAGTCCGGAGTTCAAGACCTATCAGCAGCAAGTGAAACGCAATGCCGCCGTGATGGCACAGGCCTTCATCGACAAGGGCTATAAGGTGATCTCCGGCGGTACGGACAACCACTCGATGCTGATCGACCTGCGCACGAAATTCCCGGACCTGACGGGTAAGGTAGCGGAGCAAGCGCTCGTGAGCGCCGACATCACGACGAACAAGAACATGGTGCCGTTCGACAGCCGCTCGGCCTTCCAGACCTCCGGTCTGCGCTTCGGAACACCGGCTATCACCACCCGCGGTCTGAAAGAAGACCGGATGCCGTGGATCGTAGACCTCATCGACCGCGTGCTACTCGCCCCGACCAGCGAAGCGGTCATCGCCGCGGTACGCGAAGAAGTGAACCGCGAGATGACGAAACATCCGCTGTTTGCATGGTAAGGTGTACGGTGTAAAGTGTACAGTGTAAGGTGTACGGTGTAAAGTGTACAGTGTAAAGTGTACGGTGTAAAGTGTAAAGTGTACAGTGTAAAAATAATCCTCCGCGAATTGCGGAGGATTTATTTTAACTCTTACGTTCTTTACGGAACTTATTCGGCGTGAGGCCGGTGTGCTTCTTCGTATACTGGCAGAAGAAACTGGCGTTCGGGAACTCCATCTGCTCGGCGATCTTATGAATAGGCATCGTTGTGTCGCGCAGCAGGTGCTTGAGTTCGGCGATCGTCACGTCCGCAATCCATTCGCTGGCGGACTTACCGCTGCGCTCCTTGCATATCTCCGACAGGTACTTGGGCGTGATACCGATCTGCTCGGCATACCATTGCACCTCGCGTTTGTGCGGGTGCTCGCGCAGGAGGTTGGTGAACGTATGGAAGGTATAATCGCCGGAGTTAGCCGCCAGACGCGTCACGTTCAGATCATCCGTCGGGATCATATTATCCAAATAATGGAGGATCTCCAAGGTTGCGCCGCGCGCCATGAGTTTCAGGATCTGGCGACGATAGTCATCCAACGGCTCGCTCATCTGCAAAGTCAGCAGGTGGAAATAGGTCTCGCAGAACTCTTTCGACACCTCGTTGAGTTGGAACAACGGATGGGCCTTCAGGTACTCCTGTTTCTGCCACCAGAGCGGTTCCACGCGCATCAGTTCGTACATCAACTCCTCGAAGATCTTATTCGGGATAGCAAGCTCCAGGAACTCGAAGTCCTCGGAGAACTCGTACGGACCCAGTTCGGTCGCACGGGGAATACGGACGAGCAACTCGTCCTGATTCACGCGCAGCATCTTGCCGTGAAAGAAAACATCGATGTACCCTTTCTTACAGTACACCATCGTCGTGGATGTCTCAGAAAGGGTCTCTCGGAACTGACGGAAACCTGCTACCTCATCGGTCAAGAACAGGTATTCGTTGTGCAAAATCATAGTACTTTACGGTATTAATTATCAATTTTGGGGCAAAAGTACAACAAAAATCGCATATATGCAAATTTTTTAGCAACTTTTTTTGTTTTTTTGAGAAATATTTGTAACTTTGCACCCAAATTAGAACAAAGTCATGAAAAAAGCTCTCTTTTATGCGTTCATCGCATTGGTATGCGTAGCGTGCGGCAAAAACGATCGTTTGCTCACTTCCGCTACGGGTTCTATCTACGAGTGTCTGGTGGTGGCTCCGTCGGGCGAAGTGTCGAAAGCGGTGAGTCAGACCATGGGGGCGGATATGTACGGCCTGCCGCAGATGGAGCCGGTGTTCTCCGTATCGGGTGTGGCTCCTTCGCAGTTCGACGACTTCTTCAAGTCCACACGTAACATCCTGCTCATTGATATCAACGAGCATAAATACACCCAGGTCAAGGCCCAGCAGAGCCGCGACGTATGGTCCAAGCCGCAGGCGGTGATGCGCATCCAGGCGCCGAGTGCGGAAGCGTTTCTGGCTTTTTGGGCTACCCAGGGCGAAACGATCCGCGAGTGGTTCGTGCGCGAAGAGTTAGCGCGCCAGATCCGTTTCTATCGCGCGAGTACGAATAAGGAAGCGCGCGCGCACCTGAACAAGCGCGGGTATGACCTATGGGTGCCCGAGGACTTCATGCTGATCATGGATACGACGCTGATGCTCAACGGACAGGATATCCACGTGCTCTGGACCTGCAACAACAAAGGTCCGATGCGCAAGGACGTGCTCGTATATGACTATCCGTATACGGCGCAGGAGCAGTTCTCCGGCGAGTCGATCATCGAGATGCGCAATGAGACAGAAGGCCGGATTATCACCGCGCAAGTGCCGGGCAGCCATATGGGCACGGAGTACAAGCACTTCCCGCCGGTAAGCCGTCAGGTAGCTGCGCTGCGCGACACGACGGGCGGCTTCTACGGTATCGAGACACGGGGTCTATGGAAGATGCTGGACGGCGAAGCGATGGGCGGACCGTTCGTGAGCCTCACGCGTCTCGACCAAGTGAACGGACGCGTCGTCACCGCCGAAGCGTTCCTCTTCGCCGCCGGACAAAAGAAACGCAATGCGTTGCGGCAGATCGAAGCCATTCTCTATACGCTCGCTATGCCGAATGAAAGCCAGCGCTTTAGGCCGTAGAGGCAGTTCATGCACCAGAAGACATACTGCGCAGCCATGCAGTAGTCGCCGGCGCGCAGCCACAAAGCGACGCTGAGCACATCAATCGCCAACCAGATAAACCAGTGCTCCCGATAGACGAGAATCATCAGTACCTGTGCCACCAGCGCAGGTACTGTCGTATAGGCGTCTAAGTACGGCTGGGTATCATCCGTCCAAGTCGCCAACCCCCATCCTACCAAGGCCGACGCACATATTGTCGCCCCGATAATAGAAACCAATACCGCCGGCGTCAATGCCCGCGGCATGACGGTCTGCGTCTCGGCCTTCATGCGGCTGCGCCACGCGAAGATGCCGTACACCATCGTACCGAAATAGTAGGCATTGATGGCGATCGTGCCGTAGAAACGCTGCGTCCAGCACAGATAGGTGAACGTCAGTACCTGACCGAAACCGAAGGCATACGTCCATATATTGCCTTGCGCCGCGAGACATACGGAGCAGACACCGAGACAGCCTGAGATCAGGCTGATAGGGGTTAGGGGGTTAGAGGTTAGAGGGTTAGAGGGTAGAAAGTTTGTCACGCAGTAGGTGACCACTTGTACCAGCAGTCCGAAAGCGATGAAAGTCCAATCAAAAATTTTACTGCGCGTCATACGTCCAGGTCTCCTCAAAGTCCCAATTGGACTTCGTCTGTATCTTCGTCGGGTTGGTATAGACCTTCTCCGGCTGGCGTTTGTCGTCCCAACTACCTGTCGTCCACTTGCCGTCGCCGTTCGCGTCCTTATACATCCTCAGGAAATACGCATCGGGTTTGAGGAAGCGGAAGAGGGTGCCGTCGGGTTCGGCCGACTGCTCACGCAGCACTTTCTCTTGTCCGTTCAGCACCTGGATACGCATACTCGGGTCGAAGGGTTCAAGCTTCACACGGATGGTCGAGTAGTCCTCCGGGGTCTTGAGTTTGAGCGAATAAGTGCCGGCGATGTGCGTGATGCCGTACACGTCCGTCAACGCGGCGCTGTCGAGGCATAACTCGTATTTCTTGCCGGGCCCGAGGTTAGCGATGAACTGCAGGTGCAGCGGCAGCGTGTCGTGCGGCGCGATGGTGAAGGGCACGACATAGACGTTCGTGTCTTTGTCCTTGCGCTCGTACAGGTGAATGGCCTCCTCGCGGATAAGCGCCAGCGGCGTGGCTGCCGTGAGGCGTAAGGTGTCGTATATCTCGAAGTTCTTCGACGCATTGGTCTTGATACCCAGACGTCTGTTGCGGCGGTTGCGCTCCAGTGCCTCTTGCGCCTTCGCCGAGAGCCGCGGTGCGCGCCAGCGGGCCAGAACCGTGTCAGTAGCCCACTCTAAATGGAACAAGCTATCCGTGCGGCGGTACTGAACCTCGAAATAGAGCGAGTCCGGACGGATGGATGCGCTGTCCAGCAACCAGATCATCACCGTGTCGTGCTGTTTCGAGAAATAGGTGTTGTAGTTCAGACTGTCCGCGAGCGGCCGAATGACCGGCAGACTGTCCGGACCGGTGGAGAAAGCGATGCTGATACGATGCTGCTCCTCGCGCGTGGTGCGCTGCAGATAGAGCCGTTGCTGCTGGGGTTGGAACAGGTACAAGGTGTCGTAATGCGCCGGTAGACTGTCCTGCGCCGTCGTATCGGGCGGCGTCACCGTGATGGTCTGCGGTGCAAACGCGATCGTCTCACCCGGCGTGAGGCGGTTGTCGCGACTCACGTCATCCACGGCGTAGAGACGGTAGGTCCCCGCGTGCATGTTGCTGATGCGGTAGAAACCCGCCGAGTCCGTGCGCGCGATGCGCAGGAAAGGATGCTTGGTGAAAGCCGTGTCGGAGAGGTCCTCGTGGATACCGACGATGATGCCTTTTTTCGGCTTGAGGTTCTCGGCGTCCAGCACGAAACCCGTCGTCTCCAAGGTGTCAATAGTCGGACCGGTCGAGAAACCGAAACTATAACCGTGGATGGGGTTTTTCTCCGTATAGTCGCATATCGCGTCGCCGAAGTCGAGGGTATAGGTGGTGCTGTCGCGCAGCGTGTCGGCAAACTGCACCAGCACGCGCTTACCGCGCGCCTTGACGTCGGGCGGGCGCTGCTGCGGAGGAGACATCAGCAGGTTCGCGCTGATGTTATCCAGTTGAATATACTCATTGAAAGTGATCTCGATACGCTTGCCCGTGAAGTTCACGGTGCCGTTCTCCGGCACCGACTTGACAGCCATAGGCGGGATAGAGTCTTTCGGTCCTCCCTGCGGTCCTACACCGCGGTTCGCACACCCCACCAGCACCAGGGCCGTCAGTACTATCGACAGGCTCTTGCGCATGAAGTATTAGCAACTCTCGAACTGACGAAGGAAGCGCACATCGTTCTCCGAGAACAGACGCAGGTCCTTCACGCGGTACTTGAGGTTCGTGATACGCTCTACTCCCATACCGAACGCAAAACCGCTGTATTCCTTGCTGTCGATACCGCAGGCCTCCAGCACGTTCGGGTCCACCATACCGCAACCCAGGATCTCCACCCAGCCGGTACCCTTGCAGAACGAGCAACCTACGCCGCCGCAGATATTACAACTGATGTCCATCTCGGCGCTCGGCTCCGTGAACGGGAAATAACTCGGGCGCAGACGGATCTTCGTCTCCGGACCGAACATCTCTTTACTGAAGTATAATAAGGCCTCGCGCAGATCGGCGAACGAAACATTCTTGTCGATATAGAGTCCTTCTACCTGGTGGAAGAAACAGTGCGCGCGGGCCGAGATAGCCTCGTTGCGGTACACGCGACCCGGGCAGAGCACGCGGATCGGCGGCTTCTGGCTGGTCATGACGCGAGTCTGAACGGAACTCGTATGCGAGCGCAGCAGCACGTCGGTCGGTTTCTGCACGCCGGCTTCTTTCTCGATGAAGAAGGTGTCCTGCATGTCGCGCGCCGGGTGCTCCGGGGCGAAGTTCAGCATGCCATAGACGTGCTTGTCGTCCTCGACCTCCGGTCCTTGCGCGATGGTGAAGCCGATGCGGGAGAAGATATCTTCTATCTCTTCGCGCACCAAGGACAGCGGGTGACGCGTACCGAGCGCGATAGGATCCGGCGTGCGGGTGAGGTCAAGATGATTTACCATCTGATCATTTACCATTTGGTCATTTAACTGCTCGCGGAGCTCGTTGACGCGGGCCTCCGTCTCTTGACGCAACCGGTTGAGCAACTGACCCAACTCACGCTTCTGATCATTCGGCACATTACGGAACTCATTAAACAGCGCCGTGATCTCGCCTTTCTTACTGAGGTACTTGATACGCAGCGCCTCCAACTCCTCGGCGTTATTCGCCTTCAACTCGCCCACCTGCGCAAGCAAAGATTGTATATTTTCCTTCAAAGCCATAAAATCAATGATGATTGATGATTGCTAATTGATGATTTTTTACAAAAATCGCTGCAAAATTACTACAAAAAAATGACATACGCAAGCGTATGCCATTATTTCTTGTGATTTTTTGCTCTGCAGGCCTTAAATCGTGACCTGCTCGAAGGTGTTGACGCGGGATTTGTCGTACGGACGGGAGAGTTTGATGTAGTTCTCGGTGAAGCCGAACATCAGGCCGTCTTTCTTCGCGGACTCCCAGAGCACGGTAGCCGTTTCGCCCTTATGCTCCGCATAAAACGCTTCGGTCTTACGCGCGGAGATAGCGTGCAGTTCTTTGCTCCGGCGCTCGCGCTCACGTTGCGGCACGACTTCCAGATCCATCTCGAGCATGCGCGTGTTGGCGCGCTCCGAATAGGTGAACACATGCAGTTGACTCACCGGCAGCGATTCGATGAACTCGACGTACTCGCGCCAGCACTCCGCCGTCTCGCCGCGCACACCGACCATGCAGTCCACGCCGATGAAGGCATTCGGCATGACGGATTTGATATGCGCTACGCGCTCGGCGAACAGTTCGCGGGTATAACGGCGTCCCATAATCTTGAGCACCGTGTTACTGCCGCTCTGCAGCGGTATATGGAAGTGCGGCGCAAAATGGCGGCTGTTTGCCACCAGATCAATGATCTCATCGCTCAGCAGGTTCGGTTCGCAACTCGATATGCGGATGCGATAATCCGCAATTGGTGTATGGTGTACGGTGTAAGGTGTATGGTGTACGGTGTAAGGTGTAAGGTTGTCCAGCGCCCGCAAGAGGTCAATAAAGGTCTCTCCGGTCGAGCGGCCGAAATCGCCTATGTTGACGCCGGAGAGGATGAGCTCTTTCGCGCCGCCTTCGATGGCTTCCTGCGCCTGCTTGACGAGCGACGCGATGGACGGATTGCGACTCTTGCCGCGCGCCAGAGGAATGGTGCAATAAGAGCAGAAATAGTTGCAACCGTCCTGCACCTTCAGAAAGCACCGCGTGCGGTCGTCTTTGCTGTAAGCAAAATGGAAGTCATCGACTTCCCGGATGGGAGAAATCGAGATATTGGAGATTGGAGATTGGAAATTGGAGATTTGGGATTCCAACCTCTCTACGAACTCGTCGAGGTGGAATTTCTCTTCCTGGCCGAGGACATAGTCCACGCCTTCGATATGCGCGATCTCGCCCGGCTGCAGTTGGGCGTAGCAGCCCGTGACGATGAGGATGGCATGGGGGTTCTGGCGCCGGATACGATGAATCATCTGGCGGTCCTTATGGTCCGCCGCGTCCGTCACGGAGCAGGTGTTGATGATGCAGATATCCGCCTGCTCGCCGCGCTGGGCGCGCGTATGACCACGCGCAATGAGTGCCTTAGCCAAGGCACTGCTCTCCGCGAAATTGAGTTTGCAACCTAATGTGGTAAATGCGAATAACATACTTCCGCCGCGTCGGTATTCGGTAAACAATCGAGGAAATAGACGGGTGTGGACTCCAGCAGCGTGGCGATGGTCTCATAGAGTTGGTCCATCATCTGCGGCAGGATCTTCAGTCCGCTCACCGACGAGAGGATATACGGATAGGCCTGCGTCGGCCGCAAGAGGCGAATGGCGTTCTCGGGCGCTTGCGCCAGTTGCACGAGCGCCATCACCTGCGCCTGGTCGTTCTTGTAACACGGCGTCTTTCCGCTCCAGGGTGAACCATATACCACTACTCTTCCGTCCTCATGCACCCGCACGATGGGATTATCGTCATTCAGCCGCTCGGCATCCGCGAACGCCTTCAGCCACTGCTCCGCATGCGTGCTCTTGCCTGTTCCGGACTTGCCGAGGAACATATAGCCCTTGCCTTCGCGAACAATCACCGCCGAGTGGAAAAGCAAGGTACTATGCCCCGCCGTAGCAAAGGCATAAAGGAGCATCAGCGTGTTGTCGATCGCAAAACGCGTCGGCTCGCCGTAGAAAACCGCCTGCTGCATGTTCGCATCGCAGCGGAACGCACCAACCACCTCGCCGTCCCTGCTCTGCGAGAAGCGGAACAACCACTCCTCTTCGCGACGGTACATCTCGATGCGCGGCATGTCGTCGTCCGAGCGGTCCGTATAGATATTCTCCCAGCCTTCAGAAGAAGGCAGGCCTTCTTCGCTAATGCGAAGATTGAAGATTGCAGATTGAAGATGGGAGATTGATGATTGTTCAATGGTGAAGGGCGCGTAGTTCGGACACCACGCGAGGATGTCGCGCGTCGTGTCGATACCAAAAATATGTTCGGCTACGCGGAAATAAAGCATATTAATGATGCAGCGCGGACTGCAGTTGTGCGATATGCTGACGCAGTACCGGATCTTCCTCCAGCATCGCATTCACATACGAGACAGAGTGCAGGATCGTGGCGTGCGTGCGGTGTCCCAGGCGGAAACCGATCTCGGTCAACGAACTCTGCGTGAGTTTTTTGCACAGGTAAGCCGTGACGTGACGCGCCTGACTGATCTCCTTCGAGCGGTTCGACGAGGTGATCGCTTTCTGCGAGACGTTATAGTGCTTCGAGACCTCTTCCAGCACGTCATCCACCGTTGTGCGGTGTGGATGAACGGCTACGATATGACTCACTACCTGCTCCGTCAACGCCAGGTCGATCTCCTGGTCCGTCAAGGTCGAGTGCGCCAAGAGGGACGCTAAGATACCCTCGAGGTCACGCACCGAGTCTTGTACACTCTGCGCAATGAAATCTACGATCTCGTCACTCAGCGTGATACCGTCGCGACGCATCTTCGACAGCAAGATATCGCGGCGCAACTGGAAATCCGGACGCGAGATCTCGGCCGCCAGACCCCACTTGAAACGGGTCAACAGACGCTCCTCGATATCCTTTAACTCGATAGGAGGTCTATCGGAAGTGAGGATGAGTTGTTTGCGGCTCTGCTGCAGGTAGTTGAAGATGTGGAAGAATGTATCCTGGGTTCCCTTCAAGCCGGCGAAATACTGGATGTCATCTACGATGAGTACATCCACCGACTGATAGAAATTGAGGAAATCCGGGATACGATTGTCCTTCCGCGCATCTTGGTACTGCAGCTTGAACGTGTTCGCACTCACGTAGAGCACACGTGCTTGCGGGAACAGCGCCTGCACCTGGTGACCGATCGCACAAGCAAGATGGGTCTTACCTACTCCGCTGCCACCGTAGATGAACAGCGGGTTGAAAGCGGTATAACCCGGTTGCTTGGCGATGGCCAAACCAGCTGTGCGGGCTAACTTATTCGGTGCGCCGGCGACGAACGAGTCAAAGGTATAAAGCTCGTTTAACGAAGGCAGATCGCTATTGCTCTGCGCCGGCTGCTGAATCGGACGTGCGTTGACGGGCAAACCGGCAGAAGGTAAGGTAGTACCCGCTCCGGAAGTGGAATCCACTAACACGCGGTACTCCAGGCGCGTGCCTTGCCCGAACACACGTATGATCGCGGCCGATAATAAAGGAATGTAGTTCTCCTCGATGTACTCCGCCACGAATTGCGATTTGACCTGCAACACCAACGTACCCTCCGCGTAGCGTAAGGGCACAATGGGAGCGAACCAAGTCTGGTACGCAGTCGACGTCAAGTTGTCAGCCAAAATGGTCTGGCACTGAGCCCATTGTTGTTGAATCGTAGGTGTCATTTTTTGTCAAAAGCGAGTGCAAAGGTACTACATTTTTTTGAATTGACCAAATTTTGCTTTTTCGACCCAAATTGCGAAAACACGTAAGTTGCGCTTTTTCAAGCACTTAGGCGTAACATTCTGATTATCAGCAACTTAGCTATAGTTATTAACATGTAAGTTATTGATTTACAGCAAGTTGCATTTTTGCAAGAGGAAAATGCATTTTTTTGTTAAAAATTTACGCAACGCCGTATTTTTCAGGGCGTTGCGTAAAATTGCATTTTTTTGCTATTTAGAAAATCTACAAATAAGAAAATGTCTTATTTCTCGCGTGTGGAACGAGTTATTTATCTTTTTTTCCGAATATCGAGAAGTGTACATACCGCTTCGGATGCGCCTTCAAATCGGTGAGCAAACTGTCCGCCGAAATGACGGTAGCATCGATGTGGTTATAGAGCGATTTGTTGTAGATCAGCTGTCCGATAGTGCTTTCCTGCGAGCGCACGTCGCTCACAAGGCCGTTGACGTTCTCCACCGTCTTATCCACGCGCGCTACGGTGGCCTTCAGGTCCGCCTGCTTGATGTCCGCGATGATGACATTGAGGTTCGCGATCGCCGTGTCGGCATTGTTGACGATCGTCGGCACTTGGGTCTTCATCATGTGCTTGAGGTTCGCCGAGACGGACGTCAGGTCACCGGAGATACGGTCGACATTCTCCAGCGAGCGCTTGATATGCTCGCCTTCCACCTGCGTGCGTAACGCCGCTACGAGCGAATCGACTTCCTGCACCGCCTCATCCACGTGCGCCAAGAGCTCGCCTTGCAGGCTCTCTATCAGTCCCGGCACATAAGTCGTCGGCAGGAAAGAACCTTTAGCGATTGGAGATTGGTCATTGGTGATTGATGATTGGTCAGGGAACTGCAACTCTATGGCCATACCGCCGAGCATACCGTCCGCTATCAGCGCCATCTTCGTACCTTGCGGCAGGGCGATATCCTTGCGGATAGAGATATCAACGAGAAAGGCGCTGTCGCGGGTGAAGTCATAGTGCAGCCTATCCACCTGGCCCACCTTATGACCGCGGATATACACCGCTGCCTGTTCCTCCAAACCGTGCAGGTGACTGAACGTACCGTGGTAGCCGTTCGTAGGCGAGAAGATGTTCACGCCCTTGAGAAAGTTAAAACCAAAAAACAAAAGGAAAAGACACACGGTGGCCAAAATACCCACTTTTATCTCTCGTGCATACTTGATATTCATTATTCAATCCATTTAGTAATCCAACAATCCGGGAAGAGTTGTTTCAATTCTTGCTGCTTCGCCGCCACCTTCTCGCGGTCGGTGTCGATGATGGCGTAGTATTTATACCAGTCACCTACCTTCCTGCTCTCGCACGCTACGCCTTTTAACTGCGGATCGGACGCGTCCAGCGGCGCGCGCGAAGCGCTTACCTGCAGCGCGTAATAGGTCTGCGGAGAGGTCGGAGCCTCCTGAGTACTCGGAGTATTCGGAATATTCTGAGTATTCTGATTAATCAGCGTATCCGGCTTTGCCGGTTCCTCCTTAGGAGCCTTTGGCTCATCATTAGAAACCTGTGGTTTCTCCACTTTCTTGACTTCCTGCCGGTGGGTATAAGCCGCGAAGGCGTTGACGAGGGCGGTGGCCATATTATCCATCGTCGATTCGGCATTCAGGTATTTCTCCTCTTCGGCGTTGGATATGAAGCCCATCTCGAAGAGGATAGCCGGGCAGGCGGTCTTGAGCAGCACCCAGAACGAAGCCTGTTGTACACCGCGGTCGGAGCGGTTGAGGTGGCCGACGAAATGCTTCTGCACCTGCGTCGCGAACTGCAGCGACTGATCCATGAAGTTATTCTGCATCAACTCGAACATGATATAGGAGTCGATGGAGTTGGGATCAAAACCCTGATAGGTGGTCTTGTAGTCCGACTCGAGTTTCATCACGGCGTTCTCGCGCATCGCTACGTCGAGGTTTTTCTCCGCTTTCTCTGTTCCGAGGATGAAGGTCTCCACGCCTTTGGAGTTCTTGTTCTCCGAGGCGTTTGTATGGATGGAGATAAAGAGGTCGGCATTGTTCTTGTTCGCGATGTCGGCGCGGGTCTGCAGCGGAATAAACACATCCGTCGAGCGGGTATAGACGATGTTCAGATCGGGGTACTGCTCCTTGAGCAGTCCGCCCACTTTGAGCACGAGCGACAGGTTCAGGTCTTTCTCTTGCGAGAACTTACCTACCGCACCCGGGTCTTTACCGCCGTGACCGGCATCGAGCACCACCGTGTACCCTTTCGCCGCCATCATCGACAGCGTGCATAGAAGAGCTAATATGATCGTCAGCGTTTTGCGCATAATGTTGCAAATTAAACCAAACCGGCTGCAAAGGTACAAATTTTATGCCACATATGCAAACGGCAATCTTTTTTAGCAAGTAAAATCTCGCTAAAGCGAGCTCTGACTGATTTTTTTTGCTAAAAATCTTGCACATTTCAAAAATTTGTTGTAATTTTGCACGGTATTTTGGGTACGTATGCAGAAAAGTGAGTTTACACAGGCCGAAGAGCAGATGATTCAGCGCGAGTTTGAAGCGCTGTTGGACGACTATGCGCACACACCGCACCGCCAGAAGGTGGAGCTGATCACGCATGCGTTTAACTTTGCGCATCGCGCGCACTACGGTGTGCGTCGCCTGAGCGGAGAACCGTATATCTTGCACCCGATAGCCGTCGCGCGTATCTGCGTGAAAGAGATCGGTTTGGGAAGCACGAGTATCTGTTCGGCGCTGCTGCACGACGTAGTGGAAGACACAGACTATACGGTGGAGGACATCCGCGGTCTGTTCGGCGACAAGATCGCGCAGATAGTGGACGGATTGACGAAGATCAGCGGCGGCGTGTTCGGCGACCAAGCGTCCGAACAGGCGGAGAACTTCCGCAAACTTCTTCTGACAATCAGCGATGACATCCGCGTGGTGCTGATCAAGATCGCCGACCGCTTGCATAACATGCGTACGCTCGGCGCGCAACCCAAAGACAAGCAGTATAAGATCGCCGGCGAGACGCAGTATATCTACGCGCCGCTCGCCCACCGTCTGGGTCTGTTCCCCATCAAGACGGAGCTCGAGGACCTGAGCTTCAAATACGAGCACCCCGAGACCTGGCAGGAGATACACGATAAGTTAGAGACCATCAAGGAGCACCAGTTGGCAAGTTTCGAGCAGTTCGCTCAGCCTATCCGCGACCGGTTGACGAGTATGGGTTATCAATACACGCTCAAGGCCCGCATCAAGTCCGTCTACTCGATATGGAAGAAGATGATGAAGCAGCAGTGCGCCTTCGAGGACGTATATGACCTGCTGGCGGTTCGTATCATCTTCACGCCGAACGAGTCAATGAGCGAGAAAGACCAGTGCTGGATGATCTACTCCGCCATCACGGAGATCTACCGTCCTCACCCGGAGCGTATCCGCGACTGGATCTCCACCCCGAAAGCCAACGGCTACGAGGCGCTTCACGTGACGGTGATGGGCAAAGACGGCCAATGGATAGAAGTGCAGATACGCACCGACCGGATGAACGAGATAGCGGAACGCGGATATGCCGCGCACTGGAAATACAAGACCGGCGAGTCGGACGACAGCGAACTCGACAAGTGGCTGCGCGAGATCAAAGAGATACTCGCCCACCCCGAGAAAGACTCGATGGAGTTCCTGAGCACGTTCAAACTCAACCTCTTCGCGCAGGAAGTGTTTGTCTTCACGCCGAAGGGAGAGATCAAGACCATGCCGCTCGGTTCGACCGCCCTCGACTTCGCCTTTATGCTTCACTCCGAACTGGGCGAACACTGTATCGGCGCCAAAGTGAACCATGCGCTCGTGCCGCTGTCCTACCGTCTCAAAGGCGGTGACCAGATAGAGATCCTCACCTCCAACAGCCAGCATCCGCAGAAAGAGTGGATGGACATGGTGACGACCGCCAAAGCCCGCAACGGCTTGCAACAGTATTTCCACCGCGAAGAACGCCGGTATATCAAGCACGGCGAGCGGCTCGTGGAGGATGCCATCAAGATGGATCCGGAGTTGAACGCGAACCACGACACGGCTTTGGCACGATTGTTGAACTACTACCAGATGACGCAGCCCTCCGAGTTGTACGCAGAGGTAGGTCAAGGCGCTATCCGGCTGGATAACATCCGAGAGATCGTCTATCCCAAGCGCGGGTGGAAATCGTATATACCCTTCCTCGGAAGGAATGATAAAACAAGCGCGGCTAAGCCGCTCAATGATACGCCTGCGGCGTCTAATGATAAAGAGCAGCCCGCGGAGAAGCCGAAGAAGAAAGTGCCGCATGCGGTGGTACTGACGGATGATGAGTTAGGGAAGAAATTTGTGCTCAGCAACTGCTGCCATCCTATCCCGGGCGATGAAGTGCTGGGATACCTGGACGAGAAAGGACTGATGCACATCCATAAGATCGACTGCCCGGAGGCGAACCTGTTGAAGACCAGTTACGGCAAGCGGATCTACTCCGCGACCTGGAACACCCACCGCGTGCAGTCCTTCGTCGAGACGATCGAACTGAAGGGAATAGATAAGTTTGGTGTATTCATCCACGTGCTGCAAACCATCACGACGGATTTCCACATCAACATGCGGTCCATCAATGTGTCCAGCGAAGACGGTATCTTCAAAGGCACAATGGAAATCTATGTCTATGATCGCAAAGAGTTGGACGACCTCCTGAAGGCCCTCCGCAAGATCGAAGACATCAAAGAAGTGAAACGACTGACCGAATTAGGCAATTAACGAACTAAAGTTTTAAGATAGTAAAATGAAAAAGATTTTGAGTACTCTCTGCATGGCTCTCGTAGCAGTAGCCATGATGGCACAACAGCCTGTGATTACTTTTGAGAAGACCGAGCACGACTTCGGCAAGATCAACGAAGGTGACGGTCGCGTAAGTGTGGACTTTGAGTTTAAGAACGAAGGTATGGCGCCGCTCGTACTGAGCAATGTTCGCGCCAGTTGCGGTTGCACCACTCCGTCGTGGACCAAAGAGCCGGTAGAACCGGGGCAGAGCGGCAAGATCACCGTGACCTATAACCCCAACGGCCGTCCGGGACGCTTTCAGAAGACCGTGACCATCACGTCGAACGCTTCGGAACCTACCAAGAAAGTGTATATCAAAGGTGAGGTGATCCCGAAACAAGCCAAGCCGGTGAACAAATACACGCTGGCGGTTGGTGAACTGAACATGAAGACCAAAGTGCTGGACCTCGGCGTCATCAAGAAAGGCGAGAGCAAGACCGGCGAGTTGGAGTACACCAACCTCAAGAGCGCAGACCATAACGTAGACCTCGCGGTTAACCAAGCCGAGTCGCTCCTGGCTTACCAGGTTACGCTGCCGACCGTAAAACCGAACGAGATCGGTAAGTTCTTCTTCGCCGTTGACACCAAGAAGACCCGTCTCTACGGACCGGTTGAGGCACTTGCGTACGTAGTCATCGACGGCAAGAAAGAGATCAGCGAGGCCTTCCAGTTGACCATCAAAGCCGACATCGTAGAGGACTTCTCGAACCTGAGCGTAGAGACAAAGCAGAACGCACCGATCCTCGAGACCGCCGCAGAGTTCGACCTCGGCAAAGTGGCAGCCGGCAAGACGATCAAGTACCTGCTCCCGATCAAGAACAGCGGTCTGAACCCGCTCGAGGTACGCCGCGTCTACAGCGCAGACATGAACATCCGCACCAAGGCACCGAAAGCCATCAAGTCGGGTAAGAAAGGCGCTGCGACCGTAGAGATCGACACCAAGGGCCTGCAAGCAGGTACGTACAGCCGCGAGCTGATCGTCATCAGCAACGACTATAGCAACCCGAGAAAGAAAGTGACGATCAAGTGGACCGTTGAATGATGGAACATCCGGAAAATAGTGCTGAGTACAAAGGACTGACGGTAAACGCAGGCGTAGAGAACCTGCCGTCCGTCAACCCGTACGCGACCTTCCGACGCAAGAAGACCGTGCTGAGTCCCGAAGAATACTTCGAGGGCATCCGTCGTGGCGATATGACGGTGCTCAGTCAGGCGGTGACACTCGTGGAGAGCAACCTGCTGGCGGATCAGGAGGTGGCGCAGAAAGTGATTGAGCTCTGCCTACCCTACGCCGGCAACTCCATCCGCGTCGGAATCACGGGTGTGCCCGGCGCCGGTAAGTCCACCTTCATCGAAGCCCTGGGAAGCGAGCTGTGCGACGCGGGAAAGAAACTCGCCGTACTGGCTATCGACCCTTCGTCCGAACGCAGCAAAGGCTCTATCCTCGGCGATAAGACGCGTATGAACGAACTGTCCGTCAAGTCGAACGCCTTCATCCGCCCCAGCCCGAGTGCCGGTTCGCTCGGCGGCGTGGCACGCAAGACGCGCGAGACAATCGTGCTCTGCGAAGCAGCGGGTTTCGACACCATCCTTCTGGAGACCGTCGGTGTGGGCCAGTCGGAGACGGCGGCGCACTCGATGGTGGACTATTTCCTGCTGCTCCAAGTGACGGGCACCGGCGACGAACTGCAAGGTATCAAGCGCGGTATCATGGAGATGGCGGACGGCATCGTGATCAATAAATGCGACGGTAATAATATAGAACGTGCGCGCGCCGCGCGTGTGAGCTTCAAGAACGCCTTGATGCTCTTCCCGCCCCCCGCATCCGGCTGGACACCGGACGCTATATGCTGCTCGTCCATCGACCACAGCGGCGTGATGGAGGTATGGAAGAATATCGAAGACTATATCGCCTTCACCAAGCAGAACGGCTTCTTCGACGCCCACCGCACCGAACAGGCCAAATACTGGATGTACGAGACTATCAACCAGGCCCTGTTGGACGGATTCTATAAGAACGAGAAGATGGAGCACCAGATCGAAGTAGCAGAACGCCAGGTGCTCAATAACGAGATAAGCAGTTTTATCGCTGCACATAATTTATTAACTGCTTATGGCAGGAACAAGTAAAAATAGCAAACGTACCCCACAGACGACGATCATAAAGGTCGGCGCGAATGAGTTGGGCAAGTTGCCCCCTCAAGCCCCGGAACTCGAGGACTCGGTGCTCGGTGCGCTGATGATAGAGAAAGATGCGTACGGCACGGTAGCAGACCTGCTGCGTCCGGAGGTGTTCTATAAAGACCAGAACCGCATGATCTTTGAGGCTATCCGCGAGTTGGCCGCAAAAGACCAACCTATCGACGCGCTGTCGGTAGGCGAGAAACTGCGCAGTCTCGGCACGCTGGAGAAAGCCGGCGGCGTGGTCTATATAGCCGAACTGACGCGCCGCGTCGCTTCGACGGCACACCTTCGTTACCACGCGCAGGTGATTGCGCAGAAAGCCACCGCCCGCGACCTCATTGCCATGGCGGCGCAGATAGAGGAGAAGGGCTTTGACGAGACGCAAGACGTAGAGGAGTTGATGCAGGAAGCGGAAGCCGGGATCTTCGAGATCAGCCAACGCAGCCAGAAACGCGACGTGACGCAGATAGACCCCGTCATCGAAGAGGCCTTCACGCGTATGGAGAAAGCCTCCAAGAACGACGGCTCGATATCCGGTATTCCTTCGGGCTTCCATGCACTGGATAAGATCACCTCAGGTTGGCAGACACCGGACCTGATCATCATCGCGGCTCGTCCTGCGATGGGTAAGACCGCCTTCGTGCTCTCGATGGCAAAGAACATGGCGGTGGACCGGAACATCCCCGTAGCCATCTTCTCGCTCGAGATGAGTAATGTCCAACTCGTGAACCGTCTGATCATGAACGTGTGCGAGCTGGAGGGCGACAAGATCAAGACCGGTAAGATGACCAAAGAGGATGCACGGCGACTGAACACGAAGATCAACATCATGAAGGGCAAACCGCTCTACTTGGACGACACCCCTTCGCTCTCGATCTTCGAACTGCGCTCCAAAGCCCGCAAACTGGTGCGCGAGCACGGCGTGAAGATGATCATCATCGACTACCTGCAACTCATGAATGCCCAAGGTTCGTCCTTCGGCAGCCGTGAGCAAGAGGTAAGTATTATCTCGCGAAGCCTCAAGGCCCTCGCCAAAGAGTTGGACATCCCCATCATCGCGCTCTCGCAACTCAACCGTGGTGTCGAGGCGCGTCAAGGCGTAGAAGGCAAGACGCCGCAGCTGGCGGACCTTCGTGAGTCGGGTGCTATCGAGCAAGACGCCGACCTCGTATGTTTCATCCACCGTCCGGAGTATTACCACCTCTACAACGACGACAAGACGGGTAAGGACCTTCGCGGCCTGGCACAGATCATCGTCGCCAAGCACCGTAACGGTGCCACCGACAGTATATGGCTTCGGTTCCGCGGCAAGTACGCGAAGTTTCAGAACGAGGACGAGGCCATCGATGCCGACGAGATGAACAGCGGCGCGACCTTAGAACCGGAGACGGTTTCTATTCAGTCGAGCATGAACAGTTTAGGAGAAGATATCAGTCAATTTATGCTGTAAATTGACATTTTAGATTTGAGATTTAAGATTTTAGATTTTATGCAAAGAACAGTTATCATAGATGCTTTGAAGCGAACGGATTTCGGGGCGATGATCAATGTGCGCGGATGGGTTCGCAGCCGTCGTGGCAACAAACAGGTATCGTTTATCGCCCTCAATGACGGTTCTACCATCAAGAACATCCAGATCGTCGTGGACCTCGAGAAGTTCGACGAGGAGCGTCTCAAACCCGTCACCACCGGTGCTTGTATTTCCGCTACCGGTGTGCTGGTAGAGAGTCAAGGAGCGGGTCAAGCCGTGGAGATACAACTGACGGACTTAGAAGTATACGGCACTGCCGATCCGGAGAAATATCCGCTGCAGAAGAAGGGTCTTAGTATGGAGTTCCTGCGCACCATCGCGCACCTCCGTCCCCGCACCAACACCTTCGGCGCCGTCTTCCGCATTCGTCACAACATGGCGATGGCGATTCACACCTATTTCCATGAGCACGGCTATTTCTATTTCCATACGCCGCTCATCACCGCCAGCGACTGCGAAGGTGCCGGCCAGATGTTCCAGGTAACAACCAAGAACCTCTATAACCTCAAGAAAGACGAGAACGGACAAATCGACTATAGCGACGACTTCTTCGGAAAACAGACGGCTCTCACCGTCAGCGGACAACTCGAAGGCGAACTCGGAGCCATGGCTTTGAGCAAGATATACACCTTCGGTCCTACTTTCCGCGCGGAGAACAGCAACACGCCGCGTCACCTTGCGGAGTTCTGGATGATAGAACCCGAAGTGGCGTTTATCCAGAAAGACGAACTGATGGACCTCGAGGAGGACTTCATCAAATACTGCGTTCGCTGGGCGCTTGACCACTGCATGGATGACCTGGAGTTCCTCAACCAGTTTGTGGACAAAGGTCTCATCGAGCGTCTGAAATCGGTCGTTGACACCGAGTTTGTACGCCTTCCCTACACCGAAGGTATCAACATCCTGCAGGAGGCCATCAAGAACGGCAAGAAATTCGAGTTCCCGTGCAACTGGGGCGATGACCTGAGTTCGGAGCACGAGCGCTTCCTCGTAGAGGAACACTTCAAGAAACCGGTCATCATGACCGACTACCCGAAAGACATCAAGGCCTTCTACATGAAGATCAATGAGGACGGCAAGACCGTACAAGGCACCGACGTGCTCTTCCCGCAAATCGGCGAGATCATCGGCGGTAGTGTCCGTGAGGAGAATCTGGAATTACTGAACAACGAGATAGAGCGTCGTCACATCCCGATGAAAGACATGTGGTGGTACCTCGACACCCGTCGTTTCGGAGCAGCACCTCACGCAGGCTTCGGACTCGGCTTCGAGCGCTTGATGCTCTTCGTGACAGGCATGCAGAACATACGCGACGTCATACCTTTCCCGCGTACGCCGAAAACAGCTGAATTCTAATTCACGACAATATTAACCATAAAAACACTAACAAACAATCGTATGAGAAAAGCATTGCTACTTTGCATGTTGTGTCTGGCGACAAGTATCGTTTGCGCACAAGAGCAACAGCAACAACCACCACAACTGCAGGTGGGAGACACCATTACGGTGAACAAAGATGCGACGCACTACCTGACGGGAGAGAAAATCTCCAAGTGGGTTTATCGCGTCTCACATCGTATCCGACAAATCGGATCGAAGCAATGGAAAGATGGCATCTTAATCCGCGGTATCAACTCATGGCTGGCACCGACATCCGTCACCAAAGTAGGCGAACAACGTCCGGTTGTAGCGGAACAACCCCAAGAGGAAGCACCCGTGGTAGCGGAACAACCCCAAGAGGAAGCACCCGTGGTAGCGGAGCAGCCCAAAGAGGAAGCACCCGTGGTAGCGGAGCAGCCTAAAGAGGAAGCACCCGCGGTAACGGAGCAGCCCAAAGAGGAAGCACCCGTGGTTGCTGAGCAGCCTAAAGAGGAATTGCCTGTACAAAAAGTGTATGTTCAGACATCACTCAAGGGACGCGTGATTGCCAACAACACCAACGAGCCGATTATTGGTGCCAAAGTAACGCTCGCTAACCAGAACATCTCGACCACAACGAATGTGGACGGTGAGTTTATTCTCAGTTACCTGGAGCCGACGGACGAAGAGGTGATCGTAGAAGCAGACGGCTATATTGCAGCGCTCGAGTTGGTCAACCTGCAAGAGAACCAAATCAATGAGATGGAGGACGTACTCATGGGTCCGGATGTGGTTGCGCTGGCTCATGATGAGATTCTGCTGAACCTGACGGAAGAGGAGATGACGGACGATGAAGGACGCTCGCAGGCCCAAGCATCCTCGTCTTCGGCTTCGACGGATGTGTTCAACGCCACCACCTCCTTTGCATGGTCCACCGCACGCTACCGCAACCGTGGCTACCAATCGAACGTAGAGAACTACTACATCGAGGGTCTGAGCTTCAACTCGCAGGAACGCGGTAACTTCAACTTCTCCGCTATGGGAGGTCTGAACGACGCCAGCCGTTACAAAGAGGTGCTCAACCCGATGGAGGCCACCAACTTCACCTTCGGAGGTATTGCCGGTTCGACCAACTACCTGATGGGTGCGAACCTGTATGCCGCCGGATGGAAAGTAGGTGTAGCCGGTACCAACCGAAACTACAAAGCCCGTGTGAATGCGACCTATGCCAGTGGCGTGATGTCCAACGGATGGTCCGTCATCGCGCAGTTGGCTTATCGTTTCTCCCCGTACATCGACAACAAGGGTATCATCGGCGAAGGTATCAAGTACTACTCGCTCGGCTATTTCCTGTCGGTACAGAAGATGTGGGACAACGCTGCGCTGAAACTCATCACCTTTGGTGCTCCGACAGAGCGCGGCCAGAACGCCGCTGTGACACAAGAGGTGTATGACCTCACCGGCTCGAACAACTACAACCCCTATTGGGGCTACCAGAACGGACAGGTTCGTAACTCGCGCATCGTGAAGTCGTACGACCCGACGTTCATCGCTTCTTTCGAGTACAAGATCGATGAGAACCAGCACCTCCATGCAGCTGCCGGCTACCACTATTCGCTCTACTCGAACTCCGCGATCAACTTCTACAACGCACCGGATCCGCGTCCGGACTACTACCGCAACCTGCCGTCGTTCATGTGGGACGGACAGATCGCGAACCCGAACGCGAACGCCAAGCACACGGAGGATCAACTCTACGACGAGAACGGAAATCACTACCCTTGGGGTCTGTTTATTGGCGAAGACCTGAACGGTCATAACCTCGGTTCCGGTTTTATCGGTGACGACGGCAACCTCGTTGGTCCGTCTGTGGACAAAGACGCATACAACAGCCTCGTCAACCTGTGGAAGACGCGTGACAACAAGACCACGCAGATCGATTGGGAGTCTATCTATGCTGCCAACTATGCGAACAACGCAAGCGATGCCGCACGCGACACCATCACGTCGGCTCGTTATATCCTGGAGCGCCGTCACAATGACATCCAAGAGGCTACCGCTTCGTTTACCTATTTCAACGATCAGTATGACCACTTGAAGATGACGCTCGGCTTGGAAGGTAAGTTCGCGCAAGGTATCCACTACAAGTCGATCGATGACCTGCTGGGCGGAAACCAATGGATAGACTTGGACGCATTCGCTGAGCGCGATATCAAAGAGTTGGCAAACAACACCGGCTTCACGCAGGAAGATATTGCCCAACTCATACAGAATGACCTGTATCACCCCAACAAGCAAATTCATCAAGGAGAGCGCTTCGGATACGACTACCGTATGAATATGGGGCATGCCAAAGCTTGGTTCCAGAACGAGTGGAACTTCAACGAGGTGGATCTTTACTACGCGCTGGCGGTAGACTACAACTCGATGCAGCGTACGACGCGTATGTTCAACGGTCGTCAGGCGTACCTGGCTACCTTGGCATACCAACGTGGTACAATATGGAAATACCTGGGGCACGACACACAGCAATACTTTGAAGTTCGTCCTATGTATTACGGCGACACTCACCACTTTGTGGATCCGTCGTTCAAGTTAGGCGCGACCTATAAGATCAACGGTCGTAACCGTTTGAAACTGAATGCTCTCGCACAGACGCGTGCACCGTACGCTCGCGACGCGTATATCTCGCAGCGTGTGCACGATCGCGTTGTAGATAATATCTATACGCACGATGCGGCAAAGAACCTCGCGGACTTCTATGCCGCCAGTGAGCGCGTTGTATCGGCCGACCTCACCTATGAGTTCAACTACCCGATCGTACGCGGACGTGTCACCGGTTTCTACACCCGTTCATGGAACGGTACGGAACTGAACAGTTACTATGACGATGAGTCACGCACCTTCGTGAACCAAGCTATCACGGGTATCGGCAAACAGCATGTAGGCTGCGAAGCGGCGATTGCTGTCAAACTCGGCACCTACTTCACCCTCACCGGGGTGGCATCGATAGGCGACTACCGTTATACCAACGACGCTATGGCATTGACTTCGGCCGAGAACGGTATGCCGATGGCGCAAAGAGATATCACCAAAGAGCTCATCTACGAGGTGCGGGACAAAGTTCTCTTGAAAGGCTTACACCTCTCTACCGGTCCGCAAGCGAACGCCAGCTTGAAGCTCTCGTTCTTCCACCCGAAGATGTGGTTTGCTGATGTAACGGTTAGTTACCATGACTGGAACTACATGTCGGTTGCTCCGAGCCGCCGCATGCAAGGTCTGTTCACCGGTATACGTACCGACGGAACGCCGGTCAACGGTTATTTCGGAGACGCGTATGCAAACGCTATCCAGACCACGGACGACAAACAGATACGCTACACGATGGACGCGAATGGAGATGTGACGTACGAGAATGCAGTGCTGGATGCCAACGGTGTGCCTGTACTCAAATATCCGTACAACCTTATGACGATGCAAGAGTCGCTGGCGGCTACCAACCCGCTCAACCGCTTCATCATCGATGCATCGGTAGGTAAACTGATCTATCTGCCGAAACGTCAGTCTGTCTCGATTAACCTCAGTGTATCGAACTTGACGAACAACACGCATTTCAAAACAGGCGGTTACCAGCAGGCTCGTCTGCCACGCGGTGTGCTACAAAAAGAACCGGACTACCACAACTCCGTCATCACTGCCAACGCTTGGAAATACCCGTCTAAGTACTACTACGCTTGGGGCGTGAACTTCTTCTTATCTGTAACCTATAAATTCTAAGTAATATGAAGACAAGTAAATATATTTCGTACATTGTACTTAGTACCCTTGTCCTTTCCTTGGCTTCTTGTGAACCGAACGCCATTGAGCAGAACAACATCTTCATGCCGTCTGATACGACAGAGGCGGGAGAAGCAAATCTGCATCAATGGCTGGACGAGAACAACCCCGAGGGATGGAAAATATTCACGTTGGATGATTTCGTGGATACCTTCATGACGGAGGAAGGTAACTTCCTGAGCGACACATGTCCGTATCGTACGCGTTCTACCAACGGGAACGGCATCTATCTCTTCTCGGTGGACACCCTTCCGACAAACGGTAGAGGTATTTATATCCGCGGTCGTGTCACCACGGACGACTATGCCGGAAACTTCTACAAAGCGATGGTTATTCAGCAAATCGTGAACGGCGAACAACAGAACCTGCGTATCTCGGTCGATATCGGCTCGAGCGGCGGTTTGTTCCAACTCGGTCAAGAGATCATCATCCGTTGTAACGGCTTCGCTGTAGGACGTTATGCGAACCAACCGCAACTCTGTGTGCCTGCGTATAACGACAATGCGTACGCGAACAAAGCGAACGAGAAAGTGGGATGGGCACCGGGCCGTATCCAGGGTTCGAAATTCCGCCTAGCAACAAAGCTGATCGGCACTCCGGATCCTTCGCTGCTCCAATACGACGAGATTACACTCGATGAACTGTTCGACAAGATACCTCGCAAACCGGCTATGACCAAAGAGGACATGAAGAAAGTGCGTCATTTTGACGGTCGTCTCGTCCGCTTGCAAAAAGTGCACTTCTCCGGTGAATACTACACGCAGGACGGCGAATTAGTCAATTGTGTGTACCAACATCCGGATTCGTCGGAATATGCCAACGTATTTGCTCCTACTACCCAAAACGTCGGCTACCCGCAGAGCCGTGTATTGTTCAACAAATCGAATAATAAGGACAAAGCAATTTGCTGCTCTTGCTCCGAGTATGCGAAGTTCGCTTATTTCTTCATACCGGGCGCACAAGAAGATAGCGTCAAAGCAGTTACCAACTGTAAACGCTGGGAAGGAACCGTAGCCGGTATCGTAGGATGGTATGCGGACAATGCTGCATATATCCCGCCGAAGAGTGACCTCAAAGGATCTGAATGGTCTGTCACTCCGCGTGGTATTCCGGGCATTGGTATTCCTGATATCCAACTCAAGAGTAACTTCCCGATGCCGGGTATCCCTATTGGAACGGAATGGGTACCGCAGGAGTTCGACCCGGTATTCTACTTGGACTACTACTATCCTCAAAAGAACGATAGTGGTTCTGACGAGTAAGCCATGAACTGGCTGGATGTCCTTATCCTTCTGCCGCTTCTTATAGGCCTCGTCAGAGGCTTGATGCGCGGGCTTATCTCCGAGATCATCGCCTTCGTGGTGGTGATTCTCGGAGTGCTCGGTTCGCGATTTGCTGCGCCCTCCGTATCGATGTGTTTGCTGCAGTGGTTTCAATGGCCGGAAGGTGTGTGCGACATCGTGGCTTACGCGCTGATATTCTTAGCGATAGCCATCCTCCTTTCTATTGCCGCCAAACTGCTGACACGCCTCTTGAGAGCCATTCATTTGGGATGGGCCAATCGTCTCTTCGGAGGACTCTTCGGCGTACTCAAATACGGCATCATTGTGCTCTTCGCCGTCTTTGTTATGGATAAGACCGACGAAGCCTTCCATTGGCAGGAGAACGAACCTGTTGTCAAGACATCCATCCTCTACCCGCACGCCGTCAAAGTCGTAGGTTGGATAATAAGTCAGACCTAAATAGGGGTTAAATAGGGGTTAAGTCGGGGTAATATCGTATCCTACCCATCCTTATAATATACTATGTATATTATTCTGTGATTTTGAAATGGTATATTTTTTATCCTTAGGAAGTAATCTCGGTGAACGCGAACAGACGCTTCGCCATGCGATGCAACAGATCGAGCAGCAGATAGGACCTGTCCTACGTTGCTCTTCTTTTTATTATTCCGAGCCCTGGGGCTTTGATTCTCCCAATACCTTCTGTAACCTCTGCTGCGCCGTAGAGACCACGATCTCACCTCTCGAAGTTCTGCATACCACGCAAGCTATTGAACGTGCCTTAGGACGTAAAGAAAAAAGTACCGCGGCAACACAGCACTCTCCTGCCCCGCACTATACGGACCGAACGATTGACATCGACCTCATACGTGTTTTCGACGAGCATGGACAGGAAGTCATGTGTCAAATAGAAGATCCGGATACCCCGGCAAGTAAACCTTTACTCGTTCTTCCCCACCCGCTTTGGCAGCAACGAGACTTTGTAATGGTCCCCTTAGCGGAAATAATGAAGATCTGAACAGTACCATCACGGGACCATCTCCCGAGAACCTTACTTTTAGAACACTTTATGAGGCCCTGAATTATATTTTTAAAAAAAAGTTGCACGAAAATTTGCACAATTCAAAAAAAAGCAGTACCTTTGCACCCGCTTTCGTAAAAACGAAGCATACATGGTGGTCTTAGCTCAGTTGGCAGAGCATCGGATTGTGGTTCCGAGTGTCGTGGGGAGCTTAAGACAAAAACTCTAATCCGTTGTAACTGAATAAGTTACGGCGGATTTTCGGTTAAAGTGTCCCGA
>JAFSQV010000018.1 GCA_017446455.1 Paludibacteraceae bacterium
GGAGAAACCAGTCCTCTTCTGGGAGAAAGAGGTGAGCGAACATCAGCAGAAACAGCTGACGCAGTACTTGCGAATTCAAGAGAAAGAGTGGGATTATTTCAAGTGCCTTTCGGCGGCTATCTATGCCTTGCGGCAGTTGGGATACGTGCGTCGTGCCTGCTCCGTTCGGGATATCACCCGATGGATGTCCGAACAATTGGTCGAAGACTACAACAAGAAAAATAACCACGACCAGTTTGTCCGTGCGTGGAAGGAGTTAGGGCGCTATACAGACGAGGTGAAAGAGTACGTGGAGAAGTTGGAAAAGGTTGGAATCACACGTATTGATAACAGAAAATAACAAAATAGTAACAATTTCTGCTGTAAATTAGCTCGCCGATGCCCTAAGAACTCGCGGTTCACTGCCAGTTCCCGTTCATCCGAGCATTCCATGTCGAGTCCGTGTCGTTGCCGTGTTTTGCCTATCCAAAGAAGATAGGAGCGATGGCGAAGGCGGCGATGGCGCCGGCGAGGTCGGCGAGCAGGCAGCATACCACAGCGTGGCCCGTATCTTTGATATTTACCGACCCGAAATAGACAGCGAGCACATAGAACGTGGTGTCCGTCGTGCCTTGCAGGATGCAGCAGAGGCGGCCGACGAGGCTGTCTGCGCCATACGTGGTCATCGCCTCTAACATCAGTCCGCGCGCACCACTACCACTGAGAGGCTTCATCAATGCCGTTGGCACCGCACCGGCCAAGTCCGGATTGATGCCGCAGGCTGCAAAAAGCCATGCGATGCCCTGCTCAAGCAGACCCATCGCACCGCTTGCGCGGAACATACCTACTGCCACAAGGATGGCGATGAGGTAAGGGATGATGCCGATAGCCGTTTGAAATCCGCCCTTGGCGCCGTCAATAAACGTGTCATAGACATTGATCTGCTTCGCCATCGCTTGGATGATAAACCAGCAGATGACGCCGAGTAGTAAAATAGCTGCGATGGCAGCAGAGACAACGGCTAAAGCATGGTGCGAGAGAAGGGTAGAGCCCCAGACAAGCAGGCCTACAAGGGCTGTCAAGCCAATGAGTGTACCCAATACCACCGGATCTTTCATCTTGATCTTCTGCGCGATGCACACGCAGATGAGTCCCACCAGCGTGGCAACATACGTCGCGATGAGTATCGGCAGGAAGACATCCGCCGGATTGGCCGCACCGAGTTGGGCGCGGTACGCCATGATGGTCGTCGGGATGAGAGTGAGACCACTCGCGCCTAACACCACGAACATCACCATCGCATTGGAGGCTTTCGTCTTGTCTTTGTTCAGTTCCTGCAACTCACCCATCGCCTTCAGACCCATCGGCGTGGCCGCATTATCAAGACCTAGCATATTTGCCGCGAAGTTCATCAGCATCGAACCATAGACGGGATGGCCCTTCGGTATCTCCGGGAAGATACGACTGAAGAACGGATTGATGGCTCTGCCTAAGGTGTTCACCGCACCGGCTTTCTCGCCGATCTTCATAATTCCCATCCATAGCGAAAGTACGCCTGTCAAACCCAAGGAGAGTTCAAAACCTGTTTTGGCACTATCGAAGGTGGAGTTGAGAATAGCGGAGAAGATATCTACGTTTCCGTAGCAGACAGCTTGCACCAGTCCCATTAGGACGGCCAGCAAAATGAGCGAAATCCAGATATAATTCAAAATCATGCGACAAAATTACATTTTTTTTTGGATATATGCAAAAAAAATAGTATTTTTGCACCCTAAATGGCAAAAAAAGATACTATACATCGTCTTTTTGCGTATCTCAAGCACTATTTATGTGCCTGGAACACGACCGGTGAAAGCATTCATTCACCGTATCTTTTCGAGTTGGTGCGGTTTGTGTTACGCGATGAGAATGCGTACTATTGCTTCACCGATATAGAGCGCCGACGCGAGTTGCTGCTGGCGTGTCCGGACGTCTTGGATGTGATGGATTTTGGTTCGGCAGGTTCACCGGAAGGTAAACTGGTGCAGCGCCGCGTATGCGATATCGCCAAGACCCATTTAGAGCAGCCGAGAATAGGACAGGTGCTCTTCCGACTGGTCAATTTTCTTGAGCAGCATGAGAAGCATCCATTGGAGATACTGGAGTTAGGAACATCGTTGGGCATTACGACCGCCTATCTGGCGAGTGTCGACAGCCGAAATCGCGTGATGACGCTCGAAGGAAGCGAAGCGGTCCTGAAGGTGGCGCAAGGTGTATGGCGCGCGTTGCGATTGGAGAATATAGAATGGCAGCAAGGCAATATCAACGACACCTTATATAAGTGCGCGCGCGATCACATTGACTTGGCATATGTGGATGCTAACCATACATATGAAGCTACGATGCGCTACGTGACGTACCTGCTGCCGCGAATGAACGAGAAAGGCATCATAGCCGTGGATGATATTCACCATTCCGAACAGATGGAGCAGGCTTGGGAGGAACTCAAAAACGATGCACGTGTGACGACCAGTATGGACCTTTACCACGTAGGACTGCTGTTCGTGGATACGCATTATTTGAAACGACATTATAGGATAAGAGTTTAGTTTTAGCAATATGGCAATATATACCAAAACAGGAGACAAAGGAGAAACCTCGCTGGCGAACGGAGAGCGTATCTCCAAAGCCGACGCACGCATCGAGGCGTACGGCACGGTAGATGAACTTAATAGCTGGATTGGACTGCTGCGCGCAGGATTGAAGACTTCCGCTATCCGTTTTCAGCCAACGGATGAACAACTGTCATGGATGCAGAATAGGTTGTTTAACTTAGGCGCAGCTTTGAGCTTGGCACCCGGAGAGTGGGTGAGTTCGGCTGATGTACAGCAGATAGAGGTATGGATTGACGAGATGCAGGCGATAGTACCTAAGCTACATGCATTCATTCTTCCGGCCGGTTCAGAATGCGTCGCGCGGTGCCAAATATGTCGTACTATCTGCCGTCGTGCGGAGCGAAAAATGATTGCGTTGGGCTGCTCCGATGAAGCGATGCAGCTCATGAACCGTATCAGCGACTATCTTTTTGTCCTTGCGCGCTATCTCGGATACGAGAATGATGAGAAGGAAGAGACTTGGAAAAGGGATTAAAATGTGGAAAAATTGACGGAAAAGTGTGCTTTTGTGTAAAAAACACCAAAAAATGTAAAATATTATAAAAATTATTTGCACGAATCAAAGTTTTTGAGTACTTTTGCACGCTATTTTGAAAAATTATTGTAAATAAACTATGTATTGGACGCTTGAATTGGCTTCGAAATTAGAGGATGCTCCATGGCCGGCAACAAAGGAAGAATTGCTTGATTATGCTAATCGCATTGGCGCTCCTGCGGAGGTAATTGAGAATTTGCACGAGCTGGAGGACGAGGACGATGAACAGTATGAGAGCATCTTGGATATATGGCCGGATTATCCTACGCAGGATGAGGACTTTTTCTTCGATGAAGAAGAGTATTAGTCTGCTGCTTGGTCTATTGGCCTTCGTTACTGCGAGCGCGCAGTTCGATCCGCAGATGGGACAATACATGTATATGCCGACGGCCTATAATCCCGCAGCGGTGGGAGAGGGTGATTTGATGAGAGTGGTAGGTCTGCACCGTATGCAGTATGTGGACATCGCCAACGCGCCGATGAGCACATGGTTCACTTTCTGTTCGCCGTTTGTGATAGGAAAGACGCGGCATGGCGCAGGGGTGCGATTCCTTAACGACCGCTACGGATTATTCACTACGCAATCGCTGTATGCTCAATATGCGTATCGGCAGAAGTTGGGAAACGGATATCTGAGTATCGGAATAGACTTGGGATTTGTGAATGTTGGTTTTAAAGGGGATTCGATTAACCTGAGTCAGATGGGGGATGATTATCATGATGCGACGGATCAGTCGGTGCCGACGGGTAGTAAATCGGGAATGAAGTTCGACATGGGATTCGGTCTGTACTACAGCACTCCGACATGGTGGGTAGGCGCGAGTTACAGCCATTTAACCCGTCCGACAGTTGAATGGGATGAATATACGTCGGTGACTCTGGTGGGAACGATGTACGTCTCGGGAGGATACCATTTCCGGCTGAAAGACTACAGGGACTGGATGTTGACACCGAGTATGATGGTAATGAGCGACTTTGTCAGTTGGGATATAAACCTCACGCTGATGTGCGACTACAAAGACCGCTACCGCTGGGGACTCGGATACCGCATTGCCGGAAGTGTGAATATATTGCTTGGCGTGGATATTATTACCGGCCTGCAGTTAGGATACAGTTGTGAATTGCCGACCAACAAATTGCTGTTGGAAAGCTATGGAAGTCACGAGATATACTTGGCCTACGGATTTGATATCCTGAAGCCGAAAAGGACGAACAAATATAAATCAATTCGATACTTGTAAGTATGAAAGTAACAAAAATTTTGCCTTTGATTGCATTAGCGATTGCATTGGCGAGTTGCAACAAGCCGGCCGGCGAATTAGTCGGAGTTGGCAAGAGTGGTAACTTTAAAGAGGCGAATCCTTATGGAATGTTATTCATTAAGAAGGGTTCCTTCATGATGGGTGCTAACACTCAATCCGCTGTATTTGAGCAGCCGGACAACATCGTGATGGTGACGGTTGACGCGTTCTGGATGGACGAGACAGAGATCACAAACAATGAGTATCACCAGTTCGTAAACTGGGTGCGTGACTCTATTGCACTTTCCAGTCTGATTGCGGCAGGTATGACCGATTATGCGATCCAGCCGAAAGATGAGGACTTCGACGAAACCAACTTCCGCATCAATTGGCGTAAGAAAGTGCCTTGGAACAGTAAGGAGGAGGATGTCATCGATGCATTGTCTGCAATGTACTATTCGGATGGTAAAATCAATACCAACAATCTGCACTATCGTTATAGTTGGGTGAATATGGATGAGGCGCTGCCGCAACGTAATAAGTTCGATGTGGCTACGAGTACCTATCCTCCCGGAGCTACGGCACGTGTAGATACCTTCTGGGTAAATGCCAACAACGAGATTAAGGATTCGACGATTATCCGTCCGTTGCGTGAGCCGAAAGACCTGTTGACCGAGAAGATCATCAGTATCTATCCCGATACCTTGGTTTGGGCACGTGATTTCCAGTTCTCGTATAACGATCCGTTGCTGCACATGTATTTCAAGCATCCGGGCTACGGCGAGTATCCTGTAGTAGGTGTAACGTGGGAGCAGGCTCATGCGTTCTGCAACTGGCGTACCAAATACTTCAATATGTATTCGCTTACCGAGGTTAACGAGTACCGTCTGCCGACGGAGGCTCAGTGGGAGTATGCTGCGCGTGGTGGTCGTAAGATGGCGATGTATCCGTGGGGTGGCAACTATGCCCGTGACGGTAAGGGTTGCTTCTTTGCTAACTTCAAGCCGTACCGCGGCGCGTACAGCGATGATACCGGTACGACGACTATGAAGGTAGCTCAGTTCCGTCCGAATGACTTCGGTCTGTTCGACATGGCCGGCAACGTGTCGGAGTGGACCAATTCCGCTTATCAGAGTGGCGCGAATATCCACATCCATGACTTGAATCCGGACTATAGCTATATGGCTCGTAAGGCCGATCCGGACATCTTGAAGCGCAAAGTCGTTAAGGGTGGTAGCTGGAAGGATATCAGTTATTTCATGCAGTGCGGTGTTCGTACGTATGAGTATCAGTACGAGAGCCGTCCTTACATCGGATTCCGTTGCGTTCGCGCATATATAGGTGAATAATAAAATAAAGAAAAATATATACATTAACATAAAGTTATAACAAACTATGGCTACAGAAAAAGCTTCAAACCAAGGTTTTGGCGCAAGATTCTTCCACTGGTATGAATCTTACCAAGGTAAGAACGTGGTTAACATCGTTTATTCCGCAGGTGCATCGGTCGTTATTATCGGTGCGTTGTTTAAGATTTTGCACTGGCCGGGAGCTAGTCAAGTGCTGATGGTCGGAATGTTCACAGAGGCATTCTTGTTCCTCATCGGTACGTTGGAGCATCCGCATCCTGAGTTCCACTGGGAGAACGTCTTCCCACAGTTGTTGGAGTATGGTACGAAACCGGAATTGCTCGAGGAGAAGTCTCATCAACCGCGTCCTACACTGTTAGGTGCCGGTATCGCTGGCGAAGCTACCGCAGCAGTTGCAGGTATGAACGTAGGTGGAGGCGCAGCCGCTCCGGCTGCTTCAGCTGCTTCAGCTAAGGTTCCTTCTTTGAAGGAAGAGGACCTCAAGTCGCTGAAGGACGGTATCGCTGATCTGGCTAAGACGGCATCCCAACTGAGTGAGTTGAATAAGGTGGCTGCAACGGGTGTGAAGTTGAACGATCGCCTGGTAGCTGCAGAGGCTGCTACGATGGAGTACACTTCGAAGATCACCGCAGTAGGTCTGTCGACCGATTCGCTGACCAAGGCTACCGAAGGTTTGTCCGGCTCGTATGCACAGATCGGTGAGGATATCAAGGCTGTGGCAGAGGAGACCAAGGCTTACAAGCAGGGCGTTGAGTTGGTTGGTAAGAACATCGCTTCGCTGAATTCCGTATATGAGCTCCAACTGCAAGCTGTCAATGCGCAGGTAGAGGCTCAGAAGAATGCAGCCGCTTCCGCAAAAGAGGCAGCAGAGGCTCAATTGGCATTCGCTAACGGTACCAAGCAGTTGCAGAAGCACGTAGCTGATCTGAACGCCATCTACGGAAACATGCTCAATGCACTCGCATAAGTTTAACTTCTAAACACTTCAGCAATGGGTGGAGCAAAAAACTGTCCGGAAACCCCGAGACAAAAAATGATTGGTATGATGTACTTGGTGCTCACCGCCATGTTGGCGTTGAACGTAAGTACGGATATCCTCAATGGTTTTACATTGGTGGACAATAGTCTGCA
>JAFSQV010000019.1 GCA_017446455.1 Paludibacteraceae bacterium
AAACTGGACGATGTGCTGCTGGACGGCGATACCTTCCGCAGTTATATACAGGCAAAACCGCTCGACGCCCTCAACAAACGTATCGCCGCCATCAACCAGGCGGAGATACAGGAAGCGCCGATGATCCGTTATCTGCGCGTACTGGTGGCATTGCAATGCAAGACGCTCGGCGACGTGGACCGACTGATTCATAAATACGAGGCCGACGCGTATCTGCTGGCTCGTCACCAATTGGGCAACACCGACATCGATATTATCTCGTCCGCTATCGGACTGCAGAACATATGCATCGTCTGCGTCCTCACCACCGGCGGCGGCAAGATAGGCTTGGAGCGCCTCTTCGACGCCCTCAACGGCCATAACAGCCAGAACGCCGCCCTCGCCGAAATGACCTATAACCTCGCAGCAAACTTACCCTTCATGCAAAAACAACAATAGATTATGGAACCGATAAAAATCAATTTGAACGACTACGTGCGCACCGGCGAAGGAGCCAACGGCGCGAGTTATAACCATAAGACCGACCCGTCGATCATGATGAAGTTGTATTTCCGCAACTTCGAGGCTGCCAAACTCGAACTGGAGTTGGCGCAGAAAGTGTATCGGATGGGTATCCCGACGCCCGAACCCGGTGACCTCGTGACGGACGGCAACCAAATGGGTATCCGTTTCCGCCGCATCGACGGAAAAAAATCGTATTCCCGCGCGTGCGGCGACAATCCCGAGAAAGCACCGGAGTACGGAAAAGAGTTTGCACAAATGTGCAAGAAACTGCATTCTATTCACGTGGATACCACGCAGTTTGAGAGCGTCAAAGACCGTCTGTATACGATGCTGGCCAATAATCCTGATTTTACAGCAGAGCAGAAACAGAAACTGCATGACTTCATTGCGGCCGCCCCGGAAGCGGACACGGCTATTCACGGAGACCTGCAGTTCGGTAACGCGATCTTCACGGAGAAAGACGGTGTCCGTACGTCCTATTTCATCGACCTCGGTGACTTCTGTTACGGCTATCCGATGTTTGACATCGGTATGGTGTATCTGTGCTGCTGCCTGAACGACGAGAGTTGGACGATGGAGGTAAATCACATGACTAACGCTACGGCTGCTCGTTTTTGGGACGCCTTCGCGCTTGAATACTTCGGCGAAGACGCAAATATGGAAGAGGTGATGAAACAAGTGAAGATATACGCCGGTCTCAAGACTATCATGATCGAACGCGACACACATTGCCCGATGCCGCAGTTCCGCGCGATGTTAGAAGGCACCATTTATTGATACGACACAGTTATGGCAAATAAATACATGGATACGGAACTGCTGGACCGCGCGATAGTCTTTGCGGTGCAGGCGCATCATAACAGCGAGCGGCGCGGGAAGGGTTTCCCGTATATCGTGCATCCGATGGAGGCGGTAGAGATCGTGGCAACTATTACGCCCGACCAGGAGTTGTTAGCCGCCGCGGCGCTGCACGACACGATCGAAGACACCGACGTGACGGTGGAGCAACTACGTGAAGCCTTTGGCGACCGTATCGCGAACCTCGTGCACGCGGAGAGCGACCAGATAGACGGCAAATTGTTTGACGGCAAGAACGAGGAGGAGACCTGGCATGCCCGCAAGCAAGCGGCGATAGACCGTCTGGCAAAGGCGCCGCACGACGCGAAGATCGTGGCGATGGGCGATAAGTTAAGCAATATGCGCGCTATTTGGCGGGACTATCAGACCAAAGGCGACGAGCTGTGGAATATCTTCCATGTGAAAGACAAAGCTTCGCACGAATGGCATTACCGCGGGCTCGCCGCTTCGCTCAAAGAGTTGGAGGACACCTTCGCGTATCAGGAGTTTGTGCGCCTCATCGATGAAGTGTTTAAGAAGTGAATATTGTTTTTGAACATATAGATAATGCCCGCGACCTAGGCGGTATCGTAGGTGCAGGCGGACGCGCGATACGTCCGCACCGTCTGTTGCGTACGGCGCACCTGCACGACGCTTCGGACGCCGATGTGGCGCGGCTGAAGAGTGAATATAACCTCTGCCGCATCTTCGACTTCCGATCGCTGGGTGAGTTCGAAGCCATGCCGGATCGCGAGATAGACGGTGTACAACACCATTTACTGCCAACCATCGACATGCGGGCGGAGCAGCAGACAGGTAAACCGATACCCGATGAGGCGTTTCTGGAACTCGACCGGCATATCGTCAATTACTCCTTCTATCCGGAGGTGCAACTGATGGCGGCGAACATGTACCCGTCGTTGATTCGAAGCGAGTTCTCCCAGTTGCAGTACGCGGCGTTCTTGCGGCTGATCGTCGAAGCGCCCGAAGACGGCGGAATCCTTTGGCACTGCGCGCAAGGCAAGGACCGAACGGGCTGGGGGGCAGCCTTCCTGATGTTCGCCCTTGGTGTGGAGCGAGAGACGATCATCGCGGATTTTGAGTTGAGTAATATCGCTTACCGGCCGATCGTGGAAAAACTGAACGCAGACGTGCTGGCCCGCGGTGGCGGCGAAGCCGAAATGGCGGTGATACAGGCTTTTATGGGTGTCTCTACGCCGAACTTCATATCAACGCTCGACCTCATCGATCGCGAGTTCGGAGGCATGACGCGGTACCTGCACGAGATACTGTGCCTCACGCACGAAGATATTCATCTGCTTCGTAAACGCTTCCTGCAATAAAAAAAAAAGGAACACGAAGTTCCTTTTGAGCCACTTCCCGGACTCGAACCGGGGACCTACGCATTACGAATGCGTTGCTCTACCAACTGAGCCAAAGTGGCATGATTTTTGAAAGCGGGTGCAAAGGTACTACAAATTTTTGAAATACACAAATATTTTGTGAAAAAAATAGCATTCATACTCATTTTTATCGCTCTGGCGGCAGGGATGTCGGCTCAGACGCATACGCGTGTCTATAAGGAGCACGTGCGTACGCTGCGCGTTGCGCGCGAGGTGTTGTTGCTGGAAGACCCTGCGCCGCTGCAGATATCGTTCGACGAAATGAGTCACGACGTACATATGTACACCTATACCGTCAGGATGCTCAACAGCGACCTGATGAGCAACGAGTACCTAGAGGGCTTCACGACGCGCGACATCGTGGACTATGCCCATTCGATCAACACGTCTCGCTCCTATACGCATTACTGGTTCGAGTTTCCGAACGAAGACATGCGTCTGACCAAGAGCGGCGACTACCGCCTGACGATCTATGAGGACGGCAATCCCGACGATAAGGTAGCGGAGATCGATTTCTGCGTAGCAGAACCGCTGGTGAAGATCGAGGCTGGCGTGCGGGCAAATACCGACATCGAGTTTAATGGCCGCTACCAACAACTGGACATCGACGTGAATACGGCGGCACTGGACGTACGTGACCCGAAAGAGTTGCGCATCGTCGTGACGCAGAACAATCGCACGGATAACAGGGTAGAGTTGACGCAGCCTACGTTCTTTGAGCCTACCCGGCAGCGGTATATCAATAACAAAGCCTTGATCTTCGAGGGCGGCAACGAGTACCATCATTTCGATGCGTTCTCCTGTTTCTATGCCGGAACAGGTATTGACCGCGTGTATCACGAGATGGGCGACTATAACGTATTGCTCTTCAGGGATGAGGTGACGCAAGGGCTGTATATTCATCATTTCGATGCGGACGGTATCTATAAGATTAATGCCGAGCATACGCAGGATGATGATATCGAGGCCGAATATATGTGGGTACACTGGACGCTGGCGGTGGATAAACCCTGGCTGGACGGCAGTATATACGTAGGCGGAGACATCTTTAGTAATGAACAGACCATGCGCAACAGGATGCAGTACGATCCGGATGCAAAGGTCTATTGGCTCACGGCGCTGGTGAAGCAGGGTGGGTATGACTACCAGTATTGGTTCTCCGGCAAAGGCACACAACACAAAACTACCACCCAACGTGTGGATGGTAGTTATTGGCAGACGGAGAATGAATACGCCGTATATGTCTATTGGCGTCCTTTCGGTGCGCACTACGACCGCTTAGTCGGCGTACAGATTCTTCATTAGTCCTCGATACGCACGAATTTATCGCGCTTGGTGAAGACGAGTTCCATTTCGTCGTTTAATTCCACGACTTTCTTTCCCGTTGCTACTTCGTACTTCGTAATAGTCGCATTCGGGAAAATGTCGCGTACGTACGCTTGGATCTTCTCCGGAACGAGTGCCAGCGTGACGCCTTTCGCATTCTCGATCTCAATCAGTTGCGCCTTATTGGTGTACTTCAGTTGCGTACCTTCTTCCATCGTGAAGGTGTACTCGTACTTACGCGGCGCGACTTTCTTTACCGTCACGAGTTGAATCTCCAGCGGCAGGAAGTTCTTCTGAACTTCTTCCTGCAGCGCGTTCGGTACATTCTCGAAAGCAACAGGTTGCTTTCCGCGTGCAAAGACGCCTGCAGCAAAGGCACTGATGAGCAGCGCCACTAATGCAATTCTCTTCATTATCTTATTTATTTAAACGTTCCTTAATAGCTTTGCTCTCCGCCTCATAACCCGGCTTGTCGAGCAATGCGAACATGTTCTTCTTATACGCCTCTACGCCCGGTTGGTTAAACGGATTAACATCCAGTACATAACCCGATATACCGCAACCGCGCTCGAAGAAATAGATGAACTGACCGATATTAAACTCGTCGATCTTCTCGAACGAGATGTGGATGTTCGGAACTCCACCGTCTACGTGAGCGAGTTGGGTACCAAGCTCCGCCATCTTATTCACCTCGTCCACACGTTTGCCGGCAAGGAAGTTCAATCCGTCGAGGTTCTCTTCATCCTTCGGTACCAAAACGGTCTTGTTGGCTTTCTCAATAGAGATCACGGTCTCGAAGATGGTGCGCTCTCCGTCCTGAATCCACTGACCCATCGAGTGCAGGTCGGTAGTGAAGTCCACGGATGCCGGGAAGATAGCTTTATGGTCCTTACCTTCGGATTCGCCGTAGAGCTGTTTCCACCACTCGCTGAAATAGTGCAGTTTCGGGTTGAAGTTGACGAGTATCTCGATCTTCTTGCCGCCTTGATAGAGGGCGTTACGGATAGCTGCATATTGGCAAGCAGGGTTCTGAGCAAACGGCACTTTGACGTCCGTCGCTTTCTCCATTTCTACCGCACCGCGCACCAGTTCGCGGATGTCACCGCCAGCCACTGCGATCGGCAGCAGACCTACCGGCGTGAGTACCGAGAAACGACCGCCTACGTTGTCAGGGATGACGAAGGTCTTGTAACCCTCTTTGGTGGAGAGGCTGCGCAGCGCACCCTTGGCGCGGTCGGTAACCGCTACGATACGGTGTTTCGCTTCCTCTTTGCCTACTTGCTTCTCCAGCATGGTCTTCAACAGACGGAAAGCCAACGCGGTCTCGGTCGTCGTACCCGACTTGGAAATATTGATGATACCGAACTGCTTGTCAGCCAGGAACTCCATCAGTTCTGCCAAGTAGTCCTCACCGATATTATTGCCCGCATATACTACGTACGGGTTTTTGCGGTCTTTCGCTACAAAGGCATCAAAAGCCGAACTCAAGGCCTCATTCACAGCGCGTGCGCCGAGATAGGAACCACCGATACCGGCTACAATCACTACCTCGCAACGACGACGCAACTCGTCTGCAGACGCTTGGATTTCTGCCAACTCAGCCTCCGTGATAGAGGAGGGAAGGTGTACCCAGCCGATGTAGTCATTTCCTGCACCCTGACCGTTCTCGAGCAACAAGTTAGCCGCTTCGGTTTTTGCTTCCAGTTGTTTCAAAGCTGCAGCGTCCACAAACGAAGCAGCATTTTTCAAACAAAGTTTCATATATTATTGTAATTTTGAAGTTAATGACTTGATAATAGGTTTCGCTTTCTGCTTGTTATACAGAATCTCGTACATCGCATCCACGATCGGCAGCGCCACTTTCATGCGGCGGTTGGCTTCGTAGATGGCCTTGGTACCGTAATAGCCTTCGGCTACCATTTCCATTTCCATGATAGCGGCCTTGACCGAATAGCCCAGACCCAACATCTGGCCGAACTGGCGGTTGCGACTGAACTGCGAATAGCCGGTGACGAGTACGTCGCCCAGGTAGCCGGAAGCCGTGATATCACGCGGCACGTTACTCATCGCCGTCGCGAAACGCTGGATCTCCTGGATGGCATTCGACAGTAGCACGGCTTGGAAGTTATCGCCATAATGCAGCGCCTGGCACATACCAGCCGCGATCGCGTAGATATTCTTCATCACCGAACTGTACTCCAGACCGATCACATCGTTCGAGATGGTGGTGTGGACAAAAGCGGTGCTGAACAGTTTGGCCCATACTTCGGCGTTCTGGCGGTTCTCGCAGCCGATGGTGAGGTAACTAAGGCGCTCCAGCGCAATCTCCTCCGCATGACACGGACCGGCGATGACGCCGAGTTGGTCGAACGGGATGCCGAAACGGTTGTGCAGATAGTCGGTGATGATGACGTTCTCGTCCGGGATCATACCCTTGACGGCCGAGATCACCACTTTATGCGTCATATCGCGACGAATCTTATTGAGAGACTGCTTCACGTAGGGCGAAGGAATCGCGAGAATCAGCACGTCGGACTGCGCTACCGTCTGATTGATATCCGACGAGAAGTGAATCCGTCCGATGTCAAAACTGGCTGCGCCAAGATACGAGGGGTTCTTGCCAGTCGCGATGAACTCATCGATCACTTCCTGGCGACGGATGAACCAGTTGATCTCACTCTGGTTTTGCATCACGATCTTCGCCAAGGCGGTTGCCCAAGAACCCGAACCTAAGATAGCTATTTTCCGATACATATTATGCCTCCGGCTTCATGGTTGGGAATAAGAGTACTTCCTGGATAGTGGGTTGTCCGGTCATGAGGATCGCCAAACGGTCGATACCGATACCGATACCGGAGGTCGGCGGCATACCGTACTCCAGGGCACGCATGAAGTCGTGGTCAATCACCATGGCCTCGTCATCACCTTTGTCGGCCAACTTCATCTGCTCTACGAAGCGGTTGTATTGATCAATCGGGTCGTTGAGCTCGGAGTAAGCGTTCGCCAACTCTTTACCGTTGACCATCAGCTCGAAGCGCTCGGTCAGACCCGGTTTGGAGCGGTGCATCTTCGTCAGCGGACTCATTTCGACCGGGTAGTCGGTGATGAAGGTCGGCTGGATAAACGTCCCCTCGCAGGTCTCGCCGAAGATCTCGTCGATGAGTTTGCCTTTGCCCATATGCTCCGTATCTTCTACGCCGAGTTTCTTCGCCTCTACGCGGATCTCGTCTTCGCTCATGGATGCAAGGTCGAGGCCCGTCTTCTCCTTGATGGCATCAAGGATAGGCAAGCGACGATACGGCGCTTTGAAATCTACCTCGTGGTCACCAATCTGTACCTTCGTAGTGCCGTTGACAGCTAAAGCGATACGCTCCAAGAGCTTCTCGGTGAAGCTCATCATCCAATTATAGTCCTTGTATTGCACATAGAGCTCCATGCAGGTGAACTCGGGGTTGTGGCTGCGGTCCATTCCTTCGTTGCGGAAGTTACGTCCGATCTCGTATACGCCCTCAAAACCGCCGACGATGAGTCGTTTCAGATAGAGCTCCGTCGCGATACGCAGGTACATGTCGACGTCGAGCGTGTTATGGTGCGTGATAAAAGGACGCGCGCTCGCGCCACCCGCTATCTGTTGCAGAATAGGCGTCTCCACCTCGGTATAACCCGCCTCGTCGAACACCTGACGCATGGTGCGCAGGATCGTCGCGCGTTTTAAGAAGGTGTCTTTTACGCCGTCGTTCACTACCAGGTCCACATAGCGCTGACGGTAGCGCTGCTCAGGATCGTTGAATCCGTCGTACGCCACGCCGTCTTTGTACTTCACGATCGGCAGCGGACGCAGACTCTTCGCGAGCACGGTCAGTTTCTTTGCGTGCACGCTAATCTCGCCCATCTGGGTGCGGAAAACAAATCCTTCGATACCGATGAAGTCGCCAATGTCGAGCAATTTCTTGAAGACTACATTGTACATCTGCTGCTCCACCGTGGTGGGCTGCTCGCCCTCTGCTACCGGCGCTTGGATATCATCGCGGGAGACATAGACTTGGATGCGGCCTTTCGAGTCTTGCAACTCGATAAACGAGGCCTTGCCCATAATACGCTTACTCATCAGTCGACCGGCGATACGTACTTCCTTGCCTGTAAACCACTCTGCTTGCGGCTCCGGTTCGCCTTCTGCGCGGTCCACAAAAGCCGCCTTGATGTCGGTCGAATAACCGGTCACTTCATACTCCGCCGCAGGGTAGGGATCGATGCCTAAATCGCGCATCGCCTGCAAACTCTGTCGGCGTACAATTTCTTGTTCACTTAGTTCCATTATGATTCTTTCGATTTATATGCAGTTTATTAAGAATTTATGTTTTCACATAAAATCCGGCGCAAAGGTATTAAAAAAAAATGACATACGCAAGAACGTATGCCACTTTTTTTCGTTAAAAATAATACGACTGTACCTTTTCTCAAAAAGAATGTTTATTTTTTCGCTTTATTCTTTCTGAAAGAGGTGGGAGCTGATGCCGGAGCCTGTTGTTTCGGAGCGGGTGCCGGTGCAGGAGCGGCTTTGGGTGCCGGAGCGGATGCCGGAGCAGGAGCAGCGTCTGCTTTGCACGAACCGGGCTTGTGGCAGCGCGGTTTGTTTTCGTTGAAGATGTTGATCACGTCGCCGTTCTCTTGACAGTTCTTGTTCTCGTACAGATAGTCGATGATGACCTCCGGCGTATGGAGCAACATGTAGTTCTCGATTTGCTCGCGCGTGAACTGAGAAGCTTGCTTCATGTCCTCGCCGATAGTGCGGGCATTCGTGTAATAACCTGCGAAACCGGATACCGTCACTTTGTATTTCTTACGCAGTTTGTTCGGGCGGAACTGAATCTGGTAGATCGGATCTACGACGATGTCCACCTTGCTCTCCGTGATAGCCAGGAAGTGGCACTGTGCGATAGCATCTTCCTTGGTGAGGTGCCAGTCGGAAGTAGCGGTTACGCGTTTGCTGAAGTCCGGTTGAACGTCTACGAGCGTCGGCGTAGCTTGGATGTCAGAGCGGTGGATGTTAGCCTGACGACCGGAATACTGATAGATTGTACAGCTCGTAAGAGCCATTGCACTAAGTGCTATAATGAAAAACTTTTTCATAAGGCGATTCATTTAGAAAGTCATACCTAAACCTAAACCATTCGATGAGGCATTGAGCGAGAAATTAAGCGTCTGCTTTTTTGCCACGTTCATACGAACCTGTCCCACTGAAATCATCGGAATACTAGCAAAGAATGCAGCACTTCCGATGGCGCTCATCGCGATAGCAGCTCCTAATTGCGCATCGTCTCTCCATTCGATAAATAACGGAAGACCGACGCCGAGGGCAATAGCCGGACCTAACACTATCAATGAGATACCGGCGTCACGTAACTGTTTAGCTTTGCGGTAATCATACATAACCGGTTGCAACTGCCGAGCAGGTTGGTTTTGCAGCATAATGGACTTCGGAGTCTGCTGCTGCGCTTTCGGAGCTTTCAATGTTCTTTCCGGAGCACCGCTGACACCCGATTTGATGTAGTAGTTGTAGGTGTCACCACCTTGCGGCAGCGGTTGATGATAGTAATAGTCGAGGAACGACGGATCGTACATCAGTTTGAATTTCTCGATGTCGTCGATCGTGTACATCATAGACTCATCCAGCAGTGTCGGTCTCTCTTCGTACTTGCCGGCAAAACCGATAATCGTAGCTTTGTACTGCTTTTTGAGTTTCAGCGGATTGTATTCGATCTTAATGATCGGATCAACAACTACGTCGATTTTCTCATTCTGGATGCAGAGGAACTCGGCCTCATTGATGGCATCAGAGCGGGTGAGCTGGTAGTTAGAAGTAGCCGTCACGCGTTTGTTGTAATCCACTTTAATACCCGCACGTTGTTCGGTGCCGTCGATGCTCCGATTGCGAATATTCGTCTGACGACCTGTGTACTGGTACGTCGTACAACTTGCCAAGAACATGCTTAGCAAGAGGCATGAGAAGATTGAAATTCTTTTCATAAATGGTTAATTGTTTGTTAAACGAATCGTTTTTACTGAATAGTATTATCCAGTTCCGGCTGCAAAGATACAACTTTCTTTTTATATATGCAAGTGCGCGTGGTCTTTTTTTTGAAAAAGTACATTTTTTTACATAATTTTTCCAAAAAACACACTACAAATTGTGTATTTGCTGAGCGGGACTTGCGTATGTCAAAAAATATGTGTATCTTTGCACGCTAAATTGGATGAGTATGGACTCTTTTGAACAATTATGCCAAAAACGGCGGTCGATACGTAAGTATACCTCGCAGCCGGTGGAGCAGGATAAAATTGACTATATGTTGCGCTGCGCGCTGATGTCGCCGAGTGCCAAGCGGACTTGTCCGTGGGAGTTTATCGTGGTGCGCGACGAGGCGAAACTGCGGGCGTTGAGCGGATGCAAGACCTATGGCGCTCAGATGTTTGACACTGCGACGGCGGGTATCATCATTGCTCTCGATCCTACGTTGTGCGATAACACGTGGATGGCGGATGGTGCGATAGCGGCGGAGCACATCTTGCTTGCAGCGGCGGAGCAGGGGATAGGAGCCTGCTGGTGTCATATATACGAGCGCGAGGAGTCGGAAGCGATGGTGAAAGAGCTCTGTGCCATCCCAGCCGAGAAAGTGGTGCTCTGTGCGATAGCACTCGGCTATCCGGACGAACAGCGCCAGAACTACGATTTGAGTAAACTGAAATACGACAAGATACATAATGAAACCTATAGTAGCCATCACAGCCGGTGATACGAACGGCGTAGGGTATGAAGTGATCATCAAGTCCCTGCTTGTGGGATACATGTTCGAGATCATGCGCCCGGTGATTTACGGGAATGCCAACGTAGCGAAAAAACACATCGCTACCTTAAGCGAGGAGTACCATAATATCACCTGGAACTTGATCGACACGCCCGAGCAGGCCAAAGACGGACGTCTAAACCTCATCACTTGTTATACAGATAACTTGCCGGTGCAACTCGGCACCCCGACACCCGAAGCAGGCAAGGCTGCGCTTGCATCGCTCGAACGTGCCTGCCGCGACCTCAAGGCCGGAAAGGTACAAGCCCTTGTGACCGCGCCGCTAAACAAAGAAACGGTGGCGCAAGCCGTGCTCGGATTCACAGGACATACAGAGTATCTGGAGAGGCAATTCGAAGGCGAAGAGTTAATGATGCTTTGTAGCGGCAATCTTCGCGTGGCATTAGTATGCAATCATGTGGCCTTGGCGGAGATCCCGGCGCAAATTACCGAAGAGCGTATTCTGCAAAAACTTACGATCTTGAATCAGTCCCTCAAGCGTGATTTCGGTATGGAGAAACCGCGCATCGCGGTACTGGCTTTGAATCCGCATGCAGGGGATCAAGGGCTGCTCGGTAAGGAAGAGCAGGAAATCATCGTGCCGGCGATCAACAAGGCGAAAGAGCAAGGTATATGGGCGTTCGGTCCGTACGCTGCGGATGGTTTCTTCGGAAGCGGTCACTTTAGCCATTTCGATGCCGTACTCGCGATGTATCATGACCAGGGTCTGATACCCTTTAAGACCCTCGATATGAGTGGAGTGAATTTTACCGCGGGGCTGAACATCGTGCGTACTTCGCCCGATCACGGTACAGGCTATGACATCGCGGGAAAAGACCAGGCAGATCCTTCGTCAATGCGCAATGCCCTCTTTATGGCGATTGATGTGCTGCGCCAACGCGCCGAGTACGATGAACTGACAGCCAACCCGCTGCCTTTCATCGAGCGCAACGACGGCGAAGGAAAACCGCGCCGTGAATTTATTGATTTTAAGACAACGAGATATAATGAAAACCAGTAAAGAAATTCGTCAGTCCTTCTTGGACTTTATGGCGTCGAAAGGCCACCAAGTGGTACCTTCTGCGCCGATGGTCATCAAAGATGACCCCACACTCATGTTTACCAATGCCGGCATGAACCCGTGGAAAGGTATTATCCTTGGCAATGATCCGATCAAATACCCGCGTGTGGCGGACAGCCAGAAGTGTCTGCGCGTGTCGGGAAAACATAATGACCTCGAAGAGGTAGGACACGATACCTACCACCATACGATGTTCGAAATGCTCGGCAACTGGTCGTTCGGCGATTACTTCAAAAAAGAAGCTATCGATTTTGCATGGGAGTATATCGTTGATGTATTGAAGATAGACCCGTCCAATCTGTACGCGACCGTGTTTGAGGGTTCGCCGGAAGAAGGTTTGGCCCGTGATGATGAGGCGGCTTCCATTTGGGCAAAACACTTGCCCACCGATCATATTCTGAACGGAAATAAACACGATAATTTCTGGGAGATGGGTGATACAGGGCCATGTGGTCCATGTTCGGAGATTCACGTGGACAGCCGTAGTGCCGAAGAGCGCGCGAAAGTGCCGGGTCGCGAATTGGTGAACAAAGATCATCCGCAGGTGATTGAGATATGGAATATCGTCTTCATGCAGTACAACCGCAAGGCGGACGGCTCTTTAGAGCCGCTGGCAAAGAAAGTAATAGACACCGGTATGGGCTTCGAACGTCTCGTTCGTACTATCCAAGGAAAGACTTCTAACTATGACACGGATGTGTTCCAGCCTATGCTCAAGCGTATTGGCGATATCTGTGGCTGTACCTATGGTAAGGACGAGAAGACGGACATCGCGATGCGTGTTATCGCCGATCATATTCGTACGATAGCTTTTGCTATCACGGACGGACAGTTGCCTTCTAACGAGAAAGCGGGATATGTCATCCGTCGTATCCTTCGTCGCGCGGTGCGCTACGGTTATACCTTCCTCAACATGCGTTCGGCTTTCCTCTATCAATTGGTACCGCAACTCATCGAGGACCTTGGTGAGGCTTATCCGGAGCTGAAGGCGCAAGAGGCACAGATCACACCGGTCATCAAGTCCGAGGAAGAAGCCTTCCTGCGCACGCTGGATAAAGGTATCGGTCTGCTGGATAAACTCATGGATGAAGCGCGCAAGGCCGGCAAGAAAGAGATTAGTGGCGTGGATGTTTTCACGCTCAAGGATACGTATGGTTTCCCGCTTGACCTTACAGAACTTATCCTTCGCGAGAACGGATTTACCACCAATGAGGAGGAGTATAACAAAGCCCTTGAACACCAAAAGTCCATGGGACGAGAAGCCAATAGACAAGACCTCGGAGATTGGACCGTGTTGGCCGAAGGAGAGACGGAGTTTGTCGGCTATGACGAACTGAATGTGGAGTGCCGTATCCTTCGCTATCGTCAGGTGAGCCAGAAAGGCAAATCGTTCTATCAAGTGGTGCTCGACAAGACACCGTTCTATGCCGAGATGGGTGGTGAAGTAGGAGACACCGGCACTTTGGGTAATGTGCGTGTGCTTGATACAAAGCGCGAGAACAACCTGCCGGTACATATTCTTGCAGAACTGCCGGCGGATCTAACCGGAACCTTGACTGCTATCGTGGACGCAGAGCGCCGGCAGGCTATTGCATGCAATCACTCGGCTACGCACATTCTCCATTATGCGTTACGCGAAGTGTTGGGCAAACACGTGGAGCAGAAGGGTAGTCTTGTCACACCTGAGAGTCTGCGTTTCGACTTCAGCCATTTCCAGAAAGTGACG
>JAFSQV010000003.1 GCA_017446455.1 Paludibacteraceae bacterium
GAAATTCACCATTCCTACGTTGTATGACTTCCTGCTCGGCTATGCTACAACAGAGCAAAAAGAGGATCTTGATTATATGCGACCGGAATTATCTGTCGAATACGTCCATAAAAAACGCGTATAATCCCCCAACACCCTATAACCAATTTGAATTAGTGCCTAGATAGGCTTTAGCGCAGAGAGAGGCGGCCAAATGGTCGCCTCTCGTGTGCTTTCGCTACAGTTTGCACCTCTCACAGGCGTAAAATATGCTTATATCACAAGCCGTGTAAGAGTAGTAGTTGCATAGGTATTGCCCAGCAGATTACCACGAGATTACCACGTATTGCCCCCGACAACATATTTGTAAAGTGCTAAAAGACAAGGGGTTATGATTAAGAAAAAAGACGCAATAAAAAACGAATTAACCAAAAGTCCTTTGTCCGGCTACATTTTTTTTGCACAAATTCTTGCATATATCAAAAATTTGTTGTAATTTTGCATTCGCAAAATCCATAAATCCATGCCCTCTTTGAATTAGTTAAATGCCCCATCAACCCATCTATATCTTTGACCTCGGCGGAGTGCTCATCCGCCTCAATGTCGGCCGCTGTATGCGGGCGTTCGAGGCGCTGATGGGCGAGGAGAACATGCGCGCCGTCTTGGGCATGGACAGCAACGGAGAAGGCATCAAAGCCGTCAGCGTGGCGAGCAGACAACTCATGGCGGATTTCGAGCGCGGACTGATCTCCCCCGATGATTTCCTCACGCAGATTCAGGCTTTCTGCCACCCCGGCACTACCCGCCGGCAGATCACAGACGCTTGGATGGCGATGCTCGACGACCTGCCGCAAGAACGACTTCAGGTAGTGGACCGGCTGCGCGCGGCGGGACATAAGGTCTACCTGCTCAGCAACGGCAATGACCTCCATTTCGACTTCATCAACCGCACCTATGGCCTCGACCGCCATTTCGACCGCCTCTTCCTTTCACAGAAGATGCACATGGCCAAGCCCGAACCGGAGATCTTCCGCGCCGTGGACGAAGCCGTCCGCCAACCCGACAGCCGGATCATCTTCATCGATGATATCGCCGTCAACCGCCTCGCTGCCGAGCAGACCGTCTCCTGGACCACCCTCAGCAGCATAGATGAACTGTAAAAAGACAAAGGGTTACAAAGAATCAACAGAAAGCCGCACGCGAGTTCGCAGAGCGTTGGAGCGATCAAACGACCCGGAGAGTGGATATGAGAACGGTAATGTTGTGTGGGGCAAAAGTTGGGATCTTATATTCCCTATTGAGCAATTACACGCAGGCGTAATCGCTTAACACTCCCGCTGGCACCGACAGCGTAAAAAAGCAAGGACATAATAATAGCAGCTATTTGAGTTCCCCAACAGGCGCTGCATCATCGTCTCGCGCGCCCCCATTACATGTCGCGTTGGAAATATAGAAGTGGTTTATATCTTCAATTTTCTCCGTATGTTATGGAAAGGTGACAAAAGGAGTCCTTCTGAGGTGACCCCAAAAAGTTGGACGGATTATTAAATCTATTTGACTTGATTTTGAAAGTGAGTTCGGTATTGTACCGGGCTCATTTTCAGTTTTAGTTTGATACGTTCGTTGTTGTAGTACCGGATATACTCTTTCAGCGCTGCCTTAAAGTCATTAATGTTCTCCCACCGGTTATTATAGAGCAGCTCGTTCTTCATCAGACCGAAAAAGTTC
>JAFSQV010000020.1 GCA_017446455.1 Paludibacteraceae bacterium
AGTTCACATCACCGATAGACGAATATCTATACACCTTCAATCCGGAGACCAATGTCGGGCTCATTACGTTTAAGACACTGTATGGCGGCGACGAGTACCGTTTCTATATCCAGATCGAGAACGTCGATGAGGCACGTGTGCGTATCCTTCCCGGTGACCGGAACGAGGTGTCCTGCGAGGGAACGATTACGCCTATCGGCGAGAGGTGGTAAGAAGGGTTTTTTCTAAAAATCTCGCTCTAAAAGTTGCATATATGCAATTTTTGTTGTACCTTTGCAGCCGATTTGAAAAATAGGGCTTTGGGCTCGCTATATGGGATTACTTTTATTGTTTTTAATTGGCGCAATGGCCATCAGTTTTTTGTGCTCCGTTCTGGAGTCGGTACTGATGTCCACCTCCATCAGTTATATTAATCTGCGTGAAGAGGAGGGCTATGCGCCTGCCAAGTTGATGAGCAGTTACAAGGAGGACACGAGTCGTCCTCTGGCTGCTATATTGTCTCTGAACACAATCGCCAACACGATCGGAGCCGCAGGTGTGGGTGCGCAAGCGACCCTTGTATTCGGCTCTAAATGGTTCGGCCTGGTATCCGCGCTGACCACCATCCTCATTCTTTTCTTCGGAGAGATCATCCCGAAAGTGATCGGCACGACCTACTGGCGCGAGTTGATGGGCATCACCGCGCGTATCATCCGAATCCTGATCTTCATTCTTTATCCGCTTGTACGCCTTGTGGAGTTCATCTCCCGCATGGTTCCGGACAACGAAGACGATCCTTCCGTGAGCCGTGAGGAAGTGCTGGCGATGGTGAATGTAGGCGAAGAAGAAGGCGTGGTGGATGAGGACGAGAACAAGATCTTCACCAACCTCATGCGTCTCGATTCGATCCATGCGTACGACGTGATGACCCCCCGCGTGGTGGCGAAGATAGCGCCGGAGAACATGACGCTGCGGGCGTATTACGACAACGATGAATACGACCATTTCTCGCGTATCCCGCTGTACAAGCCCGAAGCGCCGGAGTATATCACAGGCTACGTGCTGCGTAATGATGCGCTTGAGGAACTGACGGAGGATCATTTCCGGAAGACCCTCGGAGGCATCAAACGTCCGCTGCCGGCCTTTGACCAGGACCTGACGCTCGGAACTATCTTCGACTCGATGCTCAAGCAGAAGAGCCAGATTGCGCAAATCATCGATGAATACGGTATGTTTGTGGGTATTCTGACGCTCGAAGATATCATCGAGACGATCTTCGGACTGGAGATCATCGACGAGAACGATACCGTCATCGACATGCAGCAGTATGCCCGCGAGCGTTGGGAACAGCGCCAGAAGAAATACAGGAAAGTTGAAAGTGGAAAGTTGAAAGTTGAAAGTGAGGAAGAAGAGCGACATACGGATTCTGAACAAGAAAGCGAAGTTTGAGTACATCATCCTTGATCGCTATACCGCCGGCATCCAACTCTTCGGCACGGAGATCAAATCTATCCGCGAAGGGAAGGCGTCGCTGGTGGATAGTTATTGTGCGGTGGAGCACGGCGAGATGTACGTCAAACAGATGCATATCGCGGAGTACCGCTTCGGGTCGTACGCCAACCACGAGGTGCGCCGCGACCGCAAACTGCTGCTACAGCGTCGCGAGATTCGCAAACTGGCGAAGGCTACGCAGGACACAGGAAAAACTATCATTCCTTTAGAGCTCTTCATCAACGACCGCGGACTGGCGAAGATGGAAATAGCGCTCTGTCAAGGTAAGCACACCTATGACAAACGGCAGAGTCTGCGCGAGGCGGATGACAAGAGAGAGATGGCGCAGGTGCGGAAGTTTGCGCATAATTTTTAATTCTTAATTTTTAATTTGTAATTTTTAATTCAAACACTATATGAGTAAAGCATTATTAATGATTTTGGATGGCTGGGGCATTGGTAACAAGTCCAAAGCCGATGTCATCAGCGTCACGCCGACGCCTAACTGGGATGCGCTGTTAGCGACATATCCGCACTCGCAGTTACAGGCCAGCGGCGAGAACGTAGGTCTGCCCGACGGACAGATGGGTAACTCCGAAGTGGGACACCTTAATATCGGTGCCGGTCGTGTGGTTTATCAAGACTTAGTGAAGATCAACCGCTCTATCCGCGACAACTCGATCATGCAGAATCCGGAGATCGTAGCGGCGTACAAGGCGGCGCAGGCAGCAGGTAAGAAACTGCATATCATGGGTCTGTGCTCCAACGGCGGTGTACACTCGAGCCTGGATCACCTCTTCAAACTCGTCGAGATCGCGAAGGAGTACGGCGTAGCGGATCGCACGTTCGTGCACTGCTTCATGGACGGTCGTGACACGGATCCGCGCAGCGGCAAGGGCTTTATCGAGCAGTTGCAAGGCGTGTGTGATAACACCGGCGCACATATCGCGTCGATCATCGGTCGTTTCTATGCCATGGACCGTGACAAACGTTGGGAGCGTATCAAAGTGGCGTATGACCAACTCGTGAACGGCGAGGGCCGCAAAGAGACCGACATGGTAGCTGCGGTACAAGGTTGTTATGACCGCCACACGGAGGAGCACAAAGACACCGACGAGTTCATGGAGCCGCTGGTGAACGCCAACTGTGACGGACGTATCGCTGCGGGCGATGTAGTCATCTTCTTCAACTACCGCAACGACCGCGCGAAAGAGATCACCATCGTGCTGACGCAGCAAGACATGCCGGAACAGGGTATGAAGACCATCAAGAACCTGCACTACTGCTGCATGACGCCGTATGACTCGTCCTTCCAAGGTCTGCATATCCTCTTCCCGAAAGAGAATGTGGAGAACACCCTTGGCGAAGTAGTCAGCAACCTCGGTCTGAAGCAACTGCGTATTGCCGAGACGGAGAAGTTCGCGCACGTGACGTTCTTCTTCAACGGCGGTCGCGAAGCTGAGTACCCGGGTGAGGAGCGCATCTTGATTCCGAGTCCGAAAGTGCCGACCTACGATATGAAGCCCGAGATGAGTGCGCCGGAAGTGACGGAAGCGCTGGTGGCTGCTATTAAGACGCAAAAGTTCGATTATATCACCCTCAACTTCGCTAACGGCGACATGGTAGGTCATACTGGCGTATACGAGGCGATCGAGCAAGCCGTGAAGACCATCGATGATTGCTCGCACCGCGTGATTGAAGCAGCGCTGGAGAACGGCTACGAGATCATCGTCATTGCCGATCACGGTAACTGCGACAACGCCATCAACCCGGACGGAACGCCGAACACCGCGCACTCGCTCAACCCGGTTCCTTTCATATATATCTCCAAGGATCACACGGACGCGCACGTGGAGAATGGTATTCTCGCCGACGTGGCTCCTTCGCTCTGTCATATCATGGGCATTGAGCAACCGAAGGAGATGACAGGACATAACCTGATACACTAAAAAAGAAAGCGGCCCGAAAGGGTCGCTTCTTTTCCAAGGTTTTTTGTACCTTTCCTTTGAGCAACAAATTACTCAGCGATGGTGTCAACCTCAACAGTCTCAACAACCTCAACGGTCTCCTGAGCAGCTGTGTCCTGGCAGCACTTTTTCTCGCAGCACTTGTTGCCGCAGCTCATAGCAGCGAAAGCTACAGCTACGATAAGAAGCATCTTCTTCATAGTTACCATTGTTTTTTTTAAGTTAATAAAGCTTTATTTTACTAAAATCTCTCGCCTTTTTGCGAAAAACGCTGCAAAAGTACAACATTTTTTGGATATGTGCAAAAAAAACTGTAATTTTGCGCAATTAATTTTGCATTTTATGGAAAAAAAGGGCTTTTTTGATAGATCTGACCTCAAATTTGTGGGAGTAAACCTCGTTTTAGCATTTGTGGTAAGTATTGCGATTCTTGTTGGCCTGATCGTTTATCTGAAGGACTACACGCAGCACGGAGTGGAAGTGGAGGTAGAAGATGTGCGCGGGTTGGTGGAAGCGGAAGCTGCACCTCTATTGGAGGCGCAGGGGCTGCGACTGATCGTAGTGGACTCTACGTATTCGGATAAAGTACCGTTTGGCACGATTGTTGAACAGGATCCAAAGCCGATGAGTCATGCCAAGCACGGCCGGGCGGTGTATGTGACTATTAACGCGACCACGCGTCGCCAAGTGACGATGCCCGACTTGCAGGATATGAGTTATCGTCAGGCAGAGACCACGCTGCGCGGTTTGGGTCTGCAGGTGGATACGATCTATGAGTACGAACCCTCGGAGTACAAAGACCTGGTGCTGGATGTCAAGAAAGGCGAAGAGAGTCTGAGTCCGGGAACGAAAGTAGCGGTCGGTACGCTGGTGCGTTTGGTAGTCGGTCAAGGCCGCGGTACAGAGATGGTCCGTGTGCCGAACGTCATCGGAATGACCCTGCAAGAAGCCCGCAGTACCTTGCTTAATAGCCATCTGACGGTAGGCGCCGTCTCGTATGACGAACCCAAAGAAGGAAACAAAAAGCAATATGTATATCGCCAGACGCCGAGTGCCGGCGAGGAACTGATAGAAGGAGAAACAGTCGCTTTGCGCTTCTCTGTGGATATCCGCAAAGCATCAAAGAATAACACGACGGTAGACCAAGAGGACGAGTGGTTCTGATGGAAGAAGATTGGAACATAGAATCGGAAGAAGTTTTTGAGCGTTGGCGCTGTGAGGTGGATAAAGGTCAAGGCAAAGAACGCATTGACAAGTACCTCGCGGAGCACATGACCAACACCAGCCGCAACCGCATCCAGACGGCTGCGGATGCCGGCAATGTGTGGGTGAACGGGAAGGCCGTAGCGTCCAATTACCGTATCAAACCCGGCGATGTCATTCAGGTGCTGCTCGATCATGAACCTCATGACTTCACCATCACGCCGGAGAATATCCCGCTCGATATCGTGTATGAAGACGAGGACCTGTTGGTTGTCAACAAACCCGCCGGGCTCGTCGTTCATCCCGGGCATGGCAACTACGAGCACACACTTCTTCACGCCCTGGCATGGCATTTCGGCGAGGAACTGGATATCAACGATCCGTCCATCGGCTTGGTGCATCGTATTGACAAAGACACCTCGGGCCTGTTGCTGATTGCCAAGACTCCGGAAGCAAAGGCGCACCTCGCCAAGCAGTTCTTTGATCATACGACGGAGCGCACCTATAACGCCCTCGTCTGGGGTACGTTCAAAGAGCTGAGCGGCACGATAGAAGGCGCTCTCGCGCGTGACAACCGCGACCGCACGATATACAAGGTATGGGATCCGGAGGAATGTCCGCAAGCCAAAGAGGCTATCACGCACTGGCGCGTACTCGAGCAATTCCCGTATGTCACGCTCGTCGAGTGCCGCCTGGAGACGGGGCGTACGCACCAGATACGCGTGCATATGAAGCATATCGGTCATCCGCTCTTCTGCGACGAGAAATACGGCGGGTGCGAGATCCTCAAAGGGCTGCGCACGCAGAAATACCGCCAATATATAGAGAATTGTTTCGCCCTCTGTCCGCGTCAGGTGCTGCACGCGCGTACGCTGGGATTTACCCATCCACGCACCGGAGAACGGATGTTCTTCGACAGCCAGTGGCCGGAAGACATGACGAATGTAATTAATAAATGGAGACATTATGAGCCAAATACTCTGGGTTGACGATGAGATAGATCTCTTGCAACCGTATATCATTTACCTCAAAGGCAAAGGCTACGACGTGACCACCGCCACGAATGGTGAGGATGCCTTGGACCGCTTGTCGGAATCGGTGCCGGCTATCGTCTTTCTGGACGAGAACATGCCGGGTATGACGGGTCTCGAGACGCTCCAGGAGATGAAGCGCCTGCACCCTGAAGTGCCGGTAGTGATGATCACCAAGTCCGAAGAGGAACATATCATGGAGCAGGCTATCGGCGAGAAGATCGCCGACTACCTCATCAAACCCGTCAACCCGAGTCAAATCCTGATGTGCCTCAAGAAACACGTCCATCAGCAGGCGATTGTCAGCGAGCAGGTGCAGCAAAACTACCGCCAGGAGTGGGGCGATATATCCTATATGATCGATACCGCCAGCACTATCGAGGAATGGCAGGCTATTGAGCGCACGCTCAGCAAATGGGATATCGAACTCGAGAACTCCGCGATGCGTTCGCTTATCGAGGACCAGCGCACGCAGGCCAATGCCGCCTTCGCCAAATGGATCGCCAAGAACTACGAAGGATGGTTTAGCGGCGAGCGTCCCGTCATGTCCCACGACTTGATGAAGCATGCGGTCTTCCCCTTGCTCGACAAGGGCGAGAAAGTGTTGCTGTGCGTGATAGATAACTTCCGCTACGACCAATGGAAGACCATCCAGCCGCTTGTCAGCGAGTGCTATACCGTCCGTACCGAGGAGCAATATACCTCTATCCTGCCGACGGCTACGCAATATGCCCGCAACGCTATTTTCTCCGGTCTCTTGCCGCTGCAGATCCAACAGATGTTTCCGAATCTCTGGGTGGAGGAAGGCGAAGAGGAGAGCAAGAACCAACACGAAAAAGAACTCGTTCAGACGCTCTTGGATCGGTATCGCCGCCGCGAGAGTTTCAACTATTGGAAGGTCAACGAAAGCGATTTCTGCGAGCGCGTCATCCAGCAACTCAAGGGTTCGCAAGCGCCCCTGAATATCGTGGTGCTGAACTTCATTGACATGCTCTCGCACTCGCGTACGGAGAGCAAGATGATGCGCGAGTTGGCGAACGACGAGGCGGCTTATCGCAGCCTCACGCTCAGTTGGTTCCGCCATTCGCCGATATACGAACTGCTGCGGCTCGCGTCCGAGATGGGATTTACCTTGGTCATTACCACCGATCATGGTACGACGCGCGTGAAGAACGCCGTGCAGATTGTGGCGGATAAGAATACGAACACGAATATCCGCTATAAGGTCGGCAAGGCGCTTAACTGCAGTTCGAAGAACGTCTTCTCTATTGAGCAACCCAAGCGCGTAGGCTTGCCCTGCCCGAACGTGAGCAGCAGTTATGCCTTCTGCACCGGCAGCGATTTCTTCGCGTACCCGAATCAGTTTAACTACTACGCCCAGTATTACCGCAACACCTTCCAGCACGGCGGTATCTCGCTGGAAGAGATGATCATTCCCTTAGTTACCTTGGTTCCGAAACGATGAAGTGTCGTACGCGAAATAGCGTCTTGTGGTGTCTCGCCGGTGTGGTGCTGGCGGCGGTGTGCGTGTGTGTCTGGTCATGCCATCAGCCTCGTCCCGATACCTCGCATCGGCTCACCGTGCTCACGTGGAATACGGAGCGCATGGGCAATTTCGCCAAACCCGATAAGAACGAAGTGCTGCGCTATCTGATGGCGCAGGACGCGGATGTGATATGCCTGCAGGAAGTCGATGTCTATAAGCGTCCGCAGTTCTTGACGCTGCAAGAGGTGAAGGATGTGCTGGGCAGCAAGTACCGCTATTCGTATCTGGATTTCTCGGTGTACGACAGCCGCCATCAGTTCGGCACGATGGTCTGGTCGCAGTATCCGCTCATCAATAAGCAGAGCATCCATTATGAGACGCGGGGAAACATCAGCAACCGCTGCGACATCGTCGTGGAGGGCGACACGCTGCGGCTTATTAACAACCACCTCGAGTCGTATAGCTTCACCTCCGAAGACTTAGCGGAGATGGATTCGCTGCATAACTACGAAGGCCTGCGGGCATCCGCCAAACGTCTCGAAGCCAAATGGCGCCGCGCGGTGCCGTTGCGTAATGCGCAGGCGCGGGTCATCCGAAGCGAGATAGAAGCCAGTCCGTACCCGGTCATCGTGGTAGGCGACTTCAACGCCATGCCGTTGAGCTATGCTTACCGGCATATCCGTCAAGGCTTGCACGACGCTTGGCGCGCCAACCATCTCGGCTACGGCGCTACCTGCGAGCACCGCGGCATCGGACTCCGCATCGACTATATCCTTTCGTCCGAATCGCTTATTCCCACTTCTTGCTCTATACAAGAAACCACCGGCTCCGACCATAAACCGGTCGTCGCCACGCTCGAGTGGTAAAAGCAATAAAGCATGTCCAAACGTTTATCCATATTACTCTTGATAACAACGCTTTTGCTTTCCTGTTCGCCGAAGGCGCTGCGGGAGGCGGAAGAGGTTGTGGCGCAGGCGGACAGCCTGTGGCATGAAGGGAAGATGTACGGCATAGACGAAGGCGATAGCGCGACGCTGGCGCAAGCCTATGAGACACTGAACTCCTTCGTACATCGTACTTCGTCACTTGGTACTTTCTCTCATGCCTGTTATCACTACGGCAAGCTACTGCGCGAAAAAGACAATCCCGTAGAGGCCATGCAGTGCTTCATCAATGCCACGCACTCGCGTACGCGTGATTACCATATTCTCGGGCGTGTGTATAGCAATATGGGCGACATCGCACATCTAGCGGGAGAGTTTCCGTTAGCCTATGACATGTATGAGAGATCGGGGCAAATGTATCTGCGAAACGGAGATAGTTTGCTATATTACTATGATTTAAATAATATGGCTTTTGAATTAGCAGAGAGCAAAGAAATCAATTCAGCATTATATTTATTGGATAGTATTCAACAAAACTGCAAATACTTAGCCGTCGTTGAGAAGACGAACGAGACTAGAATCATATTATTCAAACATACCCATCAATACGATTCTATATTATATTATTTTGATTCCGTGCCTTCCTATATAAATAATGAGCCTCTGGTCTTAATTTCCAAGGCTCAAGCGTTTTGCTATCTCCAACAATATGATTCAGCAACCTGTTATGCCACTAGAACGCTTCAGGCATCAAATGATTTATTTGACCGTAATAATGCATTTTATATTTTAATTCATTGTGATAGTATACATAATGGGAATAGAGTATATAGTTTAAATGCCGATCGATCGGACGTGCAGAAGTTATTAGAAATTCGTCAAGGCAAATTGTCTCAAGCCGTTCAACTATTAGAACAAGACTTGCATCGCAAACCGGATTTAGCATGGCTATATGCTATTATAGTAACACTATTACTTGTAGGAAGCGTCATAGGTCTGTATATCTACAAAAAGCGTCAAAAGCACCAGTTATTGTCGCAACACATTTCTGCATTGGAAAATAAAACAGAAACGACTATCGTCCAAATGCGTCAACAAGTAGAAGAGCGATGCCTTGTGTTAATGCGATCGTCTTCCTTAAAGAAAGATTTACAATGGAATGACTATGAAGCATTATGTCATTTTACTAATCAGCAATTCTATTTCTTAGCAGACAAACTACAACAAAAAGGACTATCTGAGAAGGAAATACGTTTGTGTATATTATCTTTAATAAATTGTAGTTATGATACAATGGCGGAGATGTTATTCTATGCCCCCAATGGTGTAGGAAAATTTAAGCTTCGAGTAGCGAAGAAATTAGGCACTACGGCTAAAAAAATGCGGGAGTTCTTAATTGACATGGCGATTCTTGGTTGATGAAATTTCAATTGCCCATTTTGAGAAACTCGTATATTTCAGTAAATCAACATTTTACACAACATCTATTGCCCATTAAAAAATTTGGTGGACATTTTTATTTGTTGTAATTTTGCAGCGAAAATTGTTGGTAATCTTGCCACGTAAATTATTAACATCAAAATTACAACAAAATGAAAACAAAAATCTTTACTCTTGTTTTGGCGGCAATCTTTGCTATGCCGTGCGTACTTTACGCAGAAGAAGTAGTTATCCAGTTAATGGAAGTAGTAACAATGAGCCCTATTCCCGGAGATGATCCATTAGATGGGCCGGAACAATCTGGAAACAATCCTACCCGTCCAACAAGTTTCCACGCAACTATTGACGGACATTTCTTGCGTATCATCAAGCAAGACTCCAATATCCCGTCCGCGCAGGTATCTGTCGTTGCTGCATCAAACGGAGGTATGGTATTGAATCAAGCCATGACGGACTCCATGGAAGAGACCATTTCCAACAACGGTGTTTATGTACTCCATATCTCCACCGCCGGCGGTGACCTCGTAGGACAATTTGTAGTACAATAATGTTTAATCCAATAAAAACAGAAAAAACTATGAAAAAGAAATCACTAATTTTGATTGCATTGTTATTGACATATGCAATCCTCCCATGTGTAGGAGAGCAATCAAAGAGTTACTTGATATTCAACGGTGATACTGTAAAAGGGTCAATCTGCATGGTAGATGATAGTTTGCAGAATGATACCATGCTTATAGATGCAGCTACTTGGGCAATAGCTAAGGATACTACGCATGGATGGTTTGAGAGAGGCGATGTCAGAATCAATACCATATTGGATTCAGTAGTGTATTTTACGTCTATAGGTCCAGGAAAAGGAGGGGTATATTTCACCTATGGTACACAGGGATGTGGCGATTTTGTAATAGAGAGTGAACTCTTCAAAGAATTTTATCCAGACAAGTATGACTTAGCTATTCAAGGTCCTGATTGTTTAAAAGAGGGTGATACAGCAGTTTATTCGGTATATCCTGTTTTTACTAAGAACTTAGGAGATTTTATAGGAATAGACAGTTACTATTGGAATATCAATCAAAAACCTTATCCACCTTTTATTGATACCATAACTTACGTGTCAGGAGATGGTAGTTCTATCACGCTTATCGCTGGTGCGGTCAGCGGAAATGATTCTGTTGTAGTGAACTTTGGACGTTGCAACCAAGAAGACGTAAAAAGAGTAGTGAAGCATATAGGAAAGGCAGCTCCAAAGCCAATAGTAAGGGATACCTGTATTCCGTTTGATCAAACAGTTTTGGAACTAAATATTTATAACGAAGAATATCCAGATTTAATCTATACCTGGGATTATTCACCCAAATGGGATCCGGCCGGCTATCCTTCTCTCGATGATAACACTCAAAAGAGGTATCATGTCGAACTATATCCGGATACAGGATCTGTAGGCGTGATCACAGTAACTGCGTCATACGGCGATAATGATCCGTGCGCATCGGCAAGTAGAGCGACATTTTATCTTTCCCGTTCTTGGGGGGAAAGTGCGAAGATTACTCCTCAAGAGGTATATGCAAAGAATGGCGGAGATTTCATAAAATTCCAATTGTCAAAGGACAGTGTTCCCGATATGAATCCCACATGGGAATTACCGACAGGATGGGAACAAAAGTCGGGAACCTCTAATCACCAATTTACGTATTTCGCCCGCCCGACAAATACTACCCAATACATAGATACAATAGAAGTATGGGCTAATACTTGTAATTCAAAAGACAGTTGTTTGGCAATAGTTCATATGGCACCCGCAAAAGTGGATTCCATTTCAGAACTTACATGTCTTGTGCCGGGAAATACGTACACTTTTAGTGTGGAACGCTTAGAAGTAGGTCCTCGACCAACAGGATATACTTGGTATATAAATGGAGATTCTGTTTATACAAGTGAAGAAAACACATATACAGGGTCCTTTACTTCAAATATGACTAGTATAGCTGTTCGTTCATTAGGACAAAATGGGTGGAACGCAGATACTACGCAGATAGAACTATCGTATAGTGCGATAGCACCAAGTCAAATGTCTTCGGATAATACATGTTTGTTTGCAGGTCGAGAGGACGCTATAAAGTTTACCGTTCATGACCGCAAGCCAGGCTATACTTATTCCTGGGTATATCCAAGTACATGGAGAGATATAGAAGATGAAGCTACCGATTCTACCATTACATTAATAACAGACGGTAGATCTGGAACACAACAAGTAGGAGTTTATGCAGAATATCTTGCTGCATGTGGAAAGTCTGATACCTTGTACATGGAGGTCTTCACAGACACTATTACTTATTATATATCACACGAAACTCAGTACGGTGGAGCATTACATGTTTTCACTCTTAGAGACTCTCTTGCTCATACAAACGTATTTACGGATGATTGGGAAGTTGATGGGAATCCACTTTCTCTATCTGCCCCAGTAAATCAAATTTTTCTTATGCAATATGCATATCCTAATCTTTCTCACGTGAAAGCAACAGTGATACGCGAAGATAACTGTCCAATGCCTGCAGAATGCTCGGTTGGGGCTTCACAGATAAAACACAGAACGTCTTTAAACCAAGAACAAATCAATCAAACCGATTTTTCTTTATATCCAAATCCTGCCCAAGAGACCATCACATTTACCAAAGATGATGATGCACGATATAATGTAATAATATTTGGTCTGGATGGCAAAAAGTTGAAATCCATTGAGATGAAAGGGAAAAGCCTTACTATAAACATTTCAGATTTACCGGTTGGAGACTACTATGTCGTGATGACAGATGGACATAAACATTCTGCCAAAAAAATGATAAAAAACTATTAACAAAATGAAGAAGTTTATTATTGTGACTATACTTACCGGGGCACTTATATTGAGTGTTCCGGTAAATGCCTCAGCCCATATTTACAAAGGCTTAAGAGAAAATAGTTCAGAAATCTTTGGAGTGCTTAACCAATTTGGTGATAGTATTCTTTATCGTCCTATTCAATCGGATATAAATAGTGTAAGTGTCGCGCAGATGAAAAATAATGCAATTTTGTACCGGTCAGATTCATTAGTTATTCCTGACACCATCATACATAGCATGAGGAAATATCCTGTTAAACAAATAATGTGGTGGGCATTTGCGGAGCATCCAAAGCATGTGACTTCAATCACATTACCACAAACATATGAAGGAGTATGCATGGATAATTCTTCGAATTTATCTGAGTTATATTTAGCCAATCCTCTAACCTTTTGGACTTATTTTCGAAACATTTATGTGGATAAAAGAAATCCTTATTATGTCTCAATTGATGGTGTACTCTTTACAAAAGATAGAAAAAAGATTGTAGCATACCCTCCACAAAAGACCAATAGCAGGTATAACATAGTGAACGGAGTAGAGAGTATCGGAGAAGCCTCATTCTTAAATGCTCGTATCGACACACTAATAACACCAAATTCGTTAAAAAATATTGGTGAACAAGGCTTTTCTATGAATCTTATAAGAGAAATCGTACTTAAAGACAGCATAGAGCACATTGGTAAGTTTGCATTTATAGCAACAGATAGTTTGAAAAAGATTATATTAGGAAAAAACGTTCGAACCATTGATGCAAAAGCCTTTTATGGTAATAACGGAATATCAAAAAAAATAGACCTCCTGTTGTATTCTACCGTTCCTCCCAAAATTCTTCCAAATTACATGGCAGGCACATATGCAGACACAACGCTTTTTGGTAGCACCAATATTGATCTCTACGTACCTCGTAAATCTTTGCATCTTTACCAACAAACGGCAGGATGGAAAGATTGTGCAAGTATCCTTCCCATTGAGCCACCGATTGTGACGGGTGTGGATACGGCAGAGGTCAGTTGGGTGCAGAATTTCTCAGCAACAGGGTACGTATGGGCGCTCTATACCGACGAAGCCAAGACGCAGCGGTTTATGTCGCTCACGTTCGATGCCAACGGGCACTTGACGCATATAGACCTCAACAGCGGTCACATGCCTGCGCGTATGCCTGCGCTGTATAGCGAGGACGGCGAGGAAGAGAAACGCTTTGCGGAATACTATTCGTTCACCATCTCCGGTCTCTCGCCCGAAACAAGGTATTACTACACGCGTCAGAGCATGAACGGCACAACGGTCATTGATGAAGAAACGGGTTCATTCCAGACGCTTTCAAGCGAAACCGAGGGGTTAGAGGAAACTGGAAACGGAAAACGGAGAGCGGAAAAATTCATCAAAGACGGCCGGGTGCTTATCCGCAACGGCAAGACCTACACCGCTACCGGCGCAGAGATTAAATAAATAGCATTTCTGCTTATCCTCCGAGAGGCGGAGCATGTTCATCGTGCCCCGTCTCTTTTTTTGTGTCTACACTTCGCATGGCCTGTCCTGCTCGGTTCTAAACCGCCCCGCGCTCCCCCATTGTTGCCAAGTTTTAGCTTGTCTATTTTTTCTTTGTTTATTGCGTCCACATTGGATGTGGACTTCTTCTTTGTATTACAGGGCTATAGTATAGCC
>JAFSQV010000021.1 GCA_017446455.1 Paludibacteraceae bacterium
GGGGATGACACCACCGGCGGTGACCATGATATCCGGACGGCCGAGTTTCTTGAGCTCCTCGATGACCTGCGGGATGAGGGTCTTGTGACCTGCCGCGAGGCTGGAGACACCCAGTACATGGACATCGTTCTCCACCGCCTGCTTGGCTGCCTCTGCCGGAGTCTGGAACAACGGTCCCATATCGATCGTCAAACGCTGCGTTTAAGCGAGGGCAGAAGATATGCACTTGTATATATCCTATGCCGAGCGTAGCAGGGTCTCTTCGTCAGAAGCGGCGATCAACGATTAAGTTACTCCGTAACAAATGTAGTTGTCGCGCTTCTTCCTCTCAAATCAACAACTTTGCAAGTTTTTGATTTGGTTCTTTTCACTTAGAGGTATATGGGAAAGGTACAGACTTCGAGCAGAGGCAGCACAAAAAACAGGCGGGACGATGGACATGGACGGGTGTATGCGTGGGGACAGGGCATAAAAGAGACTCAGACCGCGCAAGGTCATAAAAGGAGCACAAAAGAAACTCGGTCGTCCGTACGGATAGCAGGGTCACGGAGGGGGCAGCCCCGCGCGCAAGGACTACAGACTTCAGCAAAGGCGGCGTCGCCGCAGACATCTTCGGTCTCACGGCACGGTGGGCTATTCGGGCAAAAGAAATGCAACTGATGATGATGCAGGAGGAACTAGCGCCCGCAGGTTTTCAAAAGGCTCTTACAGCAAAGGGGATGGCTATGAAATAGGCATTCACGGATTGTGCACACCTTGTCACGAAAAGGAACACGCAAATGCCTTGCTTCTTCTGAATCAAACAAAGACCCTGAGCGAAGCGAAGACCTTATTCGGGGGAAAGAAAAAAATCATAATCATAAACAAGACGTGAGTGCAACGTAAAAAGGGGAAAGAGAAAAATCAGTCCAATAAAAGGAGATTAGGTCAACTAATGGAAATGTCTATAGAGCCACCATGCGAAACGGAGAAGGAGAGCAACGAGGAAAAGGATCGCGAAAGCAGTGCAGTACTTGTAAAAGGACGGTACATAGCGGACGGGGATGGTCTCGGTACGGGTGGTTTCCACTTGGATAGTATCAGTGTGGATGACCTCTTTCTCGCGCCAACGCGTGTGCCATTTCTCAAGATAGACCGTATCAGGAGGAGAGCCTAGCCCCGCCCCCTCCCTAATGGGAAGGGTGTTTCTGGCAGGGCGGTAGGTATATGAGACGCTATCATGGAGATAGATGCTGTCGCGTTGGAGGTGGGAGGTGAGTTGCTGACGGTTGTCAGTCGAGGTCAAACCGCGCTCCGTTGAGCAGGCAGGCAAGAGCATGCACGCTGCTGCAATGCTCAGTATAGAAACGGTCGGGAGTAGTGATCTCAATATAGTGTTCATCTTCGGGGTGTTTTTGGAGTTTGGAAACCAGTTCTTGTTCAAAGGTGCGGGAATGCAGGAGTGTACTACCGCTGAGTTGTCCGACAAGGATGCAACCGGCGGTGTCCTTACGAGTGTTGCCGGCATGGATGCGGATGCCCTCGAAGCCGGGCACGTAGTTGACGAGCGGCAGCACACGACCGAAATGCGGTGATTTGGTCAGCGTCAGTTTGTACCAGCCGAGAGGGATGGCTCCTTTGGGATGGGATGCGTTTGGTACTATTGGTGGTTCAAGCGTGCCACAAAAGGGCTTGCCACCAATGAGAAGGATGCCCGTTGTTTCGTTGGGCGTCGCGTTGGTGCGTATTAATGAAAGTAACATAATGGTTGATTGTTTAAGAAAAAAACATATAAAACCCCTCGTTGTTTGTAGCACTGAAGTGCTTTGTGTCTTTGTCCGCTTAATGGTTCATCCAAACAAGCTTTGGTAATCCATCAATCGTCCAAATCCACACTCTACGAGTTACAAACAACCGAGGACATAAACATAAAAAACAATTCTATTCCTTGTAGCGGTAGCGATAGTCAATTCCTATAAGAGAGCCGACAAAGGTGAGGATTTCGCCGAAGGCAATGAGGACGGAGGAGTCGATGATGCCGACGGGAGGGCGAGCGAAAGCGGCGGTGAGCAATGCGCACCCGAAGATGCACATTGCCACTGCTGCAAGAAGTTGGAGAACGGATTTGCTTTTCATTTGTCATTTGTAATTTGTCATTGGTGATTGATTAGCTTTCGGGGTGTTCTGCATCGTAGGACGCGAGTTCGAGCGACCAGAGGTAGGAACGCATCGTCTTCTTGCCACCAACGGCATCGCGTTGGGCGAGGAAGTTGATTTGATCCTGCGAAATCTTAGAGAGATCTTTCGATCGGCTCGTTACCGCTTGTGCGACAGCCGCAAAGCGGATACGCTTGCGCAGTTCTTTGGAGGTTACAGGAGTACTGCGTTCTACCTCGTCCCGTACATAGATGCGATTACAGTTGGGGTTGGTGGTGGCTGCTACTCGGTGGGTTGCAAGGAGCATCTTTGAGTGGGTGTGCGAACCTTTCTTGCCGCACTTACATAATGCGCCGGAGACATATTCTATTCCGGCTGTCCAGACTACATGTGCCATAAGCGTTAAAATGTTAAATCGTTAAATCGTTAAACGGTTAGTTAGGCGTTGAGTTTTGCATATTCTTGGGCGAAGACGTAGCCGTAGAGGGAGTAGTACTTCTTCTGGGCTTTGAAGGCGGCTTCAAGAGTAGCACGCTGGTCAGGATCGGCGAGGGCGGTCATAGCGTTGGTTCGTGCCATTTTGAACTTATTCTGCGCGGCGAGTTGGTTCTGCGTCGGTTCCTTGGTCGAAGGGTTACAGATCTTGCCGGAGAACACTTTGCCGTTCTTACGGAAGAAATACATGTCGGAGTGTTCGCATACTTTGCCGGACATGGACTCGATGAGTCCCATAGGTTTGATTTGTGACATTACTTTAGTTTTTTTAGGGGCATCTACCACCTCACCACACAGGGGTTAATCAGTATGTGTGACTAACAAACAAGTTTGTTGTAAAACACCTCCTGACCTATTCCCCTGCGTTCAATCTCAGTCATTATGTCCACATAACTCCTTCGATTGTGCGTTGTATCTGCTCCCTAAAAAATCTAAAGGAGCGCGAGGCGATAGACGCGGGTTAATAATTCATTTTGATTGTGTGATTTCGAAATCGAGTGCAAAGGTACGATGCGGGGGAAAGAGGTTTGCAGTTTCGTGCAGTTTTCTTGATAAACGTGCAGGATTTTGCAGTTTACCCATCATTTTCTCAGGAGTGAGGTGTTGTAATGTTCAGTTCCTTGCACACATACAGTACGGCATGAGGGGGAAGTAGTTTGGCTTTATCACTCACGCCCATCTCCCGCAATTTTTCACGGAGAGGATGTAACATTGATGCAAATTTGCGGGGAGAGACTCCCAACAAGCCTGCCAATTCTGCTTTGGACATAGTTCTGTCGGGATAGGAGACAAAGTGATAATTTAATTCCGCTACTTGGCGCGCTTTACTGATGATAGACTGTGCTGTTTCTACAGCAGTGACCAGTTCCTGAAACTGGTGATTCGATAAGATTACCATAGATCGTATTATTAAATATTAAACAATAAGTTTTGCGAAGAGGGTTTCCCAGTCCGCAAAACGCTCAATTATATAATACGATAGATAGTTGAGGGGGGGGGATAAAATAAAAACGCCCGATTGCCGGGCGTCTATCAGAACTTGTGTTTTTCTTTCTGTTGTTCTTTTTTTGTTGTCATTCCGTTAATGGAATGTATGAGGGCATGTACGGTAGTTACCGATTCTTCATACTCTTTACGAAAATCTTTCATGGCAGCTCTGTTTTACTTGTTGATGTTCTGTCCTAATTTATCCAGATATGGTACGCCGCCGAAGCGACCTTCGCGATACAGTTTACCAACCTTGGCTGTCTCACGTACGCTAAAATCCGAAACAGGAGTCAGGGTTGCTTCTCCGTAGCGGTTCTTGTCCACAATATAAATCTGGTCGCGCCGGAACAAGTCTGCTTCGTCAATAAGGCTTATGTTATGTGTGTTGATAATGAGTTGCGCGTTGTGGATATTCACCGTCTCTGTTTGGAAGAGGGAAATGAGAGATCTAACCAAGTCGTAGTGCAAACCGTTGTCAATCTCGTCAATCCAAAGGACAGAACCTGTTTCCAGTGCGCTGATAATCGGTTCTGCAAGTGACAGGAAGCGATATGTTCCGAAAGATTCATCTTTTTCGAGACTTAGTTTGGCAAAGCCGGAGGGAAGGTGCTGCTCATCATATCTGCGGTGGGAGATGTTTAACTCTGTTTCAGATATTTCATTAGAGGTAACATCATAGATGCCTAAATCGGCAGAGCGAAGAAAATCCATCAGTTTGGTTTTCATCTTCGGCTGGTCAATGGCAGAAAGGATGCGCGGAGCCATTGTGTTTAGAGATGCAGAAATGATATTATTCTGTTTGAACCAATTGATGACATCTAACGATAGAGTGTCATTCCACATGGACAAGGAGGATAAGATAAGCGAATTAACTCTGAACATCTTCGCTTCCTCCAGGTTCTTCATTATCTTCGGATTGATATAATGCTCATTGTAATAGATAGAAGTGCCGCCATCGTACTCCAGCACTTTGACCTCTTTGCTTCTTTTGCGGAATAACCACTCAGTGAGAATCCGCTCACCATTTAGTTCGAAGCCATAGCGATACTGAATGTTA
>JAFSQV010000022.1 GCA_017446455.1 Paludibacteraceae bacterium
AAGCATTTTAGTTAAAAATCGCCGCTCCAACGTCGATTTTATATATATTTTTCGCCGATGGAGCATTGATTTGTCTTGTTACAGCGTTTTAAGGATCTGGCAGAGCCAGGAATAGCAGCGGTCGGTGGAGGGGATGGAGAGGCGCTCCTGCGGCGAGTGTACACCGACCATCTGCGGACCGATAGAGACCATGTCGAGGTAGGGGTATTTCTCGAGGAAGAGTCCGCATTCGAGTCCGGCATGGATCGCCAGCACTTGCGGTTCGGCGTTGAAGAGGTCGATATAGGCTTTTTTTGTTACTTCGAGCAGCGGCGAGTTGGGGTTCGGTGCCCAGCCCGGATAGCCGTCTCCGTGTGTCACCTCGTCGCAAGCCATCGAGAGGGCTTGCTCCACCGCCCATTTCAGGTGATGCTTGGCGGGTTCTTTAGACGAACGCTGGGAGGTGTTTATTTCTACGAAATATTTGCCATTTGCCATTTGACATTGGTCATTTTCTTTCATCTTAATCGAGGCGAGGTTGGTGCTCGTCTCCACGAGTCCCGGCATCTCTTTCGACATCGCGATCATGCCGTGCGGGCACTCGCAGAGGGCCATGATGAGTCGATAGGCTTTGTCGGCAGGGATGAAGAAGTCCGGCAGGTCGGTTGTCTCGAGTTCGAGATGCATGTCCTTCTCCACCTCTCCGAAGATGCCTTCCATATTCGCTACGAAATGGTTCCACTCGATACGTATCTGCTCTTTGTAGTCCATCGGAATAGCGATGACGGCTTGCGCTTCGCGTGCGATCGCGTTGCGGAGGTTTCCGCCGTTGATGGACGCGAGTTGGATCTCCATCTGCGGCCAGATACGCGCGAGGAACCACACGATGAGTTGGTTCGCGTTCGCACGGCCTTTGTTGATATCATCGCCGGAGTGACCGCCAAGCAATCCGCTAACTGAAAGGCGGATGGCTAATTTATTTACCATTTGGTCATTTACCATTTGGTCATTTATAACCGGCTCATAGTGCATCTTCGCGAGGGTGTCGATACCTCCGGCACAGCCGATGAAGATCTGGCCGTCGTCCTCAGAGTCGAGGTTGATGAGTCGTTTGGAGCGGAGCATACCATCTTGGAGCTTCATCGCGCCGGTGAGTCCCGTCTCCTCATCGACCGTGAAGAGACACTCGATAGCGGGGTGTTGAAGTTCAGGGTCGGTGATCGCCGCCAAAGCCATACTGATACCTATACCGTCGTCGGCGCCAAGGGTGGTACCTTTGGCTTTGAGCCATTCGCCGTCGATCCAGGTCTCAATCGGATCGTTGAGGAAGTCATGCTGTACATGTCCGTCTTTCTCGGCGACCATGTCCATATGGGCTTGTAGGATGACGCCTTCATGAGATTCATATCCCGGCGTAGCGGGTACACGCATGATGACATTCATGGCTTCGTCCGCCACATATTCGATACCGTGAGCGGCTGCGAAATCGCACAGCCATTTACTGATTTGTTCCTCATGTTTCGAGGGTCGCGGTACTTTGCAGATCTCCGCGAAGATGTCAAAGACATTTTTGCAATTTACCATTTGTTCATTTACCATTTGGTCATTTATTTAGTTATTTAATCATTTAGCAATTTGTTTTGCTTAAGGCGCTTCAATTGTCTATGGAATCGTATATGGAAGAGTACGGCAGGAATGGCGAGGGCGATGATGAACGCCAGCCACATCCCCGCTGGGCCAAGCCCTAATGTACAAAGGGACGATGTACGATGTACGAAGGGAAGGGGGTAGTAGAATGTTAAGTACAGCCCGAGGGGCAGCGCCACGCCGATGTAGGCGAACAGAGCGATGCGCATCGGTACGCGCACGTCTTGTATACCACGCAGCATGGCTGCACCGACACACTGGAGTCCGTCGGCATATTGGAACAGCCCACCGATGAATAAGAGCGTCGAAGCGATAGGAATAACTTCGGGGTCGTCGGTGAAGATATACGGGATATAGTTGCGTCCGAAGATCATGATAGCCGCACCGATGGTGTTCATCAGCAGGCATAGATGAATAGAGGCACGACTCGCCATCCGTACCGCTTGCAGGTCGCCCTTGCCTAACTGATGCGAGACGCGGATAGTGGTTGCGGAACCGATACCGAGGGCGAGCATGAAGGTTAAGTCGCACATCTGGTTGGCGATGTGATGGGCAGCCAAAGCCTCTTTGCTGATCCAGCCGATGATGACGAAGGACGCGGTGAAGAGAAAAGCTTCGGCGAAGGACTGCAGTCCGATAGGTGTGCCGATAGCAATCAGGTGTTCCACCTCGCGCCGCGTGACCATCCATCGGCGGGCGATAGTCAGGTACCGGCGCCAGTCGGACTTAGCAAGCATGGCTATAAAGAAACATATCGGCATGAGAGTGCGCGCGATCAGCGTCGCCCATCCTGCACCCTCGGCACCCATAGGTTGGAAGCCCCAATGACCATAGATCAGTACCCAGTTCAAACCGATATTCAGCAAGTTGCACCCCACCGTGATTATCATCGCCACGAAAGTGTTGCCGAGTCCCTCGAGGAACTGCTTGGAGAAACAGAACAGCAAAAACGGGATGATGGAGAGCACTATTAATATATAGTACGGGCGCGCGCACGTGATGACCTCGGGTTCTTGTCCGAACTGATCGAGGTACGGGATACAAGGCGCGAGGATAGCCAAGGACAGGAGGCATACCAAAGCGGTGAAGACCAGCCCGTTGATGAGAAAGGATGCTATCTGCTCATGCTTATGCGCGATCTCTTCTTCCGTCGTGCCTTCGGCCAGCAGTCGCTCCAGGCGTCCGTGTACCTGCCCGACGAGCGGCGTGATACCCATCACCGCACCCATAGAGAAGACCATCACGGTGAAGAAGATAGCGTTGGAGAACGAGACTGCCGCCAAGTCCGCCGTGCTATAATGGCCCACCATGATCGAGTCCGCCAAGCCGACCAATGCCGCACCGAACTGGGTCAGCATCAGCGGGAACGCCACCTTAAGATTGCGCTTGTAATAGGGCCAATATGCGGAAAACGTATACACGTTTTATTGATGATTTATGATTTATGATTTCAAATTTTGGCACAAAGTTACAACTTTTTTTGCATATATCAAAAAAAAAGCGTACCTTTGCCTCGTAAAATGATAAATACCATGCGAAAAAGTCTCCTCTTCTTATTTGCAGTACTCGTTTTTTGCGCTTGTCAGCGCCCTTCGGTACAGGTCGTTTCTGTCACTACGGCAGCTCTTCCCGTCGATGCGTCATTGGATGCGATACAGGACACTGACTACTTGGCGCAGTTAGCTCCGGCCAAGGAAGCCCTGGAGCGCGAGATGAATGTACAGATCGGTTTTGCGCCCGAGCGCTTATGGGTGCGTGAACCCGAATGTCCGATGCTTAACTGGGCGAGTGATGCGCTGTGGGAGGCGGCCAAGAAAGTGTATGACGGGCGCGTCGATATCGCGATTGTGAATATGGGTGGTATGCGGTGCGAGTGGCCGGCGGGTCCGATCACCAAGAGAAGCGTGTTTGAACTCATGCCGTTCGACAACATGTTGGTCGTTCTGACGCTGAAAGGCAGCGACATCATCGCGCTATGCGAGTCCTTCGCCCGCTACGGCGGACAGGGCGTAGCAGGTATGCGCGTGAAGACCGTTGACGGGAAGTTGGCGGACGTACAGATCGCCGGCAAGCCGGTTAATCCTTTAGCCGATTATACCGTAGCCACCAGCGACTATTTATCCGGCGGCACAGACCACATGGAGGCTTTGACGCGCCATGTGGCGTATTGGAATAGCGAATTGAAGATTCGGGATTTGTACTTAGAGGCTGTTCGTGAGCAGGACACCATCCGCGCCGCAGTGGATGGACGCATGACGATGTTGCCATAAAGGCAGGTTGTGCTCCACGTGCCCGAAAGGCGCATCGAAGATGACGGGGTAGTCGCAGTCTGCGACTGCCTCTTTTATTGTCTCATAGACCGTCTGTTTCATCAGCGGGTCTTCATCGCAGTCCGTAAACCGGCCGACAATCAGTCCGCTCAGGTGGGCCAACACTCCACTCATCCGCAGGTTGCGCATCATGCGGTCGATATGATAATGGCGTTCGCCGATATCTTCGATCAAGAGAATAGGAAACTGGTAGCTGAATTTCGACAGTCCGAAAGGTGTGCCTTGGAGTCCGTAGAGGACAGATAGGTTGCCTCCGACAATCGGTGCGTAGGCTTCTCCGAAACGGTTGAGGGGGTGATTCGGCAGGCGATACTCGAGCGGTTCGCCCGCGAGGGCTTTGCGGAAGAGTTGGAGTTCTTCGCTCTCTTCCGGCAGCGTAGCGATATGCTTGCACATGATGCCGTGCAGAGACGGCTGTTGGGCAAGTCCCGCTATCTGATGCAGGGCAGTGATGTCGCTAAAACCGATGATGGGTTTGGTGATAGGCGGAATACGGTCGATAATACGTTGAAGTCCGTACCCGCCGCGCGAGCAGAGGATCGCATCCACAGACGGGTCTTGAAGGGCTGCGATGAGGTCCGACAGACGATCCTCATCGGTTCCGGCAAACCGTCCCCACGCGTCACGCGCATGCGCGCCCTCGCTCACTATATATCCCCACGCGCGCAGGCGATTGATAGCCCCGTCGATATACGAGGGGTCTATCACGCCTGAAGGGGATATAATACGGATGTGGGTCATTCCTTACATCTCCGGTGCTCCTTCGCGCAGCACGCGTGCGATGATCTCCACAGCCTCATCGATGACCGGTTCGGTATGGGTAGCCATGAGCGTAGTACGCAGCAGGCACTCGCCTTCTACGCACGCAGGCGCGATAACTGGGTTCACATACACACCCTCATCGAACATCTTCTTACCGAAATACAGCGTATCCAGCGTCTTGTACGTAAAGATCGGCACGATAGGCGTCGGTGCCTCGATGATCTTCACGCCGTTGGCCAACAGCTGTTTCTGGAAATATTTGGCGATATTCATCAGACGCTCCGGACGTTTCGGATCGAGGATGAGCTGATGCAATGCCTCGAGTGCCGTAGCAGCCGAACAAGGAGTGATGGATGCGGAGAAGATGAACGGACGGCTCACGTGACGCAGCCAGTCGGCTACGCGATGAGAAGTCAGCATACAACCTCCGATAGACGCGAGGGATTTAGAGAAGGTGAGCATGGTGATGTCCACTTTGTCGGTTAGACCGAAGTGGGCCGCCGTACCACGACCGCCCGGGCCTAAGACACCGAAACCGTGCGCATCGTCCACCATCACACGCGCATCGTATTTCTCAGCCAACGCGCAGATCTCCGGCAACTTACAGATATCGCCGCGCATGGAGAACACACCATCCGTGATGATCAGTTTACCGGCATTCTCCGGGATAGACTTGAGTTGACGCTCGAGGTCCTCCATATCCGAGTGACGATAACGAAGCACCTTCGCATAACTCAGACGGCATGCATCGTAGATAGAGGCATGGTTCTCGCGGTCATTGAGGATGTAGTCATCCTTACCGGCGATTGCAGAGATGATAGCAAGGTTGGTCTGGAAACCCGTCGAAACGGTCATTGCCTCCTCGTAACCGGTGAACTCCGCGATCTCTTTCTCAAGCTGCAAGTGCAGATCCAGCGTTCCGTTGAGGAAGCGGCTACCGCTCACACCCGTGCCGTATTTATCCAGCGCTTCGTGACCGGCCTTGATGACTGCTTCGTTCTCCGTGAAACCCAGGTAGTTATTACTACCGAGCATGATCACGCGGTGGTTCTCCATTTTCACGATCGGCGCCTGACGGCTCTCCAACTCGTGGAAATAAGGATAAATCCCTAATTTGCGAACCTGTTTGAGGGTCTCAAAATGGTCACATTTTTCGAATAGATCCATTGATAGATGATAGTTTAGAGTTTAGAGTTTAGAGTTTAGAGAAGTTTGCAAGTTTTAAGTTATAAGTTTCTCTTTCAACTTTCCACTAGACGGCTTCTCTCAACTCTCAACTTTCAACATTCAACTTATTAAAGTACGTTGAGGTCCTTGAGGATCGCGGTGGTCTTACGAACAGCAGCCTCAGACTCATGCAGTTTCGCGCGCTCTTCGTCGCTGATGTTGAGCTCAAGAATCTTCTCAATACCATTCTTGCCGATGATACAAGGCACACCGATGGTGATGTCCTTCATACCATACTCACCCTCGAGAGCAGCGGAGCACGGAATCATCTTCTTCTGGTCCTTGATGATCGCCTCAGCTACCGATGCAGCAGCAGCACCCGGAGCCATCCATGCGCTCGTGCCGAGCAGACCGGTCAGCGTAGCACCACCTACCATGGTCGATTTAACAACATTCTCCAACTCCTCAGGGCTCAAGAACTCCGATACGTTGATACCTTTATAGGTGGTATAGCTCGTCAACGGAATCATCGTCGTGTCGCCGTGACCGCCAATTACGAAACCGTCTACATCGTTAGCATTGCACTTGAGCGCCTGGCTCAAGAAGTATTTCAGACGTGCGCTATCCAATGCGCCACCCATACCGATCACGCGGTTGCGCGGCAACTTGAGGGCGTGCAGCGTCAGATAAGCCATCGTGTCCATCGGGTTGGAAACAACTACCAAAATAGCATTCGGGCTGTATTTGAGCACCTGGTCACAAACGGACTTCACGATACCGGCGTTGACACCGATCAACTCCTCGCGAGTCATACCCGGCTTACGGGGCAGACCGGAAGTGATGATGACTACATCCGAACCGGCAGTGCGGCTATAGTCATTGGTAACACCTTCTACGACGGTGTCAAAGCCCATCAACTGAGCCGTTTGCATGATATCCATCGCTTTGCCCTCTGCAAAGCCCTCTTTGATGTCGATAAGACATACCTCGTTAGCTACCTCATTGACAGCCAACACATTCGCGCACGTAGCTCCTACGTTTCCTGCGCCTACAACTGTAACTTTAGACATATTTGTATAGAATTTTTAGATATTGTTCGTTATACTTTTTCGACTTAATTTACTAAAAGTTTAGTAAAAAGCGTGCAAAGGTACAAATATTTTTGGATTTATGCAAGTTTTTTAAGAAGAAATGCATTTTTTTCTTTGTTTTGTAGAAAAAAAGTCGTACCTTTGTACCCGATTTTAATTTGGCGAAATATGTATTGTACGAAAAATAGCACAAAAAAGATAGGTCTGTTGATCGGTCTATGGATGCTGATGACGATGCCTATGATGGCAGAAGACGTGGTGTATCTGACGACGGAGCAGTTCAAAGCGCGAATCTTTGATTACAAGACCGAGAAAGACTGGAAATTCAAGGGAGACAAACCCTGCGTGATTGATTTCTACACCACTTGGTGCGGGCCTTGTAAACGCCTGGCGCCAATCATGGAGGAGATGAGTCAGAAATACTGCGATCTGGTAGTGTTCTACAAAGTCGACACAGAGCAAGAACGCGAGTTGGCGTACGTCTTCGGCATCAACTCCATTCCGCAAGTGCTGTACATCCCCGCAGAGGGCAGACCGATGCTACTCAAAGGACTCTATCCGAAGGACGAGATCGAGCGCATCATTGATGAGTTTTTATTGGGTAAAAAGGAGACGAAGTAACGATGCAAGTAGAACTCGTATTACTCATATTATCACTACTTTTCTTCATTAGTATCTTTGCCGACAAGATCGGCTATCGGTTCGGTGTGCCGGCCTTGTTGCTGTTCCTCGTAGTAGGTATGCTCTTCGGTCCGCACGGCATCGGAGCGCTTTTCGGTGACCCGAGTGGTATTGTGATCAAGACAAGTACGGCATCCGCGCTGAGTACCTTAGCGATGTGTATCATCCTTTTTTCGGGTGGTATGGATACGAAGTTGAGTGATATCAAATCGGTGCTGGCGCCGGGTATTACGCTGGCGACCTTGGGTGTGTTAATCACCTGCGCCGTCACGGGCGTGCTCATCTATTACATCTTCGGATGGATTCAGGCGGTGACCTCCGTCTCTATATGGTTTGCGTTACTGATGGCGGCTACGATGTCGAGTACCGACAGCGCGAGCGTCTTCTCTATTCTTCGCACGCATGGTATCGGTTTGAAACACGATTTACGTCCGCTATTAGAGTTGGAGTCCGGCGCAAACGATCCCATGGCCTATGTACTGACGACAACCCTCATCGGCATAGTACTTAAGTTGCAGACCTTCAGCGGTTTGGTAGAACCTGTCGAAACCCTGCCTATCGTTCAAACAATCGTCATCCAGCTTGTGATGGGTACAGTTATCGGTTTGGCGTTCGGTATGGGTCTGGTAGCTCTGATGCGCCGCGTGAAGTTGGGCAATGAAGCACTCTATCCGGTGATGGTGCTCACGGCTTGTATCTTTATTTTCGCCATCACTTATTACCTGCAAGGTAATACCTACCTCGCGGTGTATGTGGGTGGTCTAGTGATCGGAAACAATAAGTTCACGCGTAAGCGTCAGACGAAGTCGTTCTTTAACGGTCTTACCTGGCTCAGTCAGTTGATGATGTTCTTGATGCTGGGTCTGATGGTTGCACCGAGAGACCTGGTGGATTATCACGTATGGCTGCCGTGTCTGATCATCAGCATCGTAATGATCTTTATCTCCCGTCCTTTGGCTGTTTGGCTCTGTATGATGCCTTTCCGCCGCTATCGTCAACGGGACAAAATTATGCTTAGTTGGGTAGGCCTCAAAGGCGCCGTGCCGATCATCTTCGCCGTGATGTGCAAAGCGAATGGTGTGCCCTATGCAGATCTGCTCTTTAATGTAGTATTCCTCTGCACCCTCATCTCGCTGCTCGTACAAGGAACGACCATCACGCTCGTAGCGAAGAAACTGAAGTTGGACACCCCGCCGGAGGAACAACGTACACTGGAACACTTCGACATGGATCTGCCCGACGAGATTCAGTCTTCGGCTCGCGAAATAGAGGTAACGGAGAAGTTCTTGGATAAGGGCAATACCTTACGCGATATCCCGATCCCGCCACACACCCTTATCATCATGGTGCGTAGAGGTGAGGACTTCTTTATTCCCACCGGCGCGAGTGTGCTCGAACTGGGCGACCAATTACTCGTCATCCGCGACAAAGACGCCGAGGCGACGTATAAGCATATGACTAACGAAGCCGAAGAAGAAGCGCTCTGGCGGGCAGAGATAAGGCAGAAAGCCAAAACTCGTTGGCTCCGCGCTACTCAATGGATGCGAAAGAAATAAGAGGATTGGAGATTGGAGATTGGAAATTTGACATTTGATAAGTATGGCTAAAACTACCGTTTTCTTAACCGGAGCAACCGGAACAATGGGTTACGCAGGAATGATGGAAATCCTGAAGTACCCCGATCAATATGAGTTGCGTATTCTTGCTCGGCCGAGTAAGAAGAACAAAGAGTTACTCACTCCGCTGCTGGAGCAACACCGGATCCTGCATGTTATCTGGGGTGACCTTACAAAGTATGAGGACGTGCTGAAGGGTGTCACGGGCGCGGATATCGTGCTGCACGTAGGCGGCATGGTTTCGCCGCAGGCAGACTATCGTCCGAAAGCTACTTTACGTACGAATATCACAGCCGCGGAATACCTCACTAAAGCCGTTTTGGCACAACCCGAAGACCAACAACCAAAGGTGGTGTATATCGGTTCGGTAGCCCAGATGGGGGACCGTCGTGAACCGCTTCATTGGGGTCGCGCAGGTGATCCGATATGCGTGTCGGCGTACGACCATTACGGGCTGACCAAGGCTTTAGCGGAACGTATCATCACCGACTCGGGTATTAAAAAATGGGCAAGTCTTCGTCAGTCGGGTATTTTATACCCAGCTATTCTCAAGAACTACGACCCGATCATGTTCCACGTACCTATCCGCGGCGTGCTGGAATGGGCGACGGTAGAGGACAGCGGACGCCTCTTGGAGCGCGTTTGCCGCCCCGAAGTACCGGCGCAGTTCTGGAACAACTATTATAACATCGGTTCGGGCAAAGAATATCGCCTGTCGAACTACGAGTTCGAAGTGTTGCTGCTCGATGCTATCGGTTGTCCGAAGCCCGAGAAGATCTTCAACGCCAACTGGTTCACCACGCGTAATTTCCACGGCATGTGGTACATCGACGGCGATAAATTGGAGAATTTCCTGCATTTCCGCGCAAATGTGCCGGTAAAGGAGTATTTCGCGAAGATGGCACAAGCTAAGTCCCTGCCGGGTGGAATCAAATTCGCCGCCAAGACACATATCGCCAAACTCTTCCCGCATTGCGTGAAAGCCGCTATGTGGTTCATGGCGAACAGCAAGGAGCACGGCACCCAATGGTGGATTAAGAACCATATTGAACCGCGCATACATGCGTACTATGGTTCGCTCGAAGCGTATAAAGCGATACCCGACTGGAAGCATTTCGACGTGAGTCATAATAGCGAAGAGATTGTTAAACTTGACCACGGATACGATGAGTCCAAAGATGTGGACCAACTGACGGATGCCGAGTTGAACAAAGCTGCGGAGTTCCGTGGTGGTAAATACCTGGGTAATGACATGTGGAAAGATGCGAACGGTAACACCTTTAAGGCCGGCCGTCGTCTTATCTTGTTAGGCGGTCATTGGAGTCCCTTCGACATGCCATATCCATATGCTTTTGAGCCCAAAGAGAAACAAGTGCCCTGGCACTGGGACCGCGTAGCGAAACAGAACCCGTTCTTTGCGCAATTGTGGGCACCGCTGCACGACGCGGACGAAGATAATGTTTACGGACCGGAAGTATTCGAAGGCTGGGAGCGGTAATTGTGTAAGGTGTAAGGTGTAAGGTGTAAAGTGTAAAATGTTCTTCGACGAACTCGCATTATCGGACGAGGTGTTGGATGCCTTATGGGACATGCATTTTGACGAATGCACACCCGTTCAGGCAGAGACGATTCCGGTCATCTTGGACCGGCGCGACGTGATATCGTGCGCCCAGACAGGCACCGGTAAGACCGCGGCGTATATCTTACCGCTGCTGACGAACCTCGCATACGATGACCACGACCCGAACAAACTGAACGCTATCATCATGGCGCCGACGCGCGAATTAGCGCAGCAGATAGACCAACAAATGGAGGGATTCGGGTTTTACGTACCCTTCTCATCGGTCGCTATCTACGGCGGAAAGGATACCAATGGCTCATGGGGAAACCAAGTGAGCGGGTTGCAGAAAGGCGCGGATATCGTCATCGCTACGCCGGGGCGGTTATTGAGTCAAATGAATATCTACAACGTTGATTTCTCCGGGGTTAAATACTTCATTCTGGACGAAGCGGACCGCATGCTCGACATGGGTTTTTACGACGACATTATGACCATCGTCAAGCGTCTGCCACCTGACCGCCAGACCATCATGTTCTCCGCGACCATGCCACCAAAGATCCGCCAGTTGGCGAAGGCTATCATGCATGATCCGGTAGAAGTACAGATAGCCGTGTCTCGTCCGCCGGAGACCATTCATCAGATGTGTGCGCGCCTCTTTGAGGCGCAGAAACCCAGATTCATCCAACTGGCGCTGCAGGGCAAGAACCTCAAGAAAGTGATCATCTTTGCCGGTAAGAAACAGCGCGTCAAAGATCTCGCGCGGGCGCTACGAACCTTGAAGATTGACGCGCGGGCGATGCATAGCGACCTCGAGCAGAACGAACGCGACCAAGTGATGCTGGATTTCCGAAACGGGAAAGTAGATGTGTTAGTCGCGACGGATGTCGTGTCGCGCGGCATCGACGTGACCGATGTGCCGTTGGTCATCAACTACGATGTGCCACACGACGCCGAAGACTACGTCCACCGTATCGGCCGAACGGCCCGCGCAGAGAACAGCGGCGAAGCTATTACGCTGGTCACACCGGATGATGCGCGCTATTGGCATCGCATCGAACAATTCTTGAAAAAAGAGATAGAGAAAATTCCGCTTCCGGAAGCTTTAGGCGAAGGACCTAAAGATGACGTATACGCCATTCGTTCGGGTAGAGGTTGTTCTGGCGGTTCCCGACGTTTTTCGCGAAACCGAGGGGGACACCCTCATAAGTCACGAGGAGCAAACCGAGGGGGACGTCGGTAAGCGTCAAAGCTTCGGTTCGCAGATATGCCAAGGCCTGTTCGCGGGTCAATGCAACAGAAGGGAAGGCTTCCTTACGGAAGTCTTTCGTCATACTTAGGCTATGCTGCGGTGCAATACCTTTGCCGCGTTCCTCGCCAAGGCCGAAACCGGTAGAGATACAGGTCAACTGAGTGGAGAACCAATCGATGATCTCCTTGTATTTGAGCGGATAGGCGGTCGCAAAACGGTCGGAGTAACGAATGGCCCAGTTGTCGGGATGCTGCAACCACGAGCGCATCACCGGCAGATACTCCGGGTGCGGCATGGCGTTTTCTTTCTTCGGCGCTTTGATCTTTGCCTGATCGAGCGGTTCGTCGTTCTTACGCAGCGCGCAGAGGTAGAATCCTTCGCCTTTGGTCTTATGCGGATAGAAATGATAGCCCACCGTACCTTCGACGATACCCCAGGAAGGATCGTAGTCAATCGGCAGCACATCGGCGCCCAGACTGTCGGCGAGCCACTCGACGTTCTTCTCGTTTTCCTCTTCGTTGAAGGTGCAGGTTGAATAGAGCAATATGCCGCCGGGTTTGAGAGCGTCCCACACATCCATCAGTATGGAGCGCTGACGCTCCGCGCATTGGCGCACAGTTTGCAGACTCCATTCGCTGCGGGCCTGTTCGTCCTTACGGAACATGCCTTCTCCGGAACAGGGCGCGTCCACGAGGATGCAATCGAAGATATGCTTGCAGCGCTCGCCATATTCGGCAGCGGAATTATGCGTGACGACGGTGTTACCGTTGCCCCATTTCTGGATGTTCTCGCTGAGGATAAACACACGCTGGCGAACCACTTCGTTGCTCAGAAGCAAACCCTCCGGACCGAGATACTCGCTGATAAGCGTGGACTTTCCGCCCGGCGCCGCACAGAGATCGAGTACGATTGATGACGGATCGACGTACTGCTCGAGGGCCTGCTGGATGAACATCGAACTGGCCTCCTGCACGTAGTAACAACCGGCATGAAAAAGCGGGTCGAGCGTGAACTGCGGGCGCTCGGAAAGATAATAGCCGTCGATATGCCACGGCACCTCGTCGGTGTCGCATTCGAAAGTCAGCACATCCAGTTTGGAATTGAGGCGTATAGACGTCACGGGCGCCGTTTCCAGCGCCCGTAACAGCAGTTCTGCTTCATTGTCCAGCTGCTGTCGCATACTCTCTATGAAATCAACGGGCAGCATAAGAATTTTGTACCGCGAGTGGGACTTTCTACGTAAGTCCCTACGTGCTACTTGCGTAAGCTATATTACAAGTAAACTTGCATATGTCTTATAGTACCGCGAGTGGGACTTGAACCCACACAGCCATCACTGGCCAAAGGATTTTAAGTCCTTCGTGTCTACCGATTCCACCATCGCGGCTCGATTCTCATCAAAATCGGCTGCAAAGGTACTGCTTTTTTTTTATATACGCAAATTTTGAGCACATTTTTTTATAGAAAGGAACTATTCAGGAACGAAAATGTCTTATTTCCTTTGAGAGCATATCGGGGGCATGTCGGGGGCATATCGGGGGCAATTCGACATTTAGAACATTTTGCACTGTTTCGTCAAGGTGCCTTTTTTGCATTAAAATGTGTAAAAATTGACAAGTTTGCAAATAAATTTGCATATATCGAAAAAAATTATTATTTTTGTGCCCGATTTTTTTATAACAAACAATGAGAGTACTTCTGATTAACGGTTCGCCTCGTCGCGAGGGCAATACTTTTCTTGCATTGAGCGAGATCGCCAAGGTTCTGGAGCAAGAAGGAATCGAGAGTGAGATCGTGGGTGTTGGTACGCGCGCGGTGCGCGGATGCATTGTCTGCGGGACGTGCAAAAAGCGCGGAACGAACCAGTGCGTGTTTGGGGACGATATATGCAATGAAGTCTCGGCTCGCATGGCGAAGTGCGATGCGGTGATTGTCGGTTCGCCGGTATATTACGGTCAGCCGAACGGCACGGTGCTCTCATTGCTGCAACGGATGTTCTATTCGGCAGGGAAGTATTTCGAGGGCAAACCGGCCGCAGCGGTAGCGGTATGTCGTCGCGGCGGCGCGACGGCGGCATTCCAGACGCTGCAAATGCCGTTCCAAATGATGAACATGCCGATCGTGACGTCGCAATACTGGAACATCGTCTATGGTCGTGAAGAAGGCCAAGCGGCGTTGGATGCAGAAGGCATGCAGACCATGCGTACTTTAGCACGCAACATGGCATATTTGTTGAAAGCCACAGAAGGCAAGAAACGTCCTGAAGCAGAACCGCGTCAGGCTACGCATTTCATCCGATAAATCGTTGAACCTAAAAAAACCTATATCATGAGAAAAATTTTCCTCTTTGTCGCCATCTTGTTTGCTTCCTTTGCTTTGGGAGCAGACATTTCTAATTTTGCCTCCGGCATCGAGAACGGAACAACCGGAATTAACAAAGGAGAATGCAGTTCTATCGCCGTCTCCACGGACGCCCCGCGTACGGGAGCGCAATGCCTCTCGACCGCTTACACAAGCGGAACGAATTCCAAAAAATGGTATCCGAATGTCACGTTTACCGTACCAAAGAACTCCTATTTGCATGTAATCGGTTATGCCAAGTTGCTTTCTACGGATGGAACATCCGCCAGTTCGAGCACACAGGCTTATGCCTGTGCATATCTTGGTGGGGATAATAATGGAACAGCCGTTAATTTAACTACCTCTTGGCAGCGCATTACGGTTTCCAAGAAGGCCAGTTCAGACCAAAGCGGAGCAAAAGCCTATTTTTACCGCAAGCACACTGCGAAAAAAGAGGTATTGTTTGACGATGTTATTGCATATGTATCGACCAACTCGTCTGTGGATTTAATGGCGCCGAACGCCGCCACTTCGGCTTCAGCCACGGAAACGGAAATCACTTGGACCTGTGGAACGGATGCCAAGACGGGTGTGCAAGCCACCCTGATTTGGAAGCGGACCTCCGGTACTGATGATGATTTGACACTAAATCCGCAGGGAATCTATGCGTTGGCTGCAACCGAAGGACCGAATGTCGATCAAAGCGGACATTGGGAGTTGGTACGCGTATTAGCCGCTGATGCCACGTCGTTTAACGCCGTTGGTTCGTTTGCCAGCAACGAGCGGTATGCGATTGTTCACCGCGACTTGGCGTATAACTATTCGAATCCGACCTATGTAACGACTCCGGACTTGTCCGTGAGAACGCTTTACTTGAAGCCGAGTGGGGATTGGTTGAGTAAGGGCGGATCCATTGACCCTCGTTTTGCAGTGTATTGTTTTGGTGGCGGAATTGAGGCTAAATGGTATGATATGGAACTCGTGGATGCCGGATGCAGTTCGAGCATCACACTTTACAAAGCAGAAGTGAGCAAGAGTTATACCAGTTTGATTTTCTGCCGTATGAAAGGTGATGATCCGGACAATAACTGGAACAAGCCGCCCTTATGGAACCAAACCGCCGACTTGACCATGCCGACTACCGAAGTGGCCGTGTATGAAGAACAGCATGGTTCGAGTTGGAACGGAAGTGACAATACTCACTGGAGAACCACTCCGTTGAATCTCTGCGTATCGGGTAATTGGCTTTGCTTTGCGGGCGAACAACTGACCTTGACCGCTACCAGTATCGGTGCAACACATTACCAGTGGTACAAAGGCGGCACAGCCGAGAGTAACAAGATTCCTGGCGCCACAACGGCCACCTATATCAACTACAACTTTAAGTTTGAAGATGCGGGAGACTACTATTGCAAGACGAAATTAGGTGATGGTACAGAACTGACCAGCACTAAACATACCGTTAAGACGCTGCGTATCTATATTAGAAACGGTCGAGATGGCGGAGAGTACGGTTATGTCGATTTACAAAATACCGACCCCGCTAGTCATAAAGCAACGGGAATGATTTTCCTTGGCCAAGCATGGACATATGGTTTTGGTGTGAATGATGGTGTCGGGAATGAATATGGATGCAACAATCCCGAGTCCAGCAAGATGTGGAGTGGTAATTGCACGAATTGGACTATGAATGCGCCGGGCATTAAATGTCTTATGTGGACAGAGAATGGCGCTACCTATGCTTTCACGGTGGATTACACCAATTTTACCGTTCCTGTTGTTTCCGTAGCCTATCCTCCTTCCAACCAAGCAGCAGATATAATGATTTATTTCGATAACAGTTTGGTCAACTGGAGCGATCTGCATTACCGCGTGGGTACCACAAGCCACACAGATAAAACGGCTATAAGTTTGGTGCCCGGTACGGAAAATTTGTACCAATACAAAACGGTCGACCCAGGTTATAGTTTGGAAGCATGGCATATCGCAAACAATTGTGGATATAGCGGTGATGGCTATTCTATCTATCAAACCAATACCGGAGATAGTTACGAAATATCCAAATCTGTTACCTATGAAGGTGGTGCAACCTCGCAGGACATCACTATTGTTCCGACCGGAACTTATTCAAAAGGTACCGATTCTTACAACAATCGGTGTGACTTTTACAACTACACCATGCTGAAAGGCATGAAGACACAGAACGTGGTAATTGATGGCACGGAGAACGGAACCATCACAGTTAGTTATACGGATGTGAATGGTGATCCACAGTCGTTCACGAGTGGCGATCGCGATTTGGCGCATACTTGTATCTTGACCATCACGGCTGACGCTAATCCATGCGGGTATCAGTTGAAGTCTTTGTCCGTGAACGGTTCGCCTTTCACGAGCGGAAACACCTATACTCTGGATGCACGCACCACGATTGATGCGGAGTTCGAAACTGCCACCTACAGCGTGACGCTGCATGCGAATGGCGGGTTAATCTTGGCAGGCGACGTGACGAATTACGCCTTTGGCATCGGTGCAACCTTGCCTACCCAGATGTCGCTGACCGGTAAGGACTTCAAGGGATGGTATGACAACCCCGGTTTTTCCGGTTCGCCTGTAACAGAGATCACGACTACCGACTGCGGCGACAAAGAATACTGGGCAAAATGGGAAAACGAGAAACTGAAAGTGACCTATATCATCGGCGGCTGTCAAGTGACCGGCGGTGAGTGGTTACAAGGACAAGACGGCAGTTACAGCGCGTGGCTGTTCAAAGGCGGATCCGCACCAGCTGCAAACAGTCTAACAGCCACATCAGACATCAAGATTCCTTCACTCAGTTCTACCGATCAGTGGTTCTTGACCAAAGATGTAACGCTTCTGACCTCCAGCAGCGATTGGAGTCACACCAATGATGCCACGACGAAGGCGAACAAATCGATTCGCGCTTTCAAGGTAGGAAGCGGTAGTACTGTGAAGTTTGACCTGAAGGATTTAGTAGCCAGCAGCATCATGTTTTATGTCTTCCCGAGTAATAATGATGCGTATTCGGTGGATATAACAGTAAATGGCACTACCACAACTCACCCGATCGCGTCGGGTGAGCAATACCAGTTGCACCGCTTTGACTATTTTGAGGGTTCCTATACCGGGGAGTTTTCTATCAAGAGTGTGGGTAAAGAGAGTCGCGTCGTGGTAGTAGTAGAAGTGCCGACCGTGACGATCACCTTCGACAAGAACGGCACAGAGGCAACCGGAACAATGGAGCCGCTGGTCGTTCCCAAAGGCACACAACCAACCTTGCCGGCGAATAACTTCGTATGGACGAACCATGAGTTCCAATGCTGGACAGAAGGTTCTACTACCGGTCCCGCGATTGCTGATGAAGCGAAATACACAGCGACCGCCAACGTGACCCTCTTTGCCAAATGGATTGAGCATATAGAGACCGTAGTGACCTTGAGTGCGCCGGATGCGGAGAACCAAGAAGAATATACCAAATCCGTGACAGCTGTTTATACGCAGGCTATGCCAACTGTAGCAGTAGTGCCTACACGCGAGTGGTATACCTTTGAGGGTTATTTTGAGAATCCGGACGGTTCCGGTACACAGTACTATGCTCCGACAGGTGAGGGCGTGACTGCTTGGGATAAAACCAGTTCGACGGCCACGCTCTACGCCAAATGGACAGAGATCAAGCATACGGAAATCACCTTAGTAGCTACCGGTGCATACAACCACTATACCTCTTCGGTAGTTGCCGGACTGAATCAGCCGATGCCAGTTATCTCGACACTGCCGCAGAGCACTACGGACGTGTTTGCCGGCTATTTCGAGAATCCGGATGGCAGCGGTACGCAGTACTATACTGGAACAGGAACAGGTGCAAAAAACTGGGATAAGGATGTTACCTCCGCTACGCTCTACGCCAAATGGTTAGAGCCCTGCGATGTCGCGCCTACATTGACCTCAGCGGCACCCATCATCACCATTTGGAACGGCAAGAAAGCGGATGTGACCTTGGCGACTTTGTCCTGCTCAGTAGACACAACGACGCTTAAGTACTTGTACGTTTCAGCAACGGATAACATCACGGGCTGCGAATATAAATTCTTCGACTCGCGTCTGCATATCATCGGTACGCCTACGGGGTACACAAGCGCAGTAACAAAGGATATCACATTTACGTTCAAGAACAACTGCGATCCGGCAAGAACCTATACCGTAACGCAAACCATTCGCATCAACCCGGAAGGTCAGAAGGCACGTATCGCCTTTATCTTGACCGGTACAGAAAGTGGAGGTTTTGACGCATACACGGAAAGCGACTCTACGAGTTGCGCGGAACTCATAGAGTACCTGAACCGAACCTATGACGTGCGATGCGTGAATGGTTACGCAACTAAGAACGTATCAGATCTGGCTACCTATTATTCCAATTACGACCTGCTGATTGTAACCGATTTCCTTGACACAGGTAAAGGTTACACGAATGCGATCGGTACGCTGATTGATAAGAAACCTATTCTGAGTTTTGAGGCTTATGTAGCAAACCAATCGAACTGGCATATCGGTTCGAACCCCAAAGATCCGAAACCGAAAGTACAAGACATGAAAGTGCTTTGTGCCGGTCACGCTATCTTCGCGGACGCCAAATATGACGATACAGATACGGATTTGGTTGACGTAATCAATGATACGGACACAACCGTACACGTATTAGATGCCTTAAGTTCGGAAGCGAAAGCAAAAGGTTTGCAGGGCTTCACCATCAATGAAGCACCGGACTTTATCTTCTTGGCAACGATACGCGATGAAGACAACAAGCGCGACCTGATTGTATGCTGCGAGCGTCAAGTGGTATTCTCTGCCCGACTGATGCTGTACGGTATCAATTTCTACGAGATGGGCAACTTATCCAAGGCAGGACGTATCATCATTCGCCAGATGGCGGACTACCTGCTGATGACCGATGAGACGAAAATCGCCGACTGTTCGCTGGTATTCGACAACGGCGCCGGCAACCCGGATAAGAGTAGTTGCGGCGACAATAAATGGAACAATCCGGCCAACTGGTATCCCGGATACAACATCATTCCGACACCGGTTCATCCGACGCGTATTGTGGCAGAGTGCCATGTGGATTATGACGCAGCACATGCCGGAAGTGTGAAAGTGAACACCGGTCGAGACGAACACGGCAAGACTGTAAACGGCAAGTTGATTATCGAGCCGAATGGCGGATTGACCATCGCCGGTATGGTAGCAACCGTACACGACACGCGGTATGCTTCGCCGATCACTATTTCTGCACAAGACTTGTTAATCAAAGCCGATGCTTCTCATAATGGTGCCTTTGTATATGGCAACAAGGAATCGGATGTTCGTGCGACAGTGCAATACTATAGCCGCGGAACAGATGCCAAGACGGCTAGTCCGGTATGGCAATACATGGGTATTCCGTTCCAAGCCGCACATACCGCTATCCAAATGTACTACGAGGCATGGATGTGCCGCTGGGCGAGCGGTTCGACCGACGGCTTAGGCGGACTCTGGAAGTGGGTAGAAAACGATGAACTATTACTGCCGTTCGAAGGTTATTGTATCACGCAGGAAGCAGCGAAGACCTATACCTTCTCCGGTAAACTTAACCCACCCGTCACAACTCGTATCGTATTGGACAACCGCGATGCGGACGGATACGCTTTTGCTGCCAACAGTTGGACCGCACCGATCAAGATTTCACAGATGCAAGATGCGGACTTTATTAATGCAGATAAATCCATCTATATCTATCATACCGGAACGTATGCCCAATGGAACACCAACAAAGAAACGGTCATCAATACAAAGACCAGCAGTAGTTCGATTGTTCCGGGTCAATATGCCGTTATTCCTATCCACTCGTCGCCATACATCGGCGTGGATTCCGTTATTCCGGCTATGCAGGGATTCTTCGTTCATACGACTGCTGCGAATGCTGAACTGAAACTGGTTTATAACCGCACCGTATATGACGGCTCGTATTTCAAGACCTCCACACAACCGATGCGTGCACCACGCAGCGAGAGCCGACCGGAAGTGATGCAACTGATTGTCAGCGGTGAGAACTATGGCGACCGCGTACATATCCTTGCTCGCGACGGTTTCTCCGAAAATTTCGAAGACGGATGGGACGGCCGTAAGATTGAGGGCGACGAGAACGCCCCGATGTTAGCGGTAGTGAAAGAAGCCGGCGACATGGCTGTAGCGGCGATTGAGACGGCAGAGGAACGCGAGTTGAGTTTCCGCGCGGGTAGCGAGACGGAATACACGTTCTGCTTCCAATACGAAGGCGAGACGATTTATCTGTACGACCGGTTAGCGGACCAGGCGGTGGAGATCAAGACGGGTAACACCTACTCCTTCACGGCGGAGAATAAGACCGCGGCTAAACGGTTTATCATCACCAAGAACCCACCGCGTATACCGACAGGCATCGAGAACACGTCTGACGCATCATACTCCGATGCAGAGAAATGCATCATCGACGGCCAGTTGTATATCATCAAGGACAATCGCTTCTACGATGCGCGTGGCGTTCGGGTTCATTCCTTTAACAGAAAGGAGGTGACGCCATGAAACGTTTCCGTATTCAATTGGTGATCGCACTGGTAGTGCTGATCTGTGGTGTCTCGCTGATGGGCCTCATTTACATCTTGTTCAATAAGCCAGAGGTGTATGTCAACCCGGGCGTGATTGTTACCCAACCGTCTCCGGTGTCCTCGCCGGTACAACCGATACGCAGCAGCTCCAGTATACTGCGAGACTATCCGTACTCTTACACGATGTCATCTATGCCGGGTGCTACTGCTCCGCAAGCTACGATGCAGCCTTCGCGCGGAATATACGCCACGAGCGGCGCGCAGGTTCATAACGTCGGTGGTGGAACCGGCTACGGTATCGCTACTACTTCGAACACTCAAGCTCAACGAGGAATCAGTTATACGACAACCACCGTGACGACCTTTGCGACCTTTGCGATGAACAGTCGTCAAGTGGCAGCCCCGGAAGCACAATATGCGCCGGAGATGGCAAGACTCGTCAGTGAGCCACGTCGTGCACCGGGACCGCCGGATTTAGGAGGTGGCGAAGCACCGGGCGATCAGCAATTAGTAGAGCACCCTATAGGCTCGCCGCTGGTACTGGTTTTGATGGCAGGACTATACGCTGCCACTATTAGAAAAAGAAAAGAAGATGCCGAATAAAAGAAAGATTATTAACGACCCTGTCTTTGGGTTCTTGTCCATACCGAATGAACTGATCTACGATGTGCTGCAACATCCGTATGTGCAGCGTCTAAATCGTATTCGCCAATTGGGTTTGTCGTACTTGGTATATCCTGGTGCAATGCACAGCCGTTTCGGTCACTCGCTGGGCGCGATGCACCTGATGCACGAGGCTATCGCTTCGCTGCGTCTCAAAGGCGTGGAAATCACGGAGCACGAAGAGACGAGCGCGATGATTGCCATCCTGCTGCACGATATCGGTCACGGTCCTTTCTCGCACGTACTCGAGCATACGCTCGTCGAAGGTGTGACGCACGAAGATATCTCGCTTTTGATGATGGAGCGGATTAATATTGACCTGAATGGTCAATTGGACACCGCTATCTCAATCTTCAAGAACGAGTATCCGAAGCATTTCCTGCACCAACTTATCTCGAGTCAGCTGGACGTTGATCGTATGGACTATCTCTGCCGCGATTCTTTCTTCACAGGTGTGCAGGAAGGTCGCGTGGCGAGTGAACGATTGCTGAAGATGCTCGATGTACGCGATGATCGATTGGTGGTGCAAGTGAAGGGAATCTATTCCGTAGAGAAATTCTTGGTGGCCCGCCGATTGATGTACTGGCAGGTATATCTGCACAAGACCTCTGTGGCCGCCGAACAACACTTGATAAAGATCCTGAGCCGAGCCAAAGAGTTGGCACGCGGCGGTAAAGAACTCTTCTGTTCGCCGGCTTTACGATATTTCTTGTATCAACCGGTGAACTTCCGCATGTTTAGTCCTCAGAGCGAGGCGCTGGAGAAATACGCGTTGCTTGACGACAACGATGTACTGTCCGCTATCAAGGCTTGGATTTCGTGCGACGACAAAGTGCTGAGTGCACTGAGTGAGAGTTTTGTTAACCGCCGTCTCTTCCGCGGAGAGTTGTTGGAAAAACCGTTAACGGATTCACAGAAGACGGAACTAAACAAGGAGTATGCAACACTGTTAGGTGTGTCGGAGAAAGAGGCGGAATATTGCTGGAGCGAACATATCTCTACCAGTAACACCTATTCGGAGAAAGCCGATACGATAGATATTTTGTACTCGGACGGTACCGTGCGCGACATTGCGGATGCCAGTGAGATACTGGACCTTGAGGCACTGACGCGCAAGCCGATTAAACGATATTTATTCAAAATGCGATAATGGAATTTAGTGCACAACAAATAGCAGCCTTACTGGGCGGAGCATTGTATGGTAACTCGAATGCGATGGTGAGCGATGTAGCTCCGATTGAGTCGGCGCAAGCACATCACTTGTCGTTCATCACCGATGCCAAATACCTTCCCTGTCTGGAGACCACGAAGGCAGATGTGATACTTATTACGCGGAGTGTGGTAGAAGGCAAGATCCGTTTTCCGGAAGGTGAAGGCAAAGCCGGCGCAGCAGTCATCCTCGTAGAGAATGCCCGCGGGGCGATGGGACAGTTATTAGCTATTGTCTCGAAGGCCATGAATCCCGCCAAGCGAGGTATTGAGCAACCGAGTTTCATCAGCGAAGGAGTAGTCGTTCCCGAAGAGGCGTATGTCGGTGCGTTCGCGTATATCGGCAAGAACGTGCGGTTGGGCAAGGGTGTACAGATTTATCCGAACTGCTATATCGGTGATAACGTCGTGATTGGCGACCATACCGTTCTTTATGCAGGAGTTCGCGTCTATGCAAACTGCAAGGTGGGCGCCGATTGTATCTTGCATGCCGGCGTAGTGGTCGGTTCGGACGGTTTTGGCTTTGAACCCGATGCACAGGGCGTTAATCAGAAGATTCCACAGATAGGCAACGTGATCATCGAAGACGATGTGGAAATTGGAGCGAACACCACTATTGACCGCGCGATGATGGGGTCGACTATTATTCACCGCAACGTGAAGATTGATAACCTCGTGCAGATTGCACATAATGTCGAAGTAGGAGAGTCCACTTTCCTCTGTGCGCAGGTGGGCATCGCCGGAAGCAGTAAGATCGGCAAGCATTGTATCTTGACCGGTCAAGTGGGTGTAGCCGGACATATCGAGATAGCGGATAACTGTATCTTCGGTGCGCAGTCGGGTGTTCCGAACAGTGTACGCAAGCCGGGTATGTACCAAGGCTATCCGGCTATCGATGCCGGTAACTGGCGTCGAGCCGTAGTGGGATTCAAACAACTGCCGGATATTCTCAAACGGCTTAATGAATTAGAGAAGAAATGAAACAGCATACAATAAAAGAACCTTTTACCCTCAGTTCGGTGGGCTTGCACACAGGTTTGCATGTGACCGCCACTTTCAATCCTGCGCCGGCGAACACAGGTGTACGCCTTCGCCGCGTAGACCTGCCCGGACAACCATGCCACCAGGCTTTGGCAGACTATGTGTCGGGTACAGAACGCGGCACGGTGCTCGAACGAGGTAAATGGAAAATTAGTACCGTTGAGCATGCACTGAGTGCATTGTACGCGATGGGCGTTGACAACTGCATCATCGACGTAGATGCCCCGGAGATGCCGATTTTGGATGGCAGCGCCCGCTTCTTTTGTCGCGAGATAGCACGTGTAGGAGTTGAAGAACAAGATGCGGAACAGCAGGTGTATGTGGTTCGCGAACCGATCGAGTATATCTCTGAGCATGGTCACTCGATGCGTATTGAGCCATGCGACCACTATGAGGTAGATGTAACGATTGCTTTTCAATCGAACCTACTGCGCGAACAACATGCGACACTTAAGAACCTCGCTGACTATCCCAAAGAAATAGCGGCCGCACGTACGTTCTGCTTCGTGCGCGAGATAGAACCGCTGCTGCGCGTCGGGCTCATCAAAGGCGGTGATTTGAAGAACGCTCTCGTGATTTACGAGACGGAAATGTCGCAAGAAGGTATGGATTATTTCTGCGATAAGATGGGCCAACCGCACATGGACGCCAAGAAGCTCGGCTATCTCTCGCCATTGAACTATCTCAACGAACCTGCGCGGCACAAGCTGTTAGACGTCATCGGTGATTTATCCTTACTCGGACTTCGTCTGCAGGGTCGCATCGTAGCCTATAAACCCGGACACACGTTCAACACACAGTGCGTACGGAAACTCAGAAATATGATAATCTCGGAATAATATGATAAGTCCTTTAGCATATGTAAGCCCGAAAGCACAAATCGGGAACAACGTAACGATAGATGCTTTCGCGTATATTGATGATAATGTGATTCTTGGCGATAACTGCCATGTATTCCCACACGCCGTGATTGGTTGTGTGCCGCAAGACTTGAAGTTCCGCGGCGAGGAGACATGGACCATCATTGGCGAGAACTGCGTGCTGCGTGAGTTTGTGACCATCCATCGCGGTACCGCCAGCAAAGGAAAGACCGTCGTGGGTAACAACAACCTCATCATGGCTTATTGCCATGTTGCGCACGATTGTATATTGCACGACAACATCATTATGTCCAACGCTACGCAGTTAGCCGGAGAAGTGGAAGTAGATGATTTCGCCATCATTGGCGGTGGCACGCTCGTGCACCAGTTCAGCCATATCGGCGGCCATGTGATGATTCAAGGCGGTTCGAAAATCAACAAAGATATTCCGCCGTTTTCCATCATCGCGCGTGACCCGATAGCGTTCTGCGGCATCAATTCCGTGGGCCTCAATCGCCGCGGATTTACGCCGGAACAAATTCACACGATACAGGAGGTGTACCGCCTTCTTTACCAAAACGGCATGAATACGACTCAGGCACTCGACCATATCGAGGCAACGATGCCCGCAAGTAAGGAGAGAGACCTCATCGTCAATTTTGTCAGAGTTTCGACGAGAGGCATCGTAAGAGCATAACTCAGTATAATCAGATAAAAAAAACAGAATAATCAAAAATGGAACAAGAGGAAAAAAGTCTCAATTTTATTGAGCAAATTGTAGAGAAAGATTTAGCGGAAGGAGTGAATGACGGACGTATACAGACGCGTTTTCCGCCGGAGCCGAACGGTTACCTGCACATCGGTCACGTCAAGGCTATCTGCATGGACTTCGGCATTGCGGAGAAATATCACGGTGTTTGTAACCTGCGTTTTGACGACACCAACCCCGTCAAAGAAGACACGGAGTATGTAGAGACCATCGAGCGCGACATTCGCTGGTTAGGTTTCCACTGGGGCCAAATCTTCTATGCCTCCGACTATTTCCAGCAGTTGTATGACCTCGCTATCCGTTTCATCAAGGCCGGTAAGGCGTATGTGGACGAACAGACAGCCGAGCAGATCGCGGAACAGAAAGGAACGCCGACCGAACCGGGTGTAGCTTCTCCTTATCGCGACCGCCCTATCGAAGAGAACTTGCGTCTTTTCGAAGCTATGCAACGCGGCGAGATAGAGGAAGGCAAGATGGTGCTGCGCGCGAAGATCGACATGGCAAACCCGAACATGCACTTCCGCGACCCAATCATGTACCGCATCATTACCTCTCACCCGCACCATCGTACGGGCCACACATGGAATGTATATCCCATGTACGACTTTGCGCACGGTCAAAGCGATTATTTCGAAGGTGTGACACACTCGATCTGCACGCTTGAGTTCGAAGTACACCGTCCACTTTACGACTATTTCATTGACCAGTTCAGCGGTGAGAATTTCTGCGGCCTGAGTCCGTACGGACCTAACTACCGTCCTAAACAGCGCGAGTTCAACCGACTCAATATCACCTATACCGTGATGTCGAAGCGTAAAATGCTGCAACTGGTCAAAGAAGGTCTCGTAGCCGGTTGGGACGACCCGCGTATGCCGACCGTTTGCGGTCTACGTCGTCGCGGCTATACCCCGCAAGCCATCCGCACGTTCATGGATAAGATCGGTTATACGAAAGTGGAAGGTATGATTGACCAAGGTCTGCTCGAACACACCATTCGCGAAGATCTCAAAGAGACCGCTCCGCGTGTATGCGCCATCTTTGATCCGGTGAAGTTGGTAATCACCAACTACGAGGGTGAAGGCGAGACGATTATCGCAGAGAATATCGACGGACATGAGGAGCTCGGCACGCGCGAGGTAAAGTTCGGCAAGGAACTATGGATTGAACGCGGTGACTTCCTTGAGGAAGCAGACAATAAGTTCTTCCGTCTCAGCCCGAGCGGACGCGAGGTGCGCCTCAAAGCGTCCTATATCATTCAAGCAACGGGGTGCGAGAAGGACGAAAACGGAAACATCACTACTGTCTACGCTACCTATGATCCGAACAGCAAATCGGGTACCGAAGGGGGCAACCGCAAGACGAAGGCGACTATCAACTGGGTCGAATGCAATAGTGCGTTGGATGCTGAAGTGCGTCTGTATGACCGACTCTTCGCTGTGGAGAACCCGAGTGCAGAAGAAGGTGATTTCCGTGAATTGCTGAATCCCGAGAGTCTCGTAGTAAAGACCATCAAGGTAGAAGGTTCACTTCGCAGCGAACTGCATGCACCGGTATTCGTGGATGGTATCGAACAAGAGAATCACTATCAGTTGCTCAAACAAGGGTATTTCGTTGTCGATCCTGATACTACTGCAGAGCACCTGGTTCTCAATCGCACCTGTTCGCTCAAGGACAACTACCTTAAATGAGGACGCGGATTTTCAACGGCAAGGAGCAGATCTTCTGCGAATGGCGCCACCGCTGGGTGCGCCTGACTCCAGAGGAATGGGTGCGGCAGCAGTTGCTGCACCGAATGGTGGAAATGGGATATCCCGCTTCCCTCATTGCCGTGGAGACTGCTATCACGCTTGGTCAAGCCAAGAAGCGGTGCGATGCTGTAGTGTACAACCGCTTCATGGCTCCTATCATGCTCATCGAGTGTAAAGCGGAGACCGTGCCCTTGACGCAAAAGACCCTCGACCAAGCCCTTACGTATAACCGCCGTTTGAATGTACCGTATTTGGTGCTTCATAACGGTCCGCAGACTATTTTTGTAACAATAGAACCGAATGGAACAAATACTATCACTCAACGACTCCCTCGATACGCCGACCTTTTACGGCGTGAATAACAAGAATATTCTTTGTCTCAAGAACCAACACCCTGACGTGCGTGTAGTAGCGCGCGGTTATCAGGTGAAAGTGACCGGATCGGAGGCAGCAATCGAGAACTTCGAGAAATCGCTACAGTTATGCGAGCAGTTCTGCATCCGCAATAACCGCCTGACAGAACAAGATATTCTTATGCTGTTGCATGGCGATAAACCGCAGGAACAGGCTACCGATAACCTCATTCTGCACGGTGTGAATGGTAAGTCTATCTATGCACGCTCCACCAACCAGCAAGCACTCGTCAAAGCGTATGAAGAGAACGACTTGCTTTTTGCTGTAGGACCGGCCGGAAGCGGAAAGACCTACACCGCTATCGCACTGGCAGTGAGAGCGTTAAAGAACAGAGAGGTGAGACGTATCGTGTTATCGCGCCCTGCAGTGGAAGCAGGAGAGAAATTAGGTTTTCTGCCGGGAGACATGAAAGAGAAGATTGATCCGTACCTTCAACCGCTGTATGATGCGCTGCAAGACATGATTCCTGCCGCAAAATTAGCGGAGTACATGGAGAAAGGAACCATACAGATCGCGCCTTTGGCTTTCATGCGCGGGCGGACGCTCTCCGATGCCGTAGTTATTCTCGATGAAGCACAAAACACTACTGCTTTACAACTCAAGATGTTTCTTACCCGTCTCGGATTCGGCAGTAAGATGATTGTCACGGGAGACATGACACAGATAGACCTGCCGCCGACGCAGAAGTCAGGTTTGCGCGACGCAATGGATCGCTTTAGGTATATTAAAGAGATCAGTATTATCGAGTTTAACGAGAAAGATATTGTGCGGCATCCGCTAGTAAAGCAGATCGTAGCGGCCTACAAGGGTTAGAGGCTAAAGAGATATTCCAGGGCTTCATTCGCCTCCTCGGATGTGATAACCTGATTGATGAGCGGCGAACCGATATTCTGAATGAGCGTGCAGTTGATTTGAGCTGTGCGCTCGTTCTTTTTATCTTGTTGCATAAGAGCGATGAGTGCCTCGCGGTCGGAACACTTACAGTTCGGCTTTCCGTAATAATGCAGCATGAGGTGCGTCAACTGTTGCAAAGGTTCTTTGGGACAACCGAGTTTTGTCACACTCAGATACAACTCCGCTATCAGGCCATATACCACAGCATAACCGTGGTCGAGAGGCTCGATACCCGAGCGGGCATGCGCATCCATACTTTTTTCTTCCAATGCATGGCCGAAAGTATGACCGAAGTTGAGGATTTTACGCAGGCCTTCCTCCTTCGGGTCGGCCGCAACGATGCGTTCTTTCTCCTCTACACATTGCGCGATCAGCGGTTGCAAGGAATCAATCGGCATCGTATCAAGATCATAGCGCAAGAGTGCGCCCCATAAGTCATTAACGATTAAGCCCATCTTCAGCATTTCGCCAAAACCGCTGAGCACCTCCTTGGTAGGAAGAGTTTCGAGCCATCCTGTCCAAATAAGTGTCTCTATGGGCGGGGCAAAACAGCCGATGCTGTTCTTCAAACCTCCGTAGTTGATGCCCGTCTTGCCACCCGTCGAAGCATCAATCATCGCTAATAAGGTCGTCGGCACATTGATATAATCAATGCCGCGTTTGTAGGTGGCCGCAGCGAAACCGCCGAGGTCTGTTAGGATGCCGCCGCCGATACATATCAACAACCCGCGACGCGTGATACCGTGCGCAAAGAGAAAATCCCAAATCTGCTGCACCGTCTCGAGTGACTTCTTCTGCTCGCTCACCGCGAGACTTAGAGTCGGCCACTGAGGATCGAGGATCGATGCTGCACGGTCGGCCACTTTCTCGTCTATCAGTACACAAATCTGGTCAGCAGCATAGTTTACCGCAAGCGCTGAAATGGCTTTATGTATCTCTTCACATATCATTTTCGGGTGCAAAGGTACTGCAAAATCTTTAAATATGCAAATTTTGACGGTTTTTTTTGCACAATTCAAAAAAAAGTACTACCTTTGCGCCGTTTTTGATACAAATATTAAGATGAAAGAGAATAATATTCCTATTGTTGACTGTCCGTATGGAGATTACATGATCGGCGATGCCAGTGGTAAACTGATGAATGAGTACGGTCGTTATCCGTGTAAGATCAAGTGCGGTGTGTATGCTTTTTTGGTACGCGGAACGGCCCGCGCAACAATTAACGTTACGGATTACGAGTTCAAGCAGAATGATATTTTATTACTGGAGCCCGGTAGTTTCCTCTTTATTCGTGAGTGTTCCGACGATGCGCTGGTATACTGGATTGTATTCGGCAGTAAGTTCCTCGAGAAATATACGGTGAATAACAAGATGAGCCTTTCGGCGCTTCAACTGCACTCGCCAAAACTGAGCATGAGTGAGAACCACGCGAAAGTGCTATGCTCGATGTACGATACCGTTGTTGCAGCGCTGAATGCCGAACCAACCATGCTCGATTCCGAGAAGATGGTACATATCTTCAACCTGCTGCAGACCAGTTATGCCAAGTATGCGCATGAGCAGGACGAGTATCTCGTAAAGCCGATGGATCGGAAGACGGAGATTTATCAGGATTATTGCCAGCTCGTGCTGCAACATTACCATGAGTGGCATCATGTGAGTCAGTATGCGGAAGCACTTCGTCTGACCTTACCGCATCTCTGCTCAACGATTAAATCGGTCGGAGATCGTACTGCCGGCGATATCATCATCGAGGCGATCATCACCGACGCTAAGAGTCAATTGAAGATCACCAATCAGCAGATTAAAGAGATTGCGCTGAATTTAGGATTCGACAACGTAGCGTTCTTTAACCGTTTCTTCAAGAGCCACGTAGGCGTGACGCCTAAGGCTTATCGGAACGGATAAGATAGGCAGCTCCTTCCTCATCACGGAGTTCCATCTTATTACCGGAAGCATCTATCAAGGCGAACACGGATTTCCGCTGTTCGCCTTCTGCGTTAGTCATCTGCTCAAGCGAAACGATGACGCTTTGCCGCCATGCCTCTAGCAAATGATTTATCGCCTCTTCCTGGTCCGTTTCAGATTCATACTTAACGGTTTTTATACATGTCTTCGTAGTACTTCTCGTACTCGCCGGAAGTGATATTGTCGAGCCATTCCTGATTGTCGAGATACCAACGAACCGTGCGCTCAATACCTTCCTCGAACTGGAGCGAAGGTTCCCAACCGAGTTCGCGTTGTAACTTGGTGGAGTCTATCGCATAGCGCATGTCATGTCCTGCACGGTCAGTGACATAGGTAATGAGGTCGAGGTCAGCGCCTTCCGGACGACCGAGCAAACGGTCGACGGTCTTGATGACGGTCTTGATGATGTCAATATTCTTCCACTCGTTGAAGCCACCGATGTTGTAGGTCTCGGCGATGACACCTTTATGATATATAATATCGATCGCGCGCGCGTGATCCTCGACGAACAACCAGTCACGTACGTTCTCACCCTTGCCGTACACCGGAAGGGGTTTGCGATGACGAATATTATTGATGAACAACGGAATAAGTTTCTCCGGGAATTGATACGGACCATAGTTGTTCGAGCAGTTCGTGACGATGGTCGGCATGCCGTAGGTATCATGGAAGGCACGTACGAAATGATCCGACGATGCTTTCGATGCTGAATAGGGCGAATGGGGATTGTACTTCGTCGTCTCGTAGAAGAAGTCTTCACCGTAAGCAAGATGGTGTTCTCCGGACGAGGCCTTGGTTGTAAAAGGCGGTTCGATGCCTTCAGGATGAGTCATCTCCAACGCGCCGTACACCTCATCAGTCGAGATGTGATAGAAGCGTTTCCCTTCGTATTTCTCCGGTAGGGATTCCCAGTACAGTTTCGCGGCCTGGAGCATAGATAATGTACCCATTACATTCGTGCGGGCGAAAGTGAACGGATCTTTGATAGAACGGTCCACGTGGCTCTCAGCGGCGAGGTGGATTACACCTGTGACGTGTTCTTCTTGCATCAGCGCATAGATGGTATCGAAGTCGCAGATATCTGCACGTACGAAACGGTAGTTCGGCTTGTCTTCGATATCCTTGAGATTCGCCAAGTTACCGGCATAGGTCAACTTATCCAGATTGATGATACGATAGTCCGGATATTTGTTCACAAATAACCGTACAACATGACTTCCGATAAATCCGGCTCCGCCGGTAATGATGATACTCTTTTTCATAGAATATATTTTATTTGTTTAAATCCATATTGGTGCACTTGACTGTTTTTGTCGCGAAGGACAATCTCTCCGGTCGGTAATACATCTTCGATGTGTGCTTCAAAGACCCCATTTTTATCTTCGAACAGCCAATATCCTTCTCGGCGATAGAGGTGCGCCTTGTATTCTGACCAAATTACATCCTCAGGTTCTTTCAATACAACCGTTATTGTTTCGAGAAGGTCCTTCATCAATTGGTCAATGTCGTACTCTTTGCCGGTAATCTGTTTCAGCGAAACAGGGTTTGGGGCGTTGGAGACAAAAACGGTCTGGTTGACGTTCAATCCGATGCCGGCTATAGAGTATTTAATCTCTGAACCTACTATAGCATTCTCCAATAGAATACCTGCGAGTTTCTTGTCATTATAGTATATATCGTTTGGCCACTTGATCGTGTACTGTCCGCCAAGGAGTCTTATTATTGCTACGCTAACGGCTATATTCAAGAAATATAGGTTTTTGTCCGGCGGCAAAAGTATCGAACACAATACGTTTTTGTTCGCTTCGCTTTCCCAACTATTGCCTGTTTGACCGCGTCCTGCAGTCTGATAGCCGGCATAGAGATAACGTTCTGTTAGCGGCCACTCGCCTTTCGCAAGCATCTCCTTCACTAAGGAGTTGGTACTATTTGTGCTGCTGATATACATCCAACAAGTATTGTTGAATCACCGTCTGTATGTTCTTCGCTTTACCGGGTGCGGAATTGATGAGGATAGCAAATACCCAGGTGTCGCCATTCGGCATGTCGATATATCCTGCAAAATTCTTTGTTCCGGCGATGGTGCCGCTCTTGGCATGGATTCGGCCTTCGAGTTCGGTCTTCGGACAAAGGGATTTGAGTGTCCCGCTTTGCCCGCTTACAGGTAGTGAGGCAATCCACGCATCGGCATTTTGACTGCGCAGCATGACCGTCAACAGTTGCACAAAAGTCTGTGCGCTGACCGCATCTTGAGGTGCGAGTCCACAGCCATCTTTGATGATGGCATTTTGGATGGAGACTCCGCGGCGACGCCAGTAGTCACGCAGCATATCTTGGCTGTTATGAATCGTTCCGGGAAGGGTATAACGCGTACCAAGGTAGCGGAACAGCGACTCCGCATAGAGGTTATTGCTATTCACATTTGTCTCTTTGATGATCTCCGAAAGGGGCTCCGAATAATGGGTATAGAGTTCCGTTCGAGGAGGCGTCAAAGGATTATAATCAGCTTCGAAAGTCGCATCCCTTTTTACGGAGACCCCCACTTCGCGCAGTTTGTTGGTCAAGTGACGCGCCAAGAGTAAGCCCGGATTCGGCAAGTCGCCTTTGACACCAAACGTACCCAAGTTAGAAGGTACCGCTCCTGTCAAATAACGCTCGCGGCTGTAAGGCAAACCAGAAACGAACGCACCGTCGTATTGGATCTTATCACAGCGAATACGATTGATAAAGACGATATCCTCTACAGCCGGTTCGGTCTTGATGACCTTTGCTACCGTCCCGGGCTCTCCGCTCTGGAGCACGATATTCATCGTGTTTCCGTAGTAGTTGAGTCCAAAGATACCCGGAGCGTAATAGTTACCTGCGTCCTCGCATAACCAGTTGGGGTTTTGTGCATCGCCATCCAAGAGTGTCATGTCAGCTATTACAGCACCTTCGATAGAAGTGATGCCGGCCCTTTGAACGGCTTTAACCCATTGGTCGAGAAAACCGGTGCGACCTTTCCAACCTAAAGAAGGGTCACAACTACCGTGGATATAAAGGTTGCCGTGTAAGACGCCGCCTTCGACAGAACCGGTATATTCCAGCACGGTCGGAAAGCGGTATCCAGGACCGAGGATGTCCAGTACTGCACCGGTCGTCAGCAATTTCATTACCGACGCCGGTGGCACCACTTTATCTGCGCGATAGCTGTCAATCACCTCGCCCGTGTTGAGATTTTTCACCAACACAGACATATTCGCCTGCCCGGTGAGCGGGTGGCTTGTCAGGAAGTTGACCGAGAGTAATATGGCCGCAAGGATACTCACTACTTACTACTCAGGTATTCGTGCATTGCTTTGGCTGCTTTGCGACCGTCACTCATCGCAAGGATGACGGTTGCTCCACCGCGAACGATATCGCCTCCGGCGAAAATAGTCGGGATAGCGGACTGCATGCCTTCGTTGACGACGATGGTTCCTTTTTTGCTAATCTCAAGACCTTCTACGGAAGACGGGATCAGCGGGTTAGGACTGACTCCGACCGCAACAACGACTAAGTCAACGGGTATCGTGATGGTCTTACCTTCTACAGGCACCGGACTACGGCGACCAGACTCGTCAGGCTCGCCGAGTTCCATCACTTGAAGTACGGCCTCACATACACGACCGTTCTCATCGGCATGGTACTCGATGGGGTTGTGGAGCGTGAGGAATTCGATTCCTTCCTGTTTGGCGTGATGTACCTCTTCGATACGCGCCGGCATCTCCTCTTCGGAGCGGCGATAGATGATCATCGCGTGCTCCGCGCCCAGACGTTTAGCTGTACGTACGGCATCCATCGCGGTGTTACCACCACCGATGATAGCTACGTTCTTGCCATAGAGGAGCGGTGTGTCGGTCGCAGGATTGGAAGCGTCCATAAGGTTGACGCGCGTCAGGTATTCGTTGCACGACATAACACCATTGAGGTTCTCACCCGGGATGTTCATGAAGCGCGGGAGGCCGGCTCCTGAACCTACGAAGATGCCTGCAAAACCTTGCTCTTCGAGTTCCTTGACAGAGATAGTCTTTCCGATGATCGTATCCGTATGGAATTGTACACCGAGCGCACGAAGGCCGTTTATCTCTGTGTCCACGATAGCGTTCGGAAGACGGAACTCCGGAATACCGTATTTGAGTACTCCGCCTATCTCATGAAGTGCTTCGAATACATGTACTTCGTAGCCGTATTTGGCGGCATCACCGGCAAAGGTAAGGCCGGCAGGACCGGAACCTACCACGGCGATCTTCGGGCCGGTCGGAGTTTTCGGATTATTCAGATCAATCTGAGTATGCTGATTGGCGAAGTCGGCGCAGAAACGCTCGAGGTAGCCGATAGCTACAGCCGGGTGGCCCATCTTGAGATGGATACATTGCGACTCGCATTGCTTCTCTTGCGGGCATACACGGCCACAGACTGCTGGCAGAGAAGAAGACTCTTTGATGACAGCCGCAGCGCCAAGGATATCGCCGGTCTCGAGGGTCTTGATGAAACCCGGGATGTTGATATTGACCGGACAGCCTTGAACGCAAGTCGGGTTCTTACAGTTGAGACACCGATGGGACTCCGTGATGGCTTGCTCGAACGTCAGACCTTGGTTAACTTCCTCGTGCAGCGATTTGATACGCACTTCAGGACGCAGTTCGGGCATCTGAACACGTGGTATAGCGACGCGATCTTTCGGTTTGCCTTCGAAGGGCTCTACCGGCTTTACAGTAGCCTTACCTTGGCTTTGACCGTCGGTTGACCGTCGGTTGACCGTCGGTTGACCGTCGTTCTTGGATGCTTGTTGGGCTTGGTATGCATTGAGGGCTGCGGTTTCTTCTGCCTTGAAAGCTTTCATTCGGCTGAGCATCTCATTCCAGTCTACTGCGTGGGCATCAAACTCGGGTCCATCGACGCAGACGAACTTCGTTTTGCCACCTACGGTGACACGGCACGCACCGCACATTCCTGTGCCATCGACCATGATCGTGTTGAGCGAAGCTTCGGTCGGGATATTGTATTTGGCGGTCGTGAGGGCAACGAACTTCATCATAATCGCCGGGCCGATGGTGATACACTTATCGACCTTCTCGCGATTGATTACTTGCTCTACTCCTACGGTAACCACACCTTGCTGACCCGCAGAACCATCATCGGTCATGATGATCACTTCATCGGACCATTGGGCGAGTTCATCCTGAAGGATAAGCAGGTCTTTGTTACGCGCCGCCAGGACGGTGATTACTTTGTTGCCGGCTTTCTTCAGGGCTTCCGCGATAGGCAACATCGGCGCAGCTCCTACTCCACCACAAGCGCAAACGACTGTGCCGTATTTCTCAATACGCGTCGCACGGCCGAGCGGTCCGACCACATCGTGAAGACATTCGCCGGGTTCCATTGCTAAGAGTTTGCGCGTAGAAACGCCGATTTGTTGAACAACGAGGGTGATGGTACCGCGTTCGATATCAGCCGCGGAAATGGTCAGAGGGATGCGCTCGGAATTGGCATCCACGCGGATGATGACAAAATGGCCGGCTCTACGGCTACGCGCAATGAGCGGAGCTTCCACTACGAGCTCCGCTACGTTGTCAGAGAAAAATTTCTTTGAAAGAATCTTATTCATTGTAATACAACTAGGAGCCTAGGGACCTAGGAACCTAGGATAGTTGTTAAAAATGCTTGGTTTCTTTTCCTACGATAGAGGAGAGGAGGTTATTGGCCAGACGGGAAGCACCGAAACGGAACCACTCGTTGTTGAGCCACTCTTCGCCTAATATTTCTTTTACCAACGTGAAGTGTTGTACAGCTTCGTCGGTTGTGGAGACACCACCTGCGGGTTTGTAACCCATCTTGATGCCCGCTTTCTCTTTCCAAGCCTTGATAGCGTGGCACATGATGAAGGTAGCTTCCGGCGTAGCGTTCACGCTGATCTTACCGGTAGAAGTCTTGATAAAGTCGCAACCTGCTGCCATGGAGAGGATGGATGCTTTCCAGATATTCTCTGCTGTTTTGAGGAGTCCGGTCTCGAGGATGACTTTGAGGTGGTGTTCGCCACAAACAGCTTTTATCTCTGCGATTTCATCGAAACATTCCTGATAACGTCCCTCGAGGAATTTACCTACAGAGAGGACGATGTCCACTTCGGTAGCACCGGCTTTGAGTGCAAGAGCAGTCTCTGCGACTTTGATCTCCGGGAAAGTCTGGGATGCAGGGAAGGCTGCGCAGCAGCAAGCGATATTGAATTTCGGGTCTTTGAGTGCTTTGCGTACATACTCTGCCATAGCGGGATAGACGCAGATAGCTGCCACATTCGGAATGCCCGGGAATTTCGCCTCGAAAGTGTTGACCGCATTCGCCATTCCTTCTACTTTCGCAATGGTATCGTCAGCGCTCAGGGTCGTATAGTCAATCTGATGGAGGCATTCCTTCCAAACCTCGATATTGTTGTTCTCAGCAAAATGCTTTGCTTCGATGTCAGCCACTTGAGCTTTTACTTGCTCATCGGTAAACGGGCAGGGATACTGCGCAAATAATTCTTCAAAATTCATACTTTTGGTATTTAATGGTTAAACTTCTTCATTGGTGTTGATGGTCGGATCATCTTGGATGCGTCCGATGACGGTTTCGTTACCGCGCACAGCTTCACCAACCGTGACGAACATCTCCGTATTAAGCGGGAGGTACATGTCTACACGCGAGCCGAGTTTGATGAATCCGAGGTGTGTGTTTCGATGCGCCTGATGACCGGGTTTGGCGTAGGTAACTATTCGCCGCGCCATGGCGCCGGCAACCTGACGAACGGCAATCTGCACCTTTGACGGCGTCTCGATGACCACGAGCGAGCGCTCATTCTCCGTACTGGACTTGGGAAGCCATGCGCCTTTGTGACGACCTTTCTGATGCTCGGACACGAGAACTGTTCCTTCAATAGGATACCAGTTGGCGTGTACGTTAAAGGGCGACATGAAGATAGACACTTGGAGTTTGCGCTCATGGAAGAACTCGTTCTCATCCGTCGGTTCTACGACCACTACGCGTCCGTCCGCGGGCGCGATAATAAAATTAGGGTCATCAATCTCCAACACGCGCACGGGGTTACGGAAGAAATATGTAACGAACACCAGCAGCATGGCCGTCAAAGCCAGCGTGATGCCGAAAATCCATTGCATATGTACCTCTGTCGTTAACAGGTACACCGGAATGTTGATTAAAAACAGGAGCAGCACGGTACCCACGATCAAGCCGCGTCCTTCTTTGTGTATACGAGGTTTTTTCATAATTCTGATTTATTGCCACGAGGCGTAAGGGAATTGGGCGAGCATATCAGCTGCCTGATCCAATCCCTGTTGCAGTTTTTTATCTACCATCATCTTGAACATAAAGGGGATATCGGCCTTCACGGTCAATTTGATGCGCGTGTCCGTCGGACTGACTTCTTTGAGTTGAATCCAGAAATTCGCATCCATCGGTATCCCTTCCGCGCCGAACTTCACCGTATCGTTCTCGATGCGATCCACTATGGCGATGGTAATTTTCTGCGCCAAACCGTCCACTTTCAGCCGCACGCGATCGGCACTAATCTCCATCTCCTGCACTTTCTCTTGCGGGATAAATTGCCGCACCCGCTCCAAGTTCTCCAAGTTACTCAGCACGCGGTAAATCTGCGAAGCAGAACAAGGAGCGGAGGTGATTTTACTTTCGTATTTACTTTCAGACATACGTCAACACATATTTTGCGGCGCAAAATTACAAAATATTTTGCAAATATGCAAATATTTTATTGCTTTTGTAATCTTTTCTCGTATTTTTGCACCTCGAGTGAAGTTCGTGCGATCCGTTTCTCGCATTCTTTAATGTCGGAAATCACGATTCGAAGGTGCTCCGCGCGTTCATAGATCGGGTCGTCTGTTTTCTCTATTCGTTTGCCATCACGATACAATAGTATCGGTTCTTTTCCATCGTCTCGCACTTTGACACGAAGACCTTGTTTTCCGTTTACAACATAGTACCCGTGATCCTGGTATTTCTCGTTTTTTTCATACTTGAAATACGGCAATAAGCTGTCTGCTTGCGGCATCAAAGACTCCAGTTGGGATTGGTAATATGCCAGACTTGTCGTCTGTTCCACCAAATGAATACTATCCGACCGATGCTTGTCGGCTTTATACTGTTCGACTCGCGATGGTCTATTGCAGGCCAAAAGCACGAATGCGCATAAAAATAAGAATGTATACCTCATAACGCTTGCAAAAGTACTATTTTTTTTTGAAATACGCAAATTTTTGACAACTTTTGTAAAAAAAGCAATTCTTCTCTTGCGTATGTCATTTTTTTTGTGTAAATTTGCAGCGCAAATTATGGCAAAACACAAAAAACAACTATAAAATCTATTACATTATGGCAAAAAAAGCTTTAAACAAGTGGACCGCTCCGAAGAGCGTAGCACCCGAAAGAATCATCCAGTTTGGTGAGGGTAACTTCCTTCGCGCATTCGTCGATTGGATTGTATGGAACATGAATGCCAAGACGAACTTCAACGGTTCGGTGGTTGTTGTTCAGCCGATTGAAAAAGGTATGGTCGAGTGGCTCAACGGTCAGGACTGCTTGTACCATGTTAATCTGCAAGGCCGTTTGAAGGGCGAAGCGGTGAACAGTCTGGAGCGTATTGACGTGATCAGTCGTGCGTTGAACCCGTACACCCAGAACTGGGCATACATGGCATTGGCTGAGCAACCGGAGATTCGTTTTGTGATTTCCAACACCACTGAGGCAGGTATCACTTTTGATCCGAGTTGTAAATTCACCGATGCACCGGCCAGCTCGTATCCGGGCAAATTGGTTCAGTTGCTGTTCCGTCGTTTTAAGACATTCAACGGCGATCCGACGAAGGGTTTGATCTTCATGCCGTGCGAGTTGATCTTCCTGAACGGTCACCACTTGAAGGATTGTATCCGCAAGTACATTGAGTTGTGGAAGGATGACTTCGGCGCAGATTACAAGGCTTTCAAAGAGTGGTTCGAGAAATACAACTACGTTTGCGCAACTCTCGTAGACCGTATTGTTCCGGGCTTCCCGCGCAAGGATATCGCGGCTATTCAGGAGAAGGTAGGTTATAACGACAACCTCGTTGTACAAGCCGAGATCTTCCATCTCTGGGTGATTGAGAAACCGGAGAACATGAGTATCGAGGAGTTGGAGGCTGAGTTCCCGGCTAACAAGGCAGGTTTGAACGTGCTGATCGCCGAGAGCGAGAAACCGTATCACGAGCGTAAGGTAACGCTGCTGAACGGCCCGCACACGGTATTGAGTCCTGTTACTTATCTGAGTGGCGTGAACATCGTTCGCGACGCTTGCAACCACGAGGTACTGGGCAAATACATCCACAAAGTGATGTTCGACGAATTGCTCGAGACCCTTAATCTGCCGAAGGACGAGTTGAAGGCATATGGCGAAAGCGTATTGGAGCGTTTCAACAACCCGTATGTAGATCACGCCGTTACCTCCATCATGCTGAACTCCTTCCCGAAATTCGAGACGCGCGACCTGCCAGGTCTGAAGGTTTACTTAGAGCGTAAGGGGGAACTGCCGAAGGGGTTGGTTCTCGGCTTGGCTGCTATCATTGAATACTACAAAGGTGGTGTTCGTGAAGACGGTGCTCCTATCGAGCCGAATGACGCACAGGAGATCATGGATCTGCTCAAAGAACTCTGGGCAACGGGCGACACCCGCAAGGTAGCAGAAGGTGTACTCGGCGCTACGGATGTGATCTGGAAAGAGAGCAAAGAGGACCTCAATAAGATCCCAGGTCTGACCGATCTTGTTACACTTTACCTCGATTCCATCGAGAAAATCGGTATGCTTGAGACGGTTAAGCTGATGCTCGCAGCCGATAAGATAGACAGCCTTGTTTCAAAAATTAAGAGTTTGTTCTAATATGACGAATATTCTGAAAATCAATCCTGCGGACAATGTGGTAGTAGCAATACAACCGCAATCCGCAGGTGCGGTTATCGAAGTGGACGGAGCGAAGATAACAGTCCTTGAGGACGTGCCTGCCGGCCATAAGATAGCCATCAAAGACCTGGCAGAAGGCGAGAACGTCATCAAGTACGGTTTTCCCATTGGTCATGCACGCGAGGCAAAGAAAGCCGGCAGTTGGATGAATGAGAATAATATCAAGACGAACCTCGCAGGTTTGTTGGAATATGAGTATCACCCGAAAGATGTCGTGCTGAATATCCCCGATGAAAACAGGACTTTTATGGGATATCGCCGCAAGGACGGACAGGTTGGAATCCGCAATGAGGTATGGATTATCCCGACGGTCGGTTGCGTGAACGGCATCATCCAGAAATGCGCTGAGCGTCTGCGTCAGGAGACCGGAGCTGATAATATCTTTGCTTTCCCGCATAACTACGGTTGCTCGCAGTTGGGCGATGATCATGAGAACACGAAGAAGATTTTGCGCGACATGATTCATCATCCGAATGCAGGTGCCATTCTGGTAGTGAGTCTCGGATGTGAGAATAACCAACCGGATATCTTCAAAGAATTCTGCGGTGAAATCGATGAAGATCGCGTGAAATTCGTTGTAACGCAAAAGATCGAAGGCGATGAAGTGGAATACTGCATGCCTATCTTGCGTGAACTATTCGCTAAGACGCAACAAGACCAACGCGAAGCGGTTCCTTTGAGTGAACTGCGCGTGGGTTTGAAGTGCGGCGGTAGTGACGGATTCAGTGGCATCACCGCTAACCCGCTGCTCGGTTGTCTGAGTGATTGGTTGGTAGCACAAGGTGGTACGACCGTATTAACAGAAGTGCCGGAGATGTTCGGCGCCGAAACGATTCTTATGGACCGCTGTGCTAACAAGGAATTATTCGATGAAACCGTACATTTGATTAATGATTTCAAAGATTATTTCCTGAGTCATGGCGAACCCGTAGGCGAGAACCCGAGTCCTGGCAATAAGGCCGGAGGTATCTCAACACTGGAAGATAAAGCGTTGGGCTGTACCCAAAAATGCGGTAAGTCGTTAGTTCGTGGTGTGATGCCTTATGGCGAGCGCCTGCAAGTGAAAGGGTTGAACTTGCTGTCTGCGCCGGGTAATGATCTGGTCGCTTCAACGGCTCTCGCTTCCTGCGGATGTCACATGGTATTGTTTACCACCGGTCGCGGTACACCGTTTGGCACCTATGTGCCGACAATGAAGATCTCCACCAATTCGAATCTGTATAAAAACAAACCGAATTGGATTGACTTCAACGCCGGTGTCATCGCCGAAGGCGAGCCGATGGAGGAAGTAGCAAAACGCTTTGCGGACTTTGTGATTGAGGTAGCTAACGGCGTCAAGACCAATAACGAGAAGAACGGATATCACGAGATAGCGATCTTTAAGAACGGTGTCACTCTTTAGTCTCATCTTCCCTCAGGTCTGCCCGATATGCGGTAGGTATGTCGGAGAGAAAGCGATGCGAGGGCAGTTATGCGAGTCGTGTATCTCGTCGCTGCCCCGCACCGAACAAGCAGCAATCAGGGAGAATGGTACAGAGATGGCCTTATGGGGAGAAGCGCAGTCCAAGGCGGCTGCTAAACGGGTGATGCACCTAGACCACGCCGCTTCGTTTCTCTTCTATGAGAAAGATCACCCGATACGATCGGCTATTCATAAGATGAAATATGCCGACCAACCGATGATCGGGTATTGGTTAGGACGCCAAGCAGCAATGGAGATGCTATACGCGGATTTCTTCGATGAAATCGAGGTAATCGTTCCTATGCCACTGCACCCGAAGCGATTGAGAGAAAGAGGGTACAACCAAGCGGAGTATATTGCGAAAGGCATCAGTGAAATAACAGGGATACCGGTGGACACCACGCATGTTACGCGCGCACGAAACACGCCCAAACAGGCGCTACAACGCGGAGAAGAGCGCAAGGCCAACGTAGCTGAAGCTTTTACAGTCAACCGTCCCGAGCAAATGTATCACAAGCATATATTGGTTGTAGATGACTTGGTAACCACCGGCGAGACGATGCGAAGTTGTCTCAAAGCGATGAAGAGATTTAGAGGAGCAACATTTAGTGTCTTTGCCTTGTGCAAGGCACGATAAATAGTTAACATGACTAAGAAATACGATTTTCTGATTATCGGCGGCGGAGTAGCCGGTATGAGTTTTGCGCTCAAGGTAGCGCGCGCAGAGAAATACAAGATTGCGTTGTGTTGTAAGACCACGTTGGAGGAGGCCAACACAGCCAAGGCACAGGGCGGTATCGCTTCGGTGACCAATTTGATGGTGGATGATTTCGAAAAACACATCCACGACACGATGGTAGCCGGCGATTGGCTTAGCGATCCAGCGGCTGTAGAGCAGGTGGTTCGTAACGCGCCGAAGGGTATCGAGGAACTCGTTAAGTGGGGAGTTAATTTTGACAAGAAAGAAGACGGTGCGTTCGACCTGCATCGCGAAGGGGGCCACTCGGAGTTCCGCATCCTACATCACGCTGACGATACCGGTGCGGAGATTCAACGCGGGCTGATGGCAGCGGTGCGCAATAATCCACATATCGATGTACTGGAGAACCATTTTGCGGTGGAGATCATCACGCAACACCACTTAGGCGTGCGTGTGACAAGACGGACTCCGGATATCGAGTGTTACGGCGCGTATATTCTGAATCCAAAAACGCAGAAGATTGATACGTATCTAAGTCGTATCACGCTGATGGCTACCGGGGGCACGGGAGCTGTGTATGCGACGACAACAAATCCCGAGATTGCTACGGGAGACGGTATCGCAATGGTCTATCGTGCAAAGGGTTTGGTCAAAGATATGGAGTTTGTGCAATTCCATCCGACCAGTCTGTTCAATCCCAAAGAGACTCACCCGGCTTACCTTATCACGGAAGCCATGCGCGGTTACGGAGGTATATTGAGGCTGCCGAACGGAGAGGAGTTTATGCAGAAATACGATCCGAGGTTAAGTTTGGCTCCTCGCGATATTGTGGCTCGCGCAATAGACAACGAAATGAAGATTCACGCTATCGACCACGTTTGTTTGGACGTTACACATAAAGACCCGGAAGAGACCAAACATCATTTTCCGAACATCTACGCAAAGTGCTTGAGTATCGGTATCGATATCACGAAGCAGTATATCCCGGTTGCGCCGTGCGCGCACTACATGTGCGGAGGCATAAAAGTGGATTTGGACGGTCAGTCGTCTATCCATCGCTTGTACGCGGTAGGCGAATGCTCGTGCACAGGCCTGCATGGTGGAAACCGCTTGGCCTCAAACTCGCTGATTGAAGCGGTGGTTTATGCCGATGCGGCCGCCAAACACAGCCTCAGCGTAATAGAAAACTACGATTTCAACGAGAAAATCCCCGCATGGAATGACGAAGGCACGCTGAGCAACGAGGAACGTGTGTTGATTGCGCAGGACGTAAAAGAGGTTGGTCAGATTATGTCTACCTACGTCGGTATCGTTCGCTCGGACTTGCGTCTGCGTCGTGCATGGGAACGTTTGGATCTGTTGTATGAAGAGACGGAAGACTTGTTCAAGCGTGTAAAGGCCGATAAAGAGATTTGCGAGTTGCGCAACATGATTAATGTCGGGTATCTCATCACCCGTCAAGCTATGGAGCGCAAAGAGAGTCGCGGATTGCACTACTCGATTGATTATCCGAAGAAAGAATCCGATCATCCGCAGGAAGTGTGGTGAGAATAGACATTAAACATATTGCCAAATATCTAATATCATGTGCTCTGTTGTGCTCAGCACTCGCTTTGCACGCGCGCGATTTTGAAGTTGGCGAGCGGCTCTATTTTAACGGCACACCTCCCAGTTTCAACACCTGGAAAAACGATGCTGAGTTATGGGTTCAGCTCAAGAATGGAGGAAACGACTGGTGGCTTCAGGCACAATGGAAAGGTAGTATTCCTTACATAGAAATTAACGCGGATTGTGCACGCGATTGGACGCATGTTATTCTTGCTCGATGCCAGCCGGGAAACAGGTACAACGTCTATCACAAAACCGGTGATATTTTACTGCATAGTTATCTCAACTATATACATGACTTCGCCAAGGGTGACGGTTGGAAAGATGCCAATTGGGGCACCTATATTCCTGCCCCCGAAGGAAATCCGTCCGCATGGGCTTATGAAGATGAAGAAATTTGTACCAGTGCAGCAGGATCCAAATATGAACTTACGCCCATAAATCGCGAATACACGGACAAAACGCAGAATAGTTCATGGTTTGAATATAATGGAAGTTCGTGGAACAACTTACATGGTACTGATGTTTGGACTCAGCCGGGAGAAAGAAATATCAAAATTACTTTGGGCGCTGCAGGTTATGACAAATACTTCTTCTTCCAATGCAGCACTCCTTCCAAGTGCCGCTTGATACGTATTCGTTTGAACCAAGATTGTTCCCCCGGAGCCCCAGGAGCATGTAAGATTACATCCTTTATTGCTGTTGCCTCTGATGCAAACGTTACCGACTCGACCTGTGCAGTAGACGGATTGGTTGCTTTTGATGATAAAGTAAATGCCGGCGATTTGAAGATTTGGTGTGATGACGTTGATACAGTAATTTTCGCAAACGGCAGTGTCGAAACACCGCAGACATTCAAACTCAAAGGTTTTGATGCCAAAGCGACAAAGAGTTACACCCTACACGCCAAATTCCTAAATGGCAATTCTGAATGTGAAGATGTGTGCTACGTTATTGTCAGTCCCCCGTCTGTAGAACCTACCATATGGAATAATACACGAACAGGTGCTGAAGGTTCACATGACCGAGATTTAATCCGGTTCACTTGCGAAGACGTCACACTTACTCCCAGAAATCAGGATTCGAAGTATTTCCAATGGACCAATTCTGATGATGACACAAAAATAACAGGTGCAAAACCAGAAAATCGAAACATCACATTTACTGCACCTACCGAGGAAAAGGACATTGAATATGTATTCATGGCTACCAATGAGCCACCAGCCCCAGAAGGAAACCTTATTTCCAATGGTACGTTTGAAGATCCTGACAAAGATGCTTATCTTGAGAGCAATTATGATCCTTGGGGAAGAGGAAATACAGAATATTATAGTTCTCATGGAGGAGCCTCCGGAGGATATGCTATCACGGACAATGCCTATACGTTCTGGCATGACTTCCAACATATTACAGCCCACGAAGGGAGTTTCTTCGGACTTTTTGACTCCAAGATTTATGATGGTAGTGAACAAGCCGCATGGATAGCACGGAGCGGTTCCAAGAACCCAAACTTAAAAGTACAAAAAGGTGTCAGTTACTTATTCTCGTTCTGGGTTGCGAATATCAACGCCTATGATCAGATGAATAACGGTGCTCGCTTGCAGTTCCAAATTAGTTATAACGGCGGATCTACTTGGACCAACCTAGGCGATGAGATAAACCTGAAAAACTTTAAAGATCACAATTGGCATGGCAGATCTTCTATCGCTACGCCTGATGAGACGAGTGAGAATGTGGTTATTCGCGTCATCAATCTCAACAAAAGTGATCAAAACATTGGTAATGACTTCGCTTTGGATGATATTCGTTTCGAAGCGGTTACATCGCATTCTTCCAACATCGCTGCTTACGAGCGCTTCCCCGTCAAGTACCTCAAATGTGAAATTACCGGAGCTACTTTCGAGCAACCTCTTAGCTGTGATGTTACGAAAGCGGATGTCAACTATACCATCACTTTTGTGCATCCACGAGGTGACCTATATATATTTGAGAAGAACGCCGACGAGACATTGACGCCGTTAGCACACATCTTGCATTCAGACATAGGAGATGAAACAACCTCGTACACGGGTGTTTTGAAAGATCAGCCTGTAGATAACAAGAACCATGATCTAATTGTCTATTTTGATGACGGTAATGTTTGCTCCAAAGATCCGAAATCGTATTCCTATTATTCCCATGCAACCCCTACCATTAGCATAGAAAGTCTGACGTGGGGAACGGTAAGTTGTGATATACCCACCGTCTCTTTGACTGCAGTTATCAATTATACGAATCAGAACGGCACATTAACTGCGAAAGCGGATGGCATTGATGCCAATCCGGCGCCAATATACACCTCGATAGAAAGCGATACCCCAGATCAAGTAACATTGACTTTCCCAGGTCTTACGGCTGATGGTAAAACGGGTCACAAACTCTTCGTCAACTTCAACGGTGCGCATGGTTGTTCTATCAATTATGATATTCCTGAGCATGCTCCATACATGCCGAAAATCATCTCCACCGCAGCAGAAGTTCAGCCATACAAATGCGGCGATGAAAAATACAAAGTAAAAATAACGGTCAACTATACTAATTCGCAAGACTCGGACCTTGTTATTACTGATGAGGCGGGCAACGAGAAGATACTGAAAGCTGCAGAATATGGCGCAACAGAGGCTTCCTATATCTTTGAAATGCCCTGGGAGTACCCTGTTTCAGAACATATGTTCAAAGCATTCTTCGTAGGCGCACAACAATGCAAGGACGAACCCTCCCATCTCTGCACATACACCGCTCCCGCAAAACCGACTATCTCGGCAGTAAGTTCATTTGAAGGCATGGAGTGTGATTTGACAACCTATACTCTTCAGCTAGACCTCACCTACACGAATCAGAAAGGTACAAAGTTCTATGCGAGCGTAGATGGCGGGGCTGCGGTAGAGGTTGCCAATCCAAATCCGGGCGCACAAACAGAAAAGAGCGATGTGACACTCAACATAACGGGATTGCTTGCTGACGGAAAAAAAGATCATACCTATCGTATTTGGACAGATAACACAGACGACTGCGAATTGAACATCCCATACAAGGCTCCCTTTGCGCCAGTGATAAGCAATATTGAAGCAACCCCGAAGCAGATGGCATGTGACATCACAAAGTACGATGTTGTTGTCACTTTTGATGTCACCAACGGGCAAGACAGTATGGTGACGGTATGGGGCAAGGAGCAATCAAAGACCTTTGTCGCAGTTGAAGGAAAGAATACCGTTACGTTTGAGGGTATAGAAACCGACACAGAGAAAGACTACTTTGATATCTGGTTTGAGAATGCAAATAACTGTGATCATAAACGGACCATCGAATACGAGGAGCCCGTTACTCCACATATATACGTCAGTCAAGGACCTTCTACCGGTGAAACGGATTGTAATAAGACAACATACACCGTCAAATTTGATGTTACTTATATCAACCAGAGAGGCCATCTTTTCGCATGGATAGACGATGGCGCTAAGACGGAGTTTAGTTATAAAGAAAATCAGTCAACGGAAGAAAAAGTAACTATTAGTTTTACGGATGTTATCGGCGATGGACTCGGGCACACACTACACGTTAAGTTTGACGGAGAAAATAGTTGCTCTTTGGAGATTCCGCACTTCAATGCTCCGTATACTCCTGTGATAACAAAAGTCAGCGCTTCCGTAATGCCGTATGTTTGTGGAGCACTTAATTATCAGGTGAAGGTGACGGTAGATTATTCCAACTCACAAGACCATGATCTTACTATTACCGACGAGTCGGGACACGAGAAAACGCTGAAAGCTACAGATCCAGAATATGGAACAACTTCGGCTTCGTGGATTTTTGATATGCCGTGGGAGAGCCCTATTAAGGAACATACATTCAAAGCGTTCTTTGATGGTGAGGTAGCATGCAAAAACGAAGACTCACATAAGGATACATACATAGCTCCCGAACAACCAATACTTGCTGGAGATACGGCTGCGTCCTATTGCTATAACACCGCTTTCGTATGGCACGGCGTTCCATACAAAAAAGATGATAGCCCAACTTATCCTTATAAATCCATACTGTATCCGGAATGCGACAGTATCGTCACGCTACGACTCACGGAGTTACCGGAGCTCACAGGAGATACGACCGTTACCATCACCAAGGGATCGACCTTCCCGTGGCATGGAGGTAACTACAACGAGGCTAACACGCCGGCCACACATACCTATACCTCCAAAGTAGCACCTTACTGCGACAGTATCGTCACACTACATGTTCATGAGGTAGAGGCACTCGCTGGAGATACCACTGCGTACTACTGTTACGGTGAGGCCTTCGAGTGGTATGGAGTTAACTACCACGTCGGTGATAATCCTACCCATAAGTACACTTCTATGGTGCCTCCGTATCTCGACAGTATCGTGACTCTCGTCCTCATAGAGAGACCTAACCTAGCTACGGATACTGCGGCATCTTACTGCTATGGTGGACACTTTGAGTGGTACGGCACGGCATACACTATTCACGATACACCGCCTACAAAGATATTCACATCGACGCAGTTCCCCGAGTGCGACAGTATCGTTACACTCAGACTAACAGAG
>JAFSQV010000023.1 GCA_017446455.1 Paludibacteraceae bacterium
ACCGGATACGAAGATAGACGCATCTATCTATCGGTACCGTCCGTCCCATAACGGCTATGAGTTAGAGCGTATTTTTGCTATCCATCCCGAACATGCCACTATCGCAGAGCGCAACCAAATGGTGGATATTGGAAAAGATCTATTTTCGGAGATTCGGCGTGCTCTCGGATGGAAAAAGCGCACAACGGGACAACTCGTCATCGAGCCTGACCCTGCACAAGGCTGGTGTCCCGAATTGCTTCACGCGGACAATTGTTACTTGCAGGGTTATTGGCAGACAGAGAACTATTTTCGAGAGGTAGCAGACCAAGTTCGCCAAGACTTCACGTTCCAACTCCCGCTGCCTAAGGAGGCAGAAGACTTAGCAATCACAATCAAATCGCAAAACAGTGTGAGCGTACATATCCGCCGCGGAGACTACCTCAAGAAACGCCGCGTCGAGGATTATAACGTATGCTCGGTCTCCTACTACCGTAGCGCTGTGAAAACGATACAGGCTCAGGTGGAGCATCCGGTTTTTTATGTTTTCTCGGATGAGCCGGAATGGGGAAAAGCGCAAGAGATTTTTCCAGAAGGTACCGTCTTCGTCAGCGGGCATACAGGCGAGAAGGCATATATAGACATGCAGTTGATGAGTCTTTGCCGCCATCATATCATCGCCAATAGCAGTTTTTCCTGGTGGGGAGCATGGTTAGGTCAACAAGAAGAGGCCATCACTATTGCCCCGGATACTTGGTTTAAGCATCACGTGCGACCTGATATCCTTCCGACTGCCTGGAATACTATAGATATTGATTAAAACGAAATAACATCATGGTAAATATGAATTTTGTAGAAAACAGCAATCGGATTTTTGCGCAAGCAGTGAAAGATTACCATCGAACGGATGATGTAGATTCGCCTATGCCTAATCCATACGCGGAAGGGACGATTGAATATGATCTGTATCTCAAGAACTGGATTGACACGGTTCAATGGCATCTGGAGGATATCATTCGTGCCCCGCAAATCGAGCCGAAAGAAGCGTTGGCTATCAAACGGCGGATTGACAAGAGCAACCAGGACCGCACGGATCTGGTTGAGCGGATTGACAGTTATTTTCTGACGCTTTACCATGATGTACAGCCGAAGACCGATGCGCATATCAACACAGAGAGTCCGGCGTGGGCCATTGACCGGTTGAGTATCTTACACGTGAAGATATGGCACATGCAAGAGCAAGCCGAACGCACCGATGTCAGCGCTGAGCAACACGATAAATGTGTCGCCAAACTGGCGGTATTAAAGGAGCAATTGGAAGACCTCACCACTTCTATTCGTCAGTTGTTGGAAGACTATGCTGCCGGCGCACGGGTGATGAAAGTGTACCGCCAGATGAAGATGTACAACGACCCGACGCTTAACCCCGTCTTGTACAACAAAAAATGACCTCACTCCTCGTCATACGTTTTTCAGCTTTGGGCGACGTAGCATTGCTGGCGCCTGTAGTGCGAGCGGTTGCAGAGCAACACCCTGACGTACAGGTCACGGTGCTTTCGCAGCAGCGTATGGCGGACTTGTTTGCCGACATGCCGGCGAACGTATCTTTCCACGGGGTCGATCTCAAGCACCAATCCTTGCGCGAGATAGTCGCCGGTTTAGGACGGTTTGACCTGGTAGCCGATATGCACGGCGTATGGCGGTCGCTGTATATACGTACTATCATGCGTTTACGCGGGGCAAAAGTACGAACCATCCGAAAAGACCGTTTTAGCCGTTTTTTTCTAACGCATCATATAAGCCGTAAACCGCTGAAACACAGCGTGTTACGGTATGGCGAGGTGTTGCATGGTCTAGAACTGCCTGCTTCCGCGATGGAGCACCCTTGCAAGACGGAAGGCGAAGGTATCGGTATTGCGCCTTTTGCGGCGCATCAAGGTAAGATCTACCCGCTCGAGCGAATGGAGCGCGTGGTGGAATTGCTGAGTAAGCAGGGCGAGAAAATCGTCCTCTTCGGAGGAGGAGAACAGGAGAAAGAACTATTGGAGGCTTGGACAACCAAATACCCAAACGTAGAGAGCGTAGCCGGTAAATACACCTTAGGCGAAGAGTTGGAGTTGATGCGCGGACTGCGCGTGATGGTGACGATGGATAGCGCGAACATGCACCTGGCCTCGTTGGTGGGTACCAGAGTGGTTTCTATATGGGGTGCTACGCATCCCGACGCAGGGTTTATGGGGTACGGGCAAAGCCAGAATGATTGTATTCAACGCGACCTTCCTTGCCGTCCCTGCTCTATCTACGGAAAGAAGAAATGTAAATTCGGCGACTATCGGTGTATGGATATCGCGCCGGAAGAGATAGTGGATAAAGTTGAAAGGTGAAAGGTGAAAGGTGAAAACGGTCATTAATCCGACATATGAAGCCCTGCGAACGTGGATAGAAACGATCCCGCAGATCTTTGCCCAACAAGGTGAAGTGATCTACGATGAGCGCAACCAAGTGCGGGCGTTGACGGCGCCGGATGGCACCAAAATATGCGTGAAGCGTTTTCATGTGCCGCGTTTTCTGAACAAGTATATCTACCGCTATGTGCGGGCCGGCAAAGCCCAACGTGCGTACGAGAACGGGCTATACCTGTTGGCGCATCAGGTAGGGACACCGGAACCGATCGCGTATATCGAGGAATATCAACACGGAGGACTCGGCTATTCGTACCTCATCACCCGCTTGTCGACTTTGAAGCATCTTCACCGCGAGTTCACGCAGGCCTATACGCCGGCGCTGGATGCTACCATTCGCCCGCTCGCCCGCTTTGCGGCGCATATGCACGAAGAAGGCATCCTGCATCTTGATTTCTCGCCGGGAAACATCCTCTGGGATAGCGTGGACGGCGAGTACCGGTTTGAGATCATCGACATCAACCGGATGGCGTTCGGACGGGTGAGTATGAAAGCCGGTTGCCGCAGTCTGTGCCGCTTATGCGCCCGGACGTCTTTCTTCGATGAGTTTGCCGACGAGTATGCGAAAGCGCGGCATCTGGACCCGGACCAATGCCGGCATTGGATACATTACTACCGGAACCGTTTCTGGCATAACGGACGGAAAGCAAAATATCAATATGATTAAGCATCTTATCCATAGGCTTGCCTGTTGGCTGCATATCCGCCGACGCATGTTCATTGTCCCCCAAGAAGGCAAAGAGCATGCTGTTCGCATCTCCTATGCCATCACGGTATGCAACGAGGCAGAGCAGTTAAAGAGCCTTTTGGAGTTTTTGCAGCCATACGTCCAAGCAGGCGATGAGATTGTGGTTCAGGCAGATCAAGCGAACGTGAGCGATGCCGTACAGGAGGTAGTAAAAGCACACCCGGGTGCGCGGTATGCAGAGCACGAGTTGCGTTTCGATTTCGCGCAAACCAAGAACCATCTAAACGGGCAATGCCACGGCGATTGGATTTTCCAACTGGATGCAGACGAGCGACCCTCGTCCTTTCTCATGAGCCATCTCAAAAGCATCCTTTGCGCCAATACGGATTGCGAACTAATTAAACTTCCCCGCCTCAACATGTTTGTCCGAGAAGGGAAAGAAGTGGAGGAGGGTCATGTCGCATGGCCCGATTACCAAGGTCGTCTGTACCGTAACATTCCTCAGCGTATCCAATGGCATCGCCCGTTGCACGAGAAGATACAAGGCTACAAAGCTTATACCTACCTGCCCAAAGACGACCGATATGCCATCCTTCATATCAAGGACAAGGAGCAGGACCGACAGAAATGGCAAACCTGGAAAGAGCATTACCGATGACTATCGCTTATTACATAGCATCCCCGACTTGGGGCGGAGGCGAGCAGTACGTGTTCGACCTCGCCCGCCATATGAAGGCGCAGTACGACGTGCAGCCTTTCTTTCTGTTGCCCGCTCACAGCGATGCAGCGATGATTGCGCGGTTTGCGCAGATAGGCGAAGCAGCAGTTTTCCCCTATGCGGGCAAGATCTGGCGATTCAGTCCTTTCGCCGGACGGCAGTTAGCCAAACTCTTAGACGCGCGCCATACCGATATCCTGCATATCAACAGTCGGCAGATTTATTTTCTCGCCGCCTGGGCCAAGCGGCATGCGAACCATCCTTTCCGACTGATCGCTACGCAGCACCTGGCGCGCCCGGCCAAAACCGGTGCCCTCTGGCGATGGATCTATCGGCAGATAGACAATTTGATTTGCGTCAGTCAGTTGGTGCGCGAGACCTACCTGCGTCCGCTCAAAAGCGATACCTGTTTTCAGGACGTGCACGTCGTCTATAACAGCGTTCCTGTTCGCCGCGAAGAGGCCACGGCGCAAAAACCGGATGCTACCCTGCCCCGACTTCTTTTCCACGGCCGTATATGCCGGGAGAAAGGTATCGAACCGCTCTTCCAAGCTTTAAGCCAAGTGAAAGACCTGCCCTTCCGCATCACCTTTGCCGGAAAGATTGCCGCGGAGGATCAAGCACTCTGGGAACGCTTATTAACTGCTTCGCCGGTACGCGACCGAATCGACTATATCGGTTTTCGCGAGGACATCCGCTCGCTCATGCGCACCTGCGATATCGGCGTCTCGCCTTCGCTCGCGCGCGAGGCGGGTTCGCTATCGCTGATCGAAGACCTATCTATGGGTTTGGCGATCATCACCTCTTCGTCCGGATCCCAGCCGGAGATCATTCAACACGGCCACAACGGTTTGCTCTGCCCGCCGAACGACCCGCAAGCGCTGGCTGATGCCCTTCGTTCCTTACTCACCGATCCGGAATTAATGAAACGCTTGGGCCAACAGGCGCAGAAGGATTTTTTTGCGCACTACACCTACGAGGCGTTTCTTGAATCGATGTATCATTTTTACGCTCCTGCCGCATGCTGAATCCCGAACAAATAGTCATTGCATACGATGCCAAGCGCGCCTTTCTCAATCAGCGCGGCTTAGGAAACTACAGCCGTACCTTGCTGGCGCAGTTGAAACATTATTACGGCCACAACCGCTATATACTCTGCACCCCGAAAGACACGCATCAATATCCTTGGCTCAGCGAGGCGCCGTTCGAGAAGATCACGCCGCAGGGCCTATGGTCCATCGCACCGTCTGTATGGCGGCGGTATGGTATCACGCCGGCGCTCAAGCACCAACATATCGACCTCTACCACGGACTAAGCCAGGAGTTACCAAAAGGCATCGAGCACGTAGGCTGCAAGACCATCGTGACGATGCACGACGCGATCTTCATGCGCTATCCGGAGTTGTATAGCGCCACCTATCGCGCCTCGTTTATCCGGCGAAACCAATCTGCGTGCGAACGCGCGGACTGCATCATCGCGATCTCCGAACAGACCAAAAGAGACTTCATATCGTTCTTCGGTGTGCCGGAGCACCGCATCCGCGTGGTGTACCAAGGTTGCAACGACATCTATTGGCAAGACCTTAAGCCGCAGCAGATCTCCGCGGTCTCTGTGCGCTACCAACTGCCGGGCTCTTATGTCTTATCCGTCGGGGCGCTGGAGGAACGAAAAAACCACGTTCGGCTGATTGAAGCGATGACGGCGGCGCATATCGACTTGCCCGTGGTGATCGTAGGCCGGGGAAATGAACGACAGGCACAGCTTCTCCGGGAGACGGCGAAGTGTTATGGCGTCTCGCTGCGACTGATAGAGAACGCCCGCACGGAAGACTTACCGGCTATCTATCGCCGGGCCTCCGTCTTTGTCTATCCGTCTTTGTTCGAAGGCTTCGGCATCCCTATTCTGGAGGCAGCGCGCTGTCAGACGCCCATCGTCACCAGCGCCGGCACCTGCTTTGAAGAGATTGCCGGAGAAGGTGCATTATACGTGTCCCCCACCGATGAGCAAGCGATCGGACAGGCTATCCGGGAGACACTGGAGAACAGCGAAGAGACGAACCAACGAATGCTTACGGCACTCGCCCAAACGGAGAAATTCCGTGCAGAGAATATAGCGAAAAACCTGATGCAGACCTATCATGACACGATACACGGACATATTGGGTAGCATCCAGTTTTATCTCTTTCTCGCGGTAGTAGCGCTGCTGCCCTTCCCCCAGATCTTTCTACGGTACGCCTGCGTGCTATGGTTCGCAGCATGGTTACTCGAAGGCCGGTGGCTGCGAAAAACCAATTTCCAATCTCCAATCTCCAATTTTCAATCCGCCATCCCATTCCTTTTATTCGGCCTCTGGTATGGATGGAAACTGCTCTCGGGCTTATGGGCGGCAGACACGGCGGCATGGGCTTCGCAGGCGGAGCGATATATCTCTTTCGGCGTGATGGTGCCGGTAGGCTTATGGGGAGTGAACGAACGCTATGACTGGCGGCTGGCCGGCAAAGTGCTGGTGTGGAGCTGTGTCTGCGCGGCGGTCTTCTATCCTATCCTCTTGACCGTCTTGCTGTACCACCGCGAGATCATCGACACCACCCACTGGGTGGCAAACTGGGACTATAGCTCCACGGACTGGTGGTATTTCTACCAGATCAACCTCTCGCATGTCAAGTACCGCTTAATTCTCGACAGCGTACTGACCTTGGGCATCCTACTGGCTACCCGGTTGTGGTTTACCGAACGAAAGGGACTGTGGGCTGCAGTGACGGCTCTCTTGACCGGCAGCATCCTCTTGTCCGGTTCGCGCCAAGCCTTCATCACACTGGTCGTCATCGTCGTGATAGCCTTAGGTTTTTGGCTCTCGCGACGGATGAAAAAAACCTACGCAGCGGGCATCATCGTCCTTGCCTTGGTGGTAGGCGGAATAGTGATCTCCCTTCACCCGCGTATACAGGCGATGGATATACAGTCCGAAGAACGGATACAGATCTGGGAAGCGGCTTTGCAGCAGCCTGCGGACTATCTATGGGTAGGATTAGGGGGCGGTCAAGACGGCGTATCACTCCTGCGGGCGCACAGTCACAACCAGTACCTGCAGGAGTTGCGCGAAGGCGGTATCGTCGGTCTGATACTGTTCCTGCTGGCGTGGATCTCCGTCCCACTCTGCGCATCAAAAAAACAAAAAGAACTCGCGATTCTCTTCACGGTTCTCTTCGCTTGTAACATGTGTACCGAGTGCATGTTCGCCCGGTACTGCGGCGTAGCCTTATGGTCGGTAGGATTACTTTTTATGTTGCTGCAGACCGACGCTGCACGTGAGCAATAGTCCGCGCGGCGTACAGAGACTGAGCGGATAGCGTTTATCTACCGTTCCCTTTCCCGTCGCGGCGTCATACGCCATACTGTACTCGTTCAACTCGGTCGCGAAATCCCATACGTTATAGCATACGGCTTGTATCTCGAACGGCACCCCTTTGACGGTGTTGCGGTACTTGAGGCGCAGGTCGAAGTTAAAGAACGAGTCGGTGCGTTGACCGAAATTGCCGTCAGTCACATTGATGCCGCGGGTGTATTTGGGCCACGTGATAGCTTGCGCATGCCCCGCGCCGTCATCGTATAGATAGGTGCGGTGACTCGAGATAGGTATGCCGTCGCGGAACTTACCGCTCAGACTCAGTTGCCAGTTCTCGGTGATGTTCACGCCTAACTGCAGGCGGGCGATGAAGGCGCGGTCCTGATGCATACGCGCGAGGGAACGCACACCGGCATCCGGTTCGTGCATGTTGGTCTCGACGAGCTTCGCGTTCGGGCTTGCCAGCGACTCGTCGAGGACTTGCACGTCCTCGGTCTGAATGCCATTACCGATCGCGGCGACTCCGGACTCCATATAACTCTGCCAACTGAAGGACACGAACACTTTCTTGCCGTTATAGGTGTACTTGATGACGTTCGAGAGGAAGACCGGGGAATTAAAGAATCCCGTACCCGTCGGCGCTGCCGGACAGACCTCGTAATAGCGCTCCTGCGGTTTCATACGGTAGATATCGTAGCTCAGCTGCTGTCCTTCTTCCTGCGTCACCGTGATAGGCTCGTAGCTGTCCGCGCTCTCCGGCGCCAGACGCACCGACCATGTGTTATAGTATTTCTTAAAACTCGACAGCACGCTTATCTCATGCCGCCCGATAGTGAAGACAAAAGGAATATCCAGGGCTACGTATTGGGGTTGCCAAAGACCCTTGCCCAAGCGATGGTACTTACCTCCGGTGGTGGTGAGCAAGGTGTTCGTCCCGGCATAATACACTTCGCCGTTCAGGTAGTTATTGCTCAGGAACTGTATCTGGTCGTAGGTGTAGGGCACGCGGTAGTTAGCGGCGATGATATCCATGCGGAACCACTTCACAGGCTCGATATGAAAAGCCATCTTCGCTTCCCAGTTCGGTGTGAAGAGTGATTTGCCGCCGACGAGCAAACCGTCGAAAGTCGCCGCTACTTCTCCGCTCAGGTGCAACCACGGCAGCACTTGATGCGCGGCCTCGAGGCGTACGGCGTTCTCCAAGATACCGCCGCAGAAACCTTCCGACGACCATTGGTAGTCGTATAGTTGCACGGGGTTCGGCATGTTATAGCCCTGCAGGTAGACGCGGTTGGACCACTGCTGTTGACCCGGGCGGAAGACTAGCAAGGAGTTATAGCCGTCCACGTGCAGGTGCAACCACGGCTGGATCTGATAGCTGTAGTTGACCGCCCAGTTCAACTCATGATGATGTCCGTCGGGATACCAAGGCGACAGCGCCTCGGCTTCGATGTCGATGAAGTTACGTTCAAACTCCAACTGATGGTGCGTGTTGCGCTGCAGACCGTAGGTCAGACCCGTCGTCAGCGTGCCTTTCCGACCAAAGTCCTTCGTGCCGTAGAGCGAGAAAGAGTGGCGCAACTGCTGCGCGATCTCGTTGTCGTTATAGCCGAACTCACTCTGTCCGTCGGCGCGATACGCGGCGCGGAAGATATACGAGAGTTGATCGAAGACTTTATTCGGGGCTACCGGCAGTTGACCGTCCAACTGCAGCTGGTAATAGTCGGCGTCGTACATACCGCTGATGCCGTCATAGCCATAGCGCTGCAGGCGTCGGCGGCCGTAGGTGGCGAACGCATGCTGGGTGTAAGTCTTGCCCTTCGACGGGATACCATATACGACGTCCACACTTCCTGCGCCGACGATATGCTTGCGCATGTTGAGCGGCCGGTCGTCCTTGCGGCGCTTGATGGCGGAGTTACCTTCCTGCAACTCCTGCAGCCATTTCGCGAACAGACTGTACCCGCCGACATTGCCGCCCTGACCCGTCACGCGTACATGATAGTCGCGCAGGCTGTCCTGCTCCCACTCCACCGTGCCGCGGTTATAGTCGATCGTCATCGAGTGGGCGAACATATCCGGCGTATAGAACGCATCGCCCGCCATCACGCGGCTATCCACCCGAAAACCGTCCAGGTAGTATTTATTCCAGCGGTAGGAGTTGCCGTTGATGGAGAACATAAACCCTTCCGGCGTGCCCCACTCGCCCGTCGTCTCCGTCATATAGGTCGTGAAGTCGCAGTGGTTGTCGAGGTAGTGCTTCAACTCACCCCATTGGTACCACTCGCGGAACCACTCCGCCGTCACGGTGTCGCGGCCGAAGTTCTCGGCAGCGCGGGCAGGCAGAGCCCATAAGGCCAAAGCCATCAGACTATATTTACATGCGGAACGTAAAGACATAGTTCATACTGAAATTCCAAATCATTACGCACCCGATCGCGATCAGTTTGCTAAGGTAGAAATTGAGCTGCGCCTTCTCGTGCAGCAGCCATATGATGAGGTTGTTCAACCCGAGTCCCACCAGCGCGATGAGCACGAACGTGCTGTACTCGCGAACGATCTCCACGCTCTCGCTATGGAAGGTCCATAGGCGGTTCCAGAAATAGTTGTTCGACGCCGCGAGGATGAAGCCGAGCGAGTTGCTCACGTACTTGTTCCAGCGCAACTTCTCTTTGCAGAGCCAGGTCACACCGAAATCCACGATCATCCCGCTCGCCCCGACGATGCCGAAGCGAATGAATCGCATCACTATGGTCCACCACGCGCTATTCATGCAGGTCCTGCTCGGTTAAACAATCCGTGATATATACTTGTCCGAAGCGCCGCACGCAAGCCGGTTGGCCTATCAGGTCGCGCTCCAGGTGCAAGAGGTCGTATTGGGTGTAGCGGTTGTATTGGTTGCGCACCAGCACCGCTTGGTCGTCATAGAAGAATCGGTAGAGGGACGGCTGTTGAAACGAACCGTCAAAGACTACGGGTAGCCCCTGCGCCTCGGCGTGTATCGCTTCGCACTGCGCCTGCTTGCCCGCCAAACCGCTCTGCGGCGGCAGGATATTCAGCATCAGCACAATCCGGGCTATCACTATGAGTCCGGCGAAGACGCCGAAGGTGATCGACACACCGCGCCGCCAGAGCGCTTCTTCTTCCGTCAGCAGGATGATCGCCGGAAGGCTCGTCACCACCGTCCAATGAGGTTCGACATGTCCGCGGAAGGACATCAGCAGGAAGAAGACCTGAAAACCGAGTACGGTCCAAGCGAGGGTGTGGCGGAAGAGGTCTTCGGTGCGGAAGGCTTTGATACTCAGCCAAACCATCAGCGCCCATACGAGCGGATTGAACACCGCCCATTGGTTCGGGATATACTCCCATGTAAAAAGCGGCCGGTAGGCCTCCGCGCGAGAGACAAGATGATAGGTGAAAGACGGGAAGTTGTGACTATACTGCCACCATAGATGCGGCACCATCAGCACGGCGGCGATGCCTACCGCCATCCATGCCCGCTTGTCTTTGAGCAGTCGCCAATTGGCCACCACCGTCAAACCAATCACCAGCACCGCCATGTACTTGCTGTACAACATACCCGCCATGCTGATTCCGAGCAGCGTCGTCATCGACCATGAATGGTCGGTTAGATACCGCCGATAGGCGTAATAGAACAGCGCGGCGAAGAAGAGCAGCGGTGCATCCGGTGTCGTCAAAAAACCATACGCGCAGAACATCGGCAGCGAAGCTGCGATTAATAAGAAATGGTAAATGGTAAATGGTAAATGGTAAATGCGCACGGTCTTCCACACGACCCACACCGTCGCGACATGCATTAAAACGGTAACAAGCCTGACACTCAGGTTCTTGAGTATCAAGCTTGTAGTCGGTATGAGTGCGCCGGAAATGGCGGTCATCAGTCCCACCATCGGCGGGTGGTCAAAATAGCCCCAACTGAGGAATTGTCCGTAGAGCCGGTAATAGGCTTCGTCCGCATGAATCTCGCAGAAGAGCGCGCACAACAAATCCAGTATGCCCCAAACGAGCAACCATGGCCATATGCGCGTTTCACCTTTCACCTTTCACCTTTCACTTTTCACCTTTCAAATCCCAAACAGGTTGCGGAAGAAATTCTTCTTATCGGCAGCGCCCGGCGCGATGTTCGGACTGCTCTGCAGTTGCTCGATCAGTTTGCGCTCGTCCTTGTTCAGTTTCTCAGGGATATAGACGCCTACGTTGATGAGCAGGTCGCCTACTCCGTAGTTGCGACCGTATTGGTCGATACGCGGCAGACCTTTGCCTCGCATACGCAGCACCTTGCCCGGTTGGGTTCCCGGCGTGATGGTGATCTTCACGTCACCCGTGAGCGTCGGTATCTGCACTTGTCCGCCGAGCACAGCCGTCGGCATATCGAGCAGCAGGTTGTATATCAGGTCGCTCTCTTGGCGCACGAAGTCCTTGTGTTCTTCTTCCTCGATGAGCACGAGCAGGTCGCCGTTGACGCCACCGTGCGGCGCGGCATTACCCTTGCCGGGCACGGTCAGTTGCATTCCGCCTGCGACACCCGCAGGGATAGTGATGGTGATGATCTCTTCGTCGCGTACGACACCCTGGCCGCCGCATTTCGGGCACTTGTTCTTGATCACGCGTCCTTCGCCGCCGCAGGTCTCGCATTCGGATTGCACCTGCATCATACCGAAGATTCCGCGTTGCTGACGGATGACGCGTCCGGAACCTTTACAGGTCGGGCAGGTCTCGGTGTTGCCGTCGGCGCTACCGGTACCGTGGCAGTCCTTGCATTGCACGAGTTTGCGCACTTTGATCTTCTTCTCGCAGCCCTGCGCTATCTCTTCGAGCGTGAGGCGCACCTTGACGCGCATGTCACTACCGCGATGTACACGCGGACCGCGACTGCGGCCGCCGCCACCCATGAACATCTCGCCGATGTCGCCCAGGTCGAAACCTGCGCCTTGGAAGATATCGCCGAAATGGGTGAAGATATCCTCCATCGACATGCCGCCGCTGCTGAATCCGCCTGCGCCACCCATGCCGGCGAAGCCGTATTGGTCATAGCGCGCACGTTTCTGCGGGTCCGACAGCACCTCGTACGCTTCAGCCGCCTCCTTGAATTTCTCCTCGGCTTCTTTGTCGCCGGGGTTCTTGTCAGGGTGGTACTGAATCGCCTTCTTGCGGTAGGCTTTCTTTATCTCGTCGGCGGTAGCGGTCTTCGCCACCTCCAGCACTTCATAATAATCACGCTTATCCATTTACAATTTGTACATTTACAATTTGTTCATTTATTTAGTCATTTAGTCATTTTACCATTATATCAAATGGTACATGGTACATGACCAAATGGTACTTGAATTTATTCCCCGACAACGACTTTCGCGAAGCGGATGACTTTTTCGCCGAGTTTGTATCCTTTCTGGGTGCAGTCGATCACTTTGCCTTTCTGGTCCTCGCCGGCGGCGAAGGTCGTCACGGCCTCGTGCTCGTCGGTGTTGAAGTCCGCACCTTCGGTCTCGATAGCATGCACGTCATTCGCTGCCAGGAAAGCCAGGAACTTTTTGTAGATTAACTGAATTCCCTCCTTTGTACTTTGTACATCGTCACTTTGTACATTAATAGCCCGCTCGAAGTCATCGACGAGCGGCAGCATGTCCTTGAAGATACGCTCACCGGCCGTCGCCATGAGGTCGAGTTTCTCTTTGTTGGTACGCTTGCGGTAGTTGTCGAACTCCGCCATCATCCGCAGGTTCTTGTCCTCCAGTTCGGCCTTCTGTTCTTCCAACTCCGCGATACGCTCCTTGAGCTCTTCTGCCTCATCAGCACCCTCTGTAGGCGCTTCGGCGCCGTCCTGTAGCGTAGCGTCCTGTAGGCGCTCTGCGCCGTCCTGTAATTCTTTTTCTTTATCTTTCTTTGCCATAATTGCATTTTTTTACACTCTGACATCGTCAAATAGTGTGCCACACGCGCCCAGACTGCCATTTTGGCAGATGTCTGTGCAGGTGTGGCACGTTTTGTCGGATGGGGGGCAAGGTTTACTTCTTTGCCGCAAGGGCACGATTAGTGTACCCGTTGTCCGTGGATCGTGAAGACCTGGTCTCCTTTGAGGATATAGACATTGCCGTCGCGCACAAGTTTCATCGCCTTGTTTCCGGGCACTTGTATCTCGCTCGGCAGGTCGGTCGTATCATCGTTGGGTTTGTACACTGCCTGGATGGTGAGGCCGTTTGCCATATCGCCGCCTACGAACTCCCAGCGCAGGAAGGTGAATCCGTCGATGGCCGGAGCTTCGGGCACATGGAAGGTCAGCACTTCACTGCTCAGTTCAGCGGCGTTCTTATCCAGATAGCGCACGTTACAGTTCACCTCTTCCAATACGAGCGGTTCCGGCACGAACGTCGCGATAGCGCCTTGTGCGATCTCTGCCGTGCCGCCGTAGTTCATCAGGTATCCGGTCACTTGGACATACGCACCCGGCACCAGTTTCAAGGTATCCGCTTTCAGGATCGCGGTCTTGAAGGCTACGAGGTCTCCTTCCGCTGCGTCCTTCGTGTCGGCCATTTTAAAGGTAGCGACTCCTTTGCTATACGGCGAAGTGATGCTCTGGATATAACCGGTGAATACGGAATAGTGCAGTTGCTTGACTCCGGCGCCCATGTATTGGACGGTGGCGGCAGCCTCCGCTATGGTCGGTGTTTCGGGAACGAACGTACTGGGTTCGAGCACTTCGAACGGGATGTTCGTGCCGTCATTCTCGATGATGGTGTTGTTATAATTCTTGATCTTGCAGGTGATGCGTACTTTCGCGCCATAGCCTACTTCGGCGTTCGTGTTAGGCACACCGCGATAGATCTCGAACGCGCCCTCGTTCTTGCTGGCTGCGGTACTGTACGGGTTATCGGTGATCCACAGCGTCTCATTGCCATAGTCGGGGTTGTAGAAGGTATTGATATTGGATACATAACCTACGATGACATACTCCTCGGTCGTCTTCGCGTTGTTAGCCAGTGTGGCTCCTATCTCCATCGCCTGCGCGACAGTGATCGTGCCGTCCTGCGGGTCGACGGTAGGAGGATCCTCCGGATCGACGGTCGAACCTCCTTCGCCGTTCCATCCGTTGCTCACGCCCGGCACGAAGGTCGCGTCGGAAGAAGCAACCAGTTTGGACATATCCAGCGCCTCACCGGCTTTCTCGCCCCAGATAAACTCCGCGAGATAGGGGTAGTCGATGAAGGGGTTACGGTTATGCTGGAAATTCGACACGGCGTCCATGCGCTTGATCTCTTTTTCCGAAACCGGGTCTTGGCGGTGCCACTGGATAAGGATCTCCTGCTCCCAGGGTTGGAACTCGAGGTAGTTATCGTTTTGCATAGCGAAGTAGGAGCCTACGTCGCTGTTGTTCGTTCGCCAGCCGTTGTACTTGCTCAAGACCTCGTCTATATCGCCGTTGGACCAGTGACCGTAGCACGTAGCCATATAGAAATACGCGCGAGCAAAGTCACCTTTGTACTCATCCTTCGGTTCGAACACCCAGAAATCGACATCCTTCGTCGGGTGGTGCATCTTACCTACCTTGAGCGAACCCGTATTGTCTTTGAGATTCGACTCAGGCACGCCGAGCGGATAGTTACTACGGGCACTGTTTGCCGTGGAGTTCGATGGGTTGAGGTGGTAACAGTCTTTGTACGCATCGTTTTCCGTTCCGCCCCACCAGGACTTCGCAAAACTATGCTCGATATTACATCCGGAAGCTACCGTACCCGGCGAGCTGACATAGGACCAATCGTCGCAATACATGTCCATCATGTATCCCTCGTCGTTGCGGTCGGAATAGAAGAACACTCCCCATGTGGAGTTGGCTCCGGAACCGTAAGGGATAGCGGTATGGTCGCGGATAAGGGATTTGAGGGCATCCTTGAGGGCTCCGTCTTTGAGTCCGTTCGCCGAATTATAGAAACCCGGCGTGAGGCTTTCAGCAAACACGCTGAGCGACAACAGACAAAGGAAAACTGATAAGTAAAAATGTTTTTTCATGTGTGTGTTTTTTTATGATTATTTTACGTGAAATTCATTTTGCGCGGCAAAGACTAGGTGTTTCCGTTAAGCGGAAAAACCGCTACAGGGAAAAGGCCTACACCTTTGCGGCTGCAAAGGTACAACAAAAAAATGACATACGCAAGCACGCATGTCATTTTTAACAGAATAGCTATTATTTTCCTCAGAAGATGCTCTGCTGGCCGTCGGCGCTGATGGGGGTCTTGCCGAGGTGCTTGTACGCCAGTTCGGTCGCTTCGCGGCCGCGCGGGGTGCGCTTGATGAAGCCTTCCTTGATGAGGTAGGGCTCATAGACATCCTCTATCGTGCCTGCGTCCTCGCCCATAGCCGTAGCGATGGTGTTCAGGCCGACCGGTCCGCCGCGGAACTTATCGATGATGGTGGTGAGCAGTTTGTTATCTATCTGGTCGAGACCGAAGGTGTCGATATTGAGTGCCTCGAGCGCATACTGCGCTATCTCGAGGTCGATGGAGCCGTCGCCCTTGACCTGCGCGAAGTCGCGCACGCGGCGCAAGAGGGCATTGGCGATACGGGGCGTGCCGCGCGAACGGCGCGCTATCTCGCCTGCTGCCTTCTCATTGATCTCCACACCCAGGAGCCGCGCACTGCGCTTGACGATACCGGCGAGGATATCCGCGTCGTAGTACTCGAGATGGCAGTTGATGCCGAAACGGGCACGGAGCGGACTGGTCAAGAGACCGCTGCGCGTGGTAGCACCGATGAGGGTGAAATGGTTGAGATCAATCTGTATCGTGCGCGCCGAAGGACCTTTGTCGATCATGATGTCGATACGGTAGTCCTCCATCGCCGAATAGAGGTACTCCTCGACAATCGGACTGAGACGATGGATCTCGTCGATGAACAGCACGTCGTTGGGTTCGAGCGAGGTGAGCAGTCCCGCGAGGTCACCGGGTTTGTCGAGCACCGGACCGGAAGTGACCTTAAAGCCCACACCGAGTTCGTTCGCGATGATATTACTGAGGGTCGTCTTGCCGAGTCCCGGAGGACCGAAGAGCAGCACATGGTCCAGGCTCTCTCCACGCAGCTTGGCGGCCTCCACAAAGATCTTGAGGTTGGAGGTCACCTTGCTCTGGCCGGCAAAGTCGGCGAAGCACAACGGGCGGAGCGCATTGTCCTGCTCCTTTTCGGACATTTGTTGTCGGATATCAAATTCTGCCATTATTCGTCGCGTTATGGAATAATTGTTCTAAGTCGTTTATTTCGTCTATGGGTTGGTCGGCTTTTATCTCGCCATGGTCGAGAATGACGACGCGGTCACACATGGCGCTGACCTCTTGCATGATATGCGTGGAGAGAATGACCGTACGCTCTTTGCCAAGGTCGCGAATGAGAGACCGGATCTCCACCAATTGGTTGGGGTCGAGGCCGGTGGTGGGTTCATCGAGGATGAGCAGTTGGGGGTTGCCGAGGAGCGCCTGGGCGAGGCCGACACGCTGGCGGTAGCCTTTGCTCAGTTCGCGGATATGCTTATGGCGCTCCGGCGTCAAGCCGACGCGGTCGATGAGGTCATCGACATTGGATATTGGAGATTGGACATTCTCTGCCGCAAGGGCGCGATTAACTCCGTTTTTGGTCATTTTGGCCATGAACTCAAGGTACTCGGCGACGTACATCTCGTCGTAGAGGGGGTTGTTCTCGGGGAGGTAGCCGATGCGTTCGGGCACGGCAACGGAACCGCTGTCGGCGCGCCAGAGACCGATAAGGATTTTCATCAGCGTGGACTTACCGGCACCGTTCGGCCCGAGCAGTCCGAGAACTTGGCCTTCGGGAATGGACAGCGTGACGTCGCGCAGGACTTGCTGCGCCCCAAAAGACTTGTTGATATGCTCAATATGCACCATGTTTGCGTTCTGCAATTTTGCGGGGCAAAATTACTACTTTTTTTTGACATACACAAGTAAAAGCAAAAAAAAAGACATCCGAAGATGTCTTTTGTGTCCCCCGAGAGGCTCGAACTCTCGACCCACTGATTAAGAGTCAGTTGCTCTACCAACTGAGCTAGGGAGACTCGCTTGCATTAGAACTCGCGCGACTTCGGGTGAAACCCTCGTGGTAGCGCTACGTTCTATGCTACGCTCTTAGCTCGGACCATCGTTTCACTAGCAGTCCTCGCTAGTTAACCCGATTAAAACGCTAGCAACGCGATGTTTTAATCGGAGAGGAAGAGGTACGTCGACTATACGAATTGCGAGGCAATGAAGTCGTCGTAAGTCACCTCTGACGTAAAAGCGGGTGCAAAAGTACTGCTTTTTTTTGACATGACCAAATAAATTTGCAAAAAAATGCATTTAGGGGGTCATTTTTTGCAGGAAAGGCGCTCTGCAAAGGCTTCTGCTTCAGCAATCCGGTCGATTTTTCCGACATCCATCATGCGATAGTCTTTCGGAACGAAAGCCTTCAAGATTGGTAAATGGTAAATGGTAAATGGTGTATGCTCGCAGAGCGAGAGATAGAAATCTATCAACGAGAATTTCTCTTGAGGCATCTTCGCTAAGAGCGCCAAAGCCTCGGGACTGAGAATCTGCATGCCGGAGAAGGCGAGTTTTTGGAAATTGGAGATTGAAGATTGGAGATTGGCAGGACGCACTTCGCCGGTGGCGATATTCGTCCAGCCGCATAGGCAGTCTCTCTCATCGAAGCAGAGATAGCGCTGAGTCTTTCTTTCGCTCACCACCAACTGACTAATGCCGGTACGCTCATATTCAGCGATTAGCGTACTTATGTCGATATTGCTTAATATATCTACATTGCAAGCTAAGATTGGTGTAGGGTGTAGGGTGTAAGGTGTAAGGGCTTTCTTGAGGCCACCGCCGGTGTCGAGGAGTTGGTCGCGCTCGTCGGAGATAGTGATGTTACAACCCCAGCCGTCGTTCGCGCGAACGGTTTCGATGATCTGGTCGGGAAAATGGTGCACATTGACGATGATGTCGGTGATGCCGGCGTCGCGGAGTTTCTCCACCTGCCACTGCAGCAAAGGTTTGCCGGCCAGCGGTACCAGCGCTTTCGGCATCGTGTCCGTGAGGGGTTTGAGGCGCGTGCCAAGGCCCGCACAAAAGATCATCGCTTTCATAACTCTTTCTCTATCCCGCGCTCGCGGTGAATAAGATGAATAGCAACGTTATACTTCTCTTTCAGGTGTTGGGCCAGGTGCTCGGCGCAATAGACGGAACGGTGCTGACCGCCGGTGCAACCGAAAGCCACCTGCAGGTGGGTGAAATCGCGCTCGATGAACCGCTCTACATGATGGTCAATAAGGGCATAGACGGAGTTCAGGAAGGTGAGTATCTCGCCGTCCGATTCGAGGAAGTCGATGACGGGTTGGTCCAAGCCCGTGAGGAACTTGAACTGCTCGTACTTACCGGGGTTGTGGGTAGAACGGCAGTCGAACACATACCCGCCGCCATTACCGGATTCATCCACCGGGATGCCGCGCTTAAACGAGAAGGAGTAGACTGTTACTGAGAGCATATAGATAAGGATATTCGTCTTTGAGTTGCTCGAGTACCTCGCGCAGGTTTTTCAGCGCCAGAGGAATGGACTCGAGGAAATGCGGTTTGCGCTCGAAATAACCGCGGTAACCGTACGCACCAAGCACTTGGAGGGTGCGCAAGAGCACGAAATGGGGCAAAGCGGATCTCCAATCCGCTTTATTGGTAAATGGTGAATGGTAAATGGTGATTTCTACTTTCTCCAATTCGCCCAAATAGGCGTCGATCAGTTGTTCGCGAAGGGCGGGCGAGAAGTTCGCTTTGGCTTGCCAGAGGAAAGAGGCTACGTCGTACTGCATCGGTCCGCGGCGTCCGCCTTGGAAATCGATGAAGTACGGTTGGTCATCGCGTATCATCACATTCCGACTCTGGCAATCGCGATAGAGGAATGTCTCTGCCGGTTGCGCCAAAATGACCTGCACCAACGTATCGAAATCATCTTCCAGTTTGGGTTCGGAGAACTCGATCTTCGTGCCCTTGAGGAAGCAGTATTTGAAATAGTTGAGGTCCCACCGTATCGCGCGTTCGTCCATCGCGGGCACGGGAAAACAGACAGACCAGTCGAAGTCTTTCGCGCCCGTGACCTGTATATGCGCGAGGGCGCGTATCGTGCGTTCTAATAAGGTATAGTTATCGAGATGGTCGAAGAGGATGGTGTCGCCCAGGTCCTCCTGGGTATAACTCATCTCGTCGTCGCTCACCGAATAGAGTTCCGGCACCGGCAGACCGAGCGCATGAAAATGGCGCGCCATATAGATGAACGCACGGTTCTCATCGCGGTTCGTTCCCTGTACGCGAATGACCGAACGACCATTGGCGTCCGTCTCGCGGGTGTAGATTCTATTGGAACCCTGTTGCTTTAGCATCTAAACTGCAACGCGTTATGGAGGCAGGTGACTTTGCACGGACCGATGATATTCTCCAATATTCCGTCGGCCTCAAACATGATATGCTTGCGGTAGGAGATCTCTATCTCGCGGCCTACTATCGGATAGACGAAGGGCAGTTCGGTCAGGCGACCGTTGAACAGGTTCGGTAGCGCTTTGAGGACCTGCGAGAAGGTGGGTTTCTTGATAAACATCGCGTGGAAAACGCCGTCGGTAGGATCGGCCTCGGGGTTCTGGCGGATACCGCCACCCGAGAAAGGTCCATTACCGATATTCATCGTGAAGAGTTGGTCATTGACCGCCTCTTTGCCGTCCACCGTCAGCACCATATGCTGCGCCTTATGCTGGATGACCGCGCCGATGAGTCCGAAGACATAGTTGACGTGGTGCGAACCGATATAGTACTTGAGCGCCTCGGCTTTCTTGCAGCACAGCGGGTCTACGCCGAAACCGACGGAGTTGATGAAATAGCGGTGGTGCTCGATGTTATTACGCCAATAGGTGAGGCAACCGATGTCGATCGGATGTCCTTCGCCCTCAAAGAAGCGGCGAAGCGATTCATTGTGATTCTTGGTCAGGTTCCAATACCGAGCCCAATCATTTCCCGTGCCCCGCGGCATGAGTCCTACCTGGATCTTCGCTTTCTGCTCCGGCGTGAGCGTAGCGCGCATGATGCCGTTGATGGCTTCGGAGAGGGTACCGTCCCCGCCAAGGATGAGTATCTCGTCATATCCTTTCTCGACCAATTCGCGCGCTAACTCCGTCGCATGGCCTGCATATTTGGTCACGCGATACGCAAAAGGCAGGTGGCGCTTACGCAGCAAGTGCCAGAGGTAGATACGTTGTGCACGGAAATAGTTCTTGCCCGATTTCGGATTGATGATGATGCCCAGCATGGCGGACAGGTATTAGTGTTTAGCGTTTAGTGTTTAGCGAAAACGATTAGCGCACCACAAAAGAGTAGTGCGCTAATCGTTAGGTTTGTTACTTAAAGAACTCGTTCACCTTTTCGTTCAGAACGATCTCTTCTTGGAAGATGTAAGCACCCGTCTTAGGCGACTTAACCATCTTGATGCACTTAGAGTGCGCGCGTCCGGAGTTACCGGTTTGCAGTGTTGCGACCGCTTTCTTTGCCATAGTTCTAAGCCTTTCTAATTAGGGTTAATTACTTAATCTCCTTATGAAGCGTGTATTTCTTCAAGTAGGGATTGTACTTCATGAGTTCCAAACGATCCGGAGTGTTCTTGCGGTTCTTGGTGGTGATGTAACGAGACATTCCGGGAACACCGCTGGCTTTTTGCTCAGTGCACTCAAGGATAACCTGAACGCGTGCTTCTTTTGTTTTCTTTGCCATTGTTTAGCTCCTTTCGTTTAATAGAGATAGCCCTTCTCCGCAGCCTGTTTCAGCGCGTTGTCGAGACCGATCTTGTTAATAGTTCTTAGACCGGCTGCACTCACGTTCAGCTCGATCCATACATCTTGTTCTACCCAGTAGAACTTGCGGCGGAAGAGGTTCACATCGAAGCTGCGCTTGGTATGGCGCTTCGAGTGCGAGACATTGCAGCCGACCATGGCTTTCTTGCCTGTAATTTGACAAATCTTTGACATTGTAGTATATATTTTATATTTTCGTTCAAATCAAGGGACTTTTCGCATAATTACACGAAAAATCGCGCAAAGGTACTGCTTTTTTTTGAGATACACAAATTTTTTTGTAAAAAAATGCGATTTTTTTGCGTATTTAAAAAAAATGTGCTATCTTTGCGCCGAATTAAAGATTGTATGCAATATTCCATTAAGGATATTTTTTCTCCGAAGTTATTTAGCACGCTCCGCACGTATAGTCGTGCGCAATTCGGGCAGGATGCTTTGGCCGGAATCATCGTCGGAATTGTCGCTATTCCGCTGGCAATCGCGTTCGGTATTTCGTCCGGCGTAGGTCCGACGGAGGGATTGGTGACCGCCATCATCGCGGGGCTGCTGATCTCCGTTTTCGGCGGTAGCAAAGTGCAGATCGGCGGACCGACGGGTGCGTTCATCGTCATCATCTACGGCATCATCCAGCAGTTCGGTTTGGCGGGTCTGATGATCGCCACCGTGATGGCTGGTATCTTGCTGATTATTATGGGTTTAGCACGCTTGGGTTCAGTCATCAAATTCGTCCCCTACCCCGTCATTGTGGGTTTCACGGCGGGTATCGCGTTGACGATTTTCAGCACGCAGATGAATGATTTCTTCGGGTTGGGACTGACGAATGTGCCGGCGAATTTCGTAGATAAATGGATCTTCTATGCGCAGCATTTTCATATCAACAGTTGGGCCTTAGGTATCGGTCTTTTTTCGCTGCTGATATGTATCTTCATGCCGAAGCTCACGAAGCGCGTTCCGGGCAGTCTGGCGGCGATCATCTTCGCGACCTTCGCGGTATGGTTGCTCAAGAGTTATGCGCCGGCAGAATGGGGCGTAGCGAGCATACAGACGATCAGCGACTTATACGCTTTGCCGCACGGTATTCCGGCGCCGCACCTGCCTTCGCTGGAACTCGCGGAAGGTCAGAACTATTTCGGATTGGTGCGCGAACTCTTCCCGGCGGCTTTCACTATTGCGATGCTGGGTGCGATAGAGTCGCTGCTCTCCGCGATGGTGGCGGACGGTGTGATCGGCGACCGGCATAACTCGAACACCGAACTCATCGCACAAGGTATTGCGAATGTGGTAGTGCCGTTCTTCGGCGGCATTCCTGCAACGGGTGCGATAGCGCGTACGATGACCAATATCAATAACGGCGGACGGACGCCTGTCGCGGGTGTGGTACACGCGCTCGTGCTACTGCTTGTGCTGCTGTTCTTGGGTCAGTTGGTCGGTATGATTCCGATGTCGTGTCTGGCGGCAGTACTGATCATGGTGGCGTACTCGATGAGCGGCTGGAAGACCATCGCGGGCCTGGCCAAGCACCGTACCCGTGATTTTTGGGTACTATTAGTAACCTTCTTCCTGACGGTGCTCTTCGACCTGACGATCGCCATCGAGGTGGGTCTGGTATTGGCGATGGTGCTGTTCCTGATGCGTACGAACGAGCAGACGCATATTCGCACGCTGCACGATGAGATTGACCCGAATGAAGATACGGAGAGCAACCTTAACTTGGAGCACCTGACGATACCGGAAGGCGTAGAGGTTTACGAGATCGACGGTCCGTATTTCTTCGGTATCGCTAACCGTTTTGACGAGATTATGTTACACGTGAGCGGCAAAGAATACCCCATCCGTATCATCCGTATGCGTAAGGTGCCGTTCGTCGATTCGACGGCGATGCACAACCTGAGTATGCTCATTCAGCGCTCGCATAAAGAAGGTATCACGATCATCCTCTCGGGCGTCAATGACCACGTACACAAACAGTTGCTGATCGGCGGTATCGAGCAACAGATGGACCCGCATAATATCTGCGCGAACATCCATTTTGCTCTGCGCCGCGCTGAAGATATCTTAGAAAAAGAAAATCATAAATCATAAATTTGAAATCATCATTTTTATTACTAACCCCTAAAAAATTTAACACTATGGTAAAGAAATTCATCTGCCCGATCTGTGGTTATGTTCACGAGGGCACTGAGGCACCGGAGCGCTGCCCGCAATGCAAACAAATCGTTGAGTGGAAAGTAGTTGAGGAAGGAAAACTCAACTTCGCATGCGAGCATATCGTCGGTGTAGCAAAAGACGTGAAAGATCCGATCATTGCCGAAGGTCTGCGTGCGCACTTCATCGGCGAGTGCACCGAAGTAGGTCAATACTTAGCAATGGCCCGTCAAGCAGATCGCGAAGGTTATCCGGAGATCGCTGCTGCTTTCCGCAAGTACGCATACGAAGAGGCAGACCATGCTTCGCTGTGCGCTGAGTTGCTCGGTGAACTCGTTTGGGACACCAAAACCAACCTCGAGAAACGTATGTTGGCAGAAGCCGGTGCATGCGAAGACAAACTGAACATCGCTAAGCAGGCAAAGAAATTGGACCTCGATCCGATCCATGATGCGGTACACGAGATGGCACGCGATGAAGCGCGTCACGGTAAAGGTTTCGAGGGCTTGTATAAGCGTTACTTTGGAAAATAACCGGAGAGCCTCCGGAGGCGATTAGCCATTCGGTATAATGATACCACCTCCCACAACGAGGTCGTCCTGATAAAGGACGACGGACTGACCGGGAGTGATACCCCAGACGGGGACTGCGAAGATCAAGCGGTCCCCGTCTATTTTTTCTACGGGAACAGCTTGGGTGCGATAGCGGATCTTCGCCGTGAGAGGAGAACTATGAGTACTAGGAAACTTAGGGATCCTAGTAACTTGGAAGCGGAGTTCCGTCGCGTACATATCGTCGTTCGTACCGAGCGTAATGCGGTTGGTGGCAGCGTCGATATGCGTGATATACGCCGGATGACCGAGAGCGATACCGAGTCCTTTGCGTTGACCGATGGTATAGTTGACGTAGCCTTCGTGATAGCCGAGTACCTTGCCGTCTTTGTCGACGTATTCGCCCGCGCGCACGCGTTCCGTATAGTCGGGTACGTTCGCGCGAAGGAAAGTGCGGTAGTCATCGTCCGGGATAAAACAAATCTCCTGACTCTCGCGCTTGACGGCCAGTTTCTCGTAGCCGTGTTGACGCGCTATCTCGCGCACCTGGTCCTTGGTAAGGTCTCCAAGCGGGAAGATGGTACGGCGGAGTTGTTCTTCGGTAAGCATCCAAAGGAAATAGGTCTGGTCTTTGCGCATATCAGCGGCGGTGCGCAAGAACACATGTCCGTCGCGTTCGGCGATGCGGGCATAATGACCGGTGGCGATAAAGTCGCAGTGGAACTCATCGGCCACACGCATCAGTTCGCCCCACTTGATATGACTATTGCACAGCACGCAGGGGTTGGGCGTGCGCCCTGCCATATACTCGTCTATAAAATTCTGTATGACGCAGCGGCGGAAAGTCTCGCGGAAATCCACGATGTGGTGCTCAAACCCCATCTTCTCTGCATTATGCCGCGCCTCCATGATGGAGTCAATGGTACAGCAGCCTTTCTCCTTGGCGATACACGATTCTTTGATACTATCGAAGGTACGGAAGGTGACGCCGACGACCTCGTAGCCCTGCTCGAGCAAGAGCATGGCGCTGACGGTGGAGTCTATGCCTCCCGACATTCCTAAGAGTACACGCTTTTTCATTGCTGCATATCGACGAGTTTGGTATAGTGTCCTCCGAGAGCGTATAGTTCATCGTGCGTGCCGCGCTCGACGATGCGTCCTTCGTGGAGCACGCATATGAGATCGGCATGGCGGATGGTCGAGAGTCTATGCGCCACCACGAGCGTAGTGCGGTCCTTCATCAGGTGCTCAAGGGCATCTTGCACCAGTCGTTCGGACTCGCTGTCGAGTGCCGAGGTCGCTTCATCGAGGATAAGAATCGGCGGGTTCTTGAGTATCGCCCGTGCGATAGAGAGACGCTGGCGCTGACCTCCGGAGAGGCGAGACCCGCGGTCGCCGATAATGGTGTCATACCCTTCCGGCATCGCCTCAATGAAAGCATGCGCATTGGCGATACATGCAGCTTGTTCAGTTGCCTCACGCCAGGTCAGTCCGTTCGGCGCAGGTTGGGAAGTATCGACACCGAAGGTGATGTTATTGAGCACGGTGTCATTGAACAGGATAGGTTCCTGGCACACAATCCCCATCAGGTTGCGTATGTCGTGCGTCATATGTCGACGAATATCGGTGCCGTCGATAGCGACATGCCCTGCCGTCGGGTCATAGAACCGCGGCAAGAGGTCCGTAAGCGTCGTCTTCCCACTACCCGACTGCCCCACCAGCGCAATGGTCTGACCTTTCGGTATCGTCAGGCAGATATCTGTCAGCACTTCGCGTTCCGGCTGGTACGAGAAGGATACATGGTCAAAGACAATCTGTTTATCGAAATGCACCGGCAGCGGTTGCGCGGGTTCGACGATATTCGACTCCGTATTGAGCACCGTATCAATGCGCTCGAGAGACGCCATGCCGCGACGAATACCGTATGCCGCTTTGCTGAGGTCTTTCGAGGGGTTGATGATCGAGTAGAAGATGACGAGGTAGTAGATGAACGTCGCCGCGTCGATAGTCGCATGGTCGGAGAGGATCAGCAGACCGCCGAACCACAGGATGACGGCAATGAGTATCGTGCCGAGAAACTCCGAGAGCGGGTGCGCCAAGTAATACCGGCGGTTGATACGGTTGAAGGTCGCGCGCGTCGCATTGATAAGCGTCTCGAACCGCGTACGCAGTTTGCTCTGCGCATTAAAGCCTTTGACCACCCGCAGGCCCAGCAGCGTCTCGTCGACAGACGAGAGGATCTCAGCGTTCTGCTCCTGCCCCTTCTTGGAAGCCCGCTTGAGGCTACGCCCGATACGGCCGATGAGGAAGATAGCGATCGGCATGAGCAGCAACACGAACAGCGTCAGTTGCCACGAGATGACGAAGAGCGTGATGAGGTACACGAGAATCATGATAGGGTCCTTGAACAGGATATCCAGGGCCGACATGATAGATGCTTCCACTTCGTTCACATCGTTCGTCATACGCGAGATGATATCGCCCCGCCGCGCTTGGGTGAAATAGCCCATAGGCAGCGAGAGTATCTTATCGTACAACTGCTTGCGCAAGTCGCGCAGTACGCCCGTTCGGATAGGCACCATGAAGTAGTTCGCGAGCCAGGCCGTGAACACTTTGAGTCCCGTCATCACGATAAGGAAAAGGCCCAAGAGCAGCAACACATACCCCGCGCCATGTAGCGCGATCTGTTCGTTGAGTACGCAGTAGAGGTTCGTGCGCAGTGCCGCTATCGTCTCTTGCAGTCCGTGTACCTCACTCAGCGGGATGCGTGTCACCTCAAGGGTGTTGAGCCCGAAGAGGATGCGCAGCACCGGGATGATCGCCGCGAACGAGAAGAGCGACAAGATCGTCGAGAGGAGGTTGAAGAAGATATTCCACCCCAACTGCGCACGATACGGCGGCACAAAACGACGCAATATACTATGTATTTTTATGCTCGCGAACATACGTCAGTATTTGTCGGTCAAAGAGTTCTTTGGGGGTACAGAACCGCACGCGGATAGGCAGAGCTATTAAGCGCTGGTTCTGTGCATGCAGGCGGTCCACAAGAGACGTCGTGCGCAGCCGCTGGATATCTTTCTCCGTCGTGAGGACGAAGTCAAAATCCTCCGCGCGCTGCATGATAGCGTCTATATCCGCCGGCGTATAATGATGATGATCGGGATACGCCATCAATTCCGCCTTCGGAAAATGCTTCTTCACATACCGCATCATATAATGCGGTTGGGCGATGCCGCACAGCACGAGGGGCGTGCCCTCCTGCTCCATAGGGGCATAACTCAGTCCCGCAAAATGGAGCTGCTGGAAAGTAGGCAAGTGGAGGCGGTTGTCCACCACGCGCATGTCTATCGGACGAATGCTGTCCGGGCACTTGGTCACCACTACCGCATCGGCCGTCAAGGCTCTGCTCGGCAGGTCGCGCAATGTGCCCCAAGGCAACATATGATCGTCGATATAGAGGTGGTCGTACGGCGTGAGGAGGATGGTGAAGCCGCAGCGCAACGCGCGGTGCTGCATCGCATCATCAAGCACGACGACATCCAGTTTCTGCAACTGGCGCTGCAGTTGTTTGATACCGCGCACGCGGTTCTCGCACACGGCGATAGGAACCTCCGGAAACTTCCGATGCAGCTGCATCGCCTCGTCACCGATCGTCTCTACCGTCGCCATACTGTCGGCCAACAGAAAACCGCGCGTCTTGCGCTTGTATCCGCGCGAGAGCACCGCCGGATGATAACCGTTGTCCAACAGCAGCTGCAGCAGATACTCCACCATCGGTGTCTTTCCCGTACCGCCCACCGCCAGGTTACCCACGCATATGGTCGGTACATCGACGCTAAACGAGGGTAACAGACGCTGGTCAAACAGCGTATGGCGGATGGCTACTCCAATGGAGTAGAGTCCACTAAGCGGTATGAGTAGCGCGTTGCGCATGTATGGTGTATAGTGTATGGCGTATTATTGGATCTTCACTTCCGGCATGAGGGCCATGATACGCGGTTTGGAGCAGAACTCACGCACTTTCAGGATGAGGCGTTCCTCGTCCGTAGTGTTGTCGAACATCTTGAACAACTCCTCATACGGGTCTTCTTTCTCCGGGAAATACGTCAGTTGATACGACTCCAGTCCGGCGAGTTCAACCGCCTTCGCAATCGCGTCGTCGATATTACCGAGTTTGTCCACGATACCGATCTCTACGCCTTTGTCACCCAACCAAACACGGCCTTCGCCGATGGATTTGATATAGGATTGCTCTACGTGACGGCCTTCGGCACAACGGCTGGTGAACAGGTCATATCCGCGCTCAACCATTGTCTGCATCAGCGCGTGCTCTTCGGTATTCATACCCTTGAGAATCATGTTGGTCTCCAGGTCCGAATGTTTGTTCGTGCGCACGCCGTCGATGTCCAGACCCACTTTATTACGCAGTTTCGATACATTCGGAACAGTACCAAAGATACCGATTGAACCGGTGAGTGTGGTCGGTTCTGCAAAGATATAATCTGCGCCGCAGGAGATATAGTAGCCTCCCGAAGCGGCGTAGTCACCCATCGAGACAACGACAGGAATACTGTCTGCTTTGATATTCTGAACCGCATGCCAGATAGCTTCGCTGGCGTCGGCCGATCCACCCGGACTGTTGACGCGCAGCACGAGCGCTTTGATGTCATCCTGCTTGCGGATCTTCTTAAGGGTCTTCACTACTTTCTTGCCTACGATACCGTCGCCCGAGTCATCGGTGATCTCGCCTTCGAGGTAGAGTACCGCTACTTTATCTTTCGCTTTCGACTCCGGACGTTTTACGTTCGCCATCTTCGCGGTGGTAAGCAGGTGATAGTCCTTCGTGCCGGCATAGACGCGCAGCAGCGAGTCCATATCCTGGGTATAGACGATGGTGTCCACGAGTCCGGCCTTGAGGTTCTCTTCGGCGGACTGCAGGCCCATAAAACGGTCAGCGAGCACATCTAGCTGCGCCTCGTCGATATGACGGGCAGCCGAGATAGCAGCCTTGTACTCTTTCCAGATACCGCCGAGATATTGCTCGGTCTGCAGGCGGTCTGCATCCGACATCGAGGTGCGGAAATACGGTTCTACGGCCGACTTGAACGTACCCACTTTGAGGATCTGCATCTCGACGCCGATCTTCTCCATAGCACGCGTGAAATACATCTTCGTGCCCGAGAGACCGTTCCAACTCACTGCACCCGTCGGATCCAGACAGATACGGTCTGCTACAGAAACGATATAGTAGTTGGTCTGACCGTAATTCTTCGCCGAAGCGATCACCCACTTGCCGCTCTGTTTGAAGTCAAGCAGCGCATCGCGGATGGCTTTCGCATTCGCCGGCGCCGTCGCCAACTCTGCGCCGTCCAGCCAGATACCGAGGATCTTATCGTCGTTCTTCGCCAGGCGGATATTACTCAAGATAGCATCCAGACCAACCGTCTCGCCCTGACCGGCATAGCTGCTGTAAGGCACGGAACTCATCAGCGAGGCGAACGGGTTTTCTTCCTTCGCCTGCTCTATCAACGTTCCCTTCAGCTCCAGACGATAGATGGTCTTGTCCTCCAACTTGACGTTCGAAGAGGAGAACATATCCCCCATAATCCATCCGAGGAGAGCACTGCAGATAAAATACACTGCAAAGAAAATCAGGCAGCCGCCGAGGCAACCTACTCTGCGGCGAGGACGCTCTTGTCCTTCTACCACAACCGTTCTACGAAAGAAATTCATAATGTTACAATTTTAAGTTAAACGTTAATCTATGATAAGGTGTTACTCCATATTTCTTTATGGCCGCATAATGTTCGGCCGTCGGATAGCCTTTGTTATTCGCCCAGCCGTATTGGGGAAACTCCTCGTGCAGCCGCAGCATATAGTCGTCCCGATAGGTCTTGGCCAGCACACTCGCTGCCGCTATCGACATGTAGGTCGCATCGCCGTGCACCACCGTGTCAGCCGGTATCTCCAACAGCTCTCCCTTCGGCACGTAGGGCTTCCATTTATTGCCGTCCACCAGGATATGCTGCGGACGCACGGAAAGCTTATCCAGCGCGCGCTGCATGCCCAATATCGAGCACTGCAATATATTCCGTTCGTCTATCTCCTTAGCCGTCACTTCTACCACCGCCCAACTGACGGCTTCACGTTCGATGATCGGCCGGAGCACATAGCGCTGTTTGTCCGTCAACTGTTTCGAGTCATTGAGCCAGTCGAACTCCGGCACCTCTCCTACCCTTTTCGGGTCCAGTATCACCGCCGCCGCAAACACACTGCCCGCTAACGGTCCGCGTCCCGCTTCGTCGCACCCGGCTTCGATGAGCCCTTCTATCATCTGCGCTTTTAACATCAGAAGGGGTAACCTATCGCGAAGTGGAACGTCATATCATCCTTCCAACACAGGCCGTTCGGCGCAGTACGCCACTGCGTACCTAAGTCGATGCGGCTCGGGTCGTACAGCTTCACGCCGAAGTCGATACGGAAGATCATCACCGAGAGGTCGAAACGCAGTCCCGCACCGTAGCTCCAAGCGATTTGCTTGTAGAAATCCGCGGTGAACACGCCGCCCGGCTGCGAGTCATAGTTATAGATCGTCCATATATTACCGGCATCCGTGAAGGCCGCCAACTCCAGGAATCTCAGCACCTTAAAACGATACTCGAGGTTCATCTCGAGGTGGATATCGCCCACCTGCAAGTCATACGCCATCCTGTTGCCCGTGTTGCGGAACGTACCCGGTCCCAGCGTGCGGGCCTGCCAACCGCGGACACCACTCGCGCCGCCACCGAAATAGCGCTTCTCGAACGGAATAACCTTCGCATTCAGATACGGCACCGCCGCACCGAAACCGATATGCGTCACCAGGTGATGCTTCGGCGCAATGATGCCGTGGTAGGTAAAGTTAAAATCGCCTTTCGCATACTGCGCAAAGGGGATATGACCGATCACATACGCGCCGTCCTCATTCTTCGGGAAGCGGAATATCTCGCTCAGGGCATACAGGAAGTTACCCGCCGTCTCTACGCGGAGCGCGAACTGCAGATAGGAGCGGTTCGGGAAGCGCGGATTGAAGGTCGAGTACGAACCCGTATAACTCCAATCGACGATAAAATGGTCCTCATAGCTGGCCTTCAGCACCGACGAGCGGTCGATGAACTGGCGCTTGAACGCCTCCGACATCCACGGCACATAGATATAGTTGATATCGACGAGGTTGAACTCGTGCGTCCAGCGGCTGCCGGGTTTGCGAGGAATCGTGTACGACAGGTTCGCATTCGCGATCGTACGCGTGTACTCGTCCGGGCGTTGCTGGTAGTTATAGCCTATCTCCACCGCCACATTCGACGGGAAACGCAAGCCCGCATCGGCACGCGCTTCTATCGCCCGTCCGCCGTTAGTGCGCCACTCGTACGAAGCGCGCGCTCCTACCGTCAGCACTTCCGCACCGTGGAAGATATTCTTGTTGGTATACCGCAGACCTGCTGCGATACCCCAATCTCCGGCACTATACGTGCCTTCCACCTCCGCCGACACGGAGTTCAGCCTGCTTCGCGAAACCGAGATATTACAGTCCAGCAAGGTGTCCCCCACCGGCGTGAAGACGATATCGACGTATTTCACCGGCGGCAAAGCATTCATGCGCGCGTACGTGCGTTCTACTTTCCACTCCGCATACCGCTCACCGGCGCGAATACGGTTCGCGCGACGCAGCGCACTCTTGCGCAAGAACGGATAGTCCTGCGTATAGTTGACCTCGCGAATCGAATAGCGGGTATTCAGACGCTTCAGTTCCGCCGAATCCAACTGCGACACGTACGGCGCCATATGCAACCGAATATCCACTTGATGGGAACCTAACGCGCTATCGGCCGTGTATTCCAGAAGCGACTTCTCAAAATAGTAATACCCCTGATTGCGCATCGCACTGGTGATACGCTCGCGTTCCTCGTCCAGCGTCGCCGTAGAGAATTGCTCGCCCGAATGCACCTTTCGCCGCTCATTCTGCGCGATCTCCGCCAGTTCCGGAATAGGGATATCCACCTCGTAGTTCCGCACATAATACGGCTGATGCGCCGTCACCAGGTACGTCACTTCCACCTTCCGCTTCTTAAACCGCAACTGCGTATCTACCTCCGCATGAAAATAACCCATGTTATTCATCTGCTGCCGTATCTGCTGCATACTCGCTTCTGTCAACTCCTCGTCGTAGATGATCGGCGCTTCACCCATCTTCTTCGCATTCCGCGCCGCACGGGCACGCGACTTGGTCGTCGTATCCATCGGAGCGGTGTTATACACATGTAGCTGCAGTTTCCAGAACCCGAATATCTCGGTGTTCTGCTTCTGGCGCACATAGTTACTCAGCGTGCCGGTGGACACATTCTTGTCATCCACGCATTTCACCCGAACTTTGTTCAGCAAGTACTTGTCTTGCGGCACAAACTTCGTGGCATTACACGACGCTAAGAGCACCGCCAACAGGGCGATACTCAAGCATCGAAAACCATATGTACGGACTGCGCCTAACATAATGAGCGTGCAAAATTAGTCAAAAATTTTGATATATCAAAATATTTTTGTACTTTTGTGGCGTTTTTTGAGTGTATCTATGGAAAGAGTCAGCAAAACGCAGATCAAACTTGTAAAAAGTTTGCAGCAGAAGAAATACCGCGACGAGGCGGGTCTGTTTGTTGCCGAAGGCGAGAAATGCGTGGAGGAACTGCGGAAAGGCTTCGAACTCGTACACCTCTATCGCGAGGGCGAGAACGCCACACGCACGGAGATTGAGCAAATGTCCGGTCTGCGCACGCCGCAGGGCGTGATTGGCGTGTTCAAAAAATCGGAGTACTCAGAAAAATCAGATTATTCCGAAAACTCCGATCTCTTATTGGTACTCGACGGCATCCAAGATCCGGGCAACTTAGGCACCATTATTCGCACTTGCGACTGGTTCGGAGTTCGCACCATCCTCTGTTCGCCGGACACCGCTGATTGCTACAATCCGAAGGTTGTACAAGCTACGATGGGCGCTTTAGCCCGTGTACACGTTCACTACCTCGACCTGCCGTCTTTCCTTAAGAGCACCACCCTGCCCGTCTACGGCACACTCTTGGACGGCCGCGACATGTACGAAGCGTTAAAGAGTGAAGGAGGGAAAGACCTAAAGAAAGAAGGAATTATCATCATGGGTAATGAAGGAAACGGTATCTCGCAGGCCGTGCGGCCGTTCATCACTCGCCCGTTGCGCATTCCTTCTTATCCCAAAGACGCAGAGACTTCGGAGAGCCTCAACGTAGCCATCGCCACCGCGATTGTTTTGGCAGAATTCCGCCGGCAAGTGTGAACGGGGTTAACACGGGGTAATTACGGGGTTAAGTCGGGGGCAATTCGATATTTGGAACATTTTTTTTCTAAAAAACTCTTTGCCCTCTTGTTTATTTCATTTTTTTGTTGTACCTTTGCGGTCGTTTACGTATAAAAGGTACAAAATTTACATTTTTTCTGTTATGAGCAAGCAAAAACGATTTTTATTGGACGAGAGCGAACTGCCTCGCCAATGGTATAACATCCAAGCGGACATGATCAACAAGCCGCTGCCGTTACTCAATCCGGCGACGAAAGAACCGCTGACGGCGGACGATTTAGCGCACATCTTCGCCGCCGAGTGCGCCAAGCAGGAGTTAGACCAAGAGCATGCCTGGATAGATATTCCCGAAGAAGTCTTCGACCGATATAAATACTACCGTTCTACACCGCTCGTTCGTGCGTACGCCTTAGAGAAGGCCTTAGGCACACCCGCACATATCTATTTCAAGAACGAGAGTGTAAATCCGCTGGGTTCGCATAAGATCAACTCCGCCCTGCCGCAATGTTACTATTGCAAGCAGGAAGGTACGACAAACGTCACCACCGAGACAGGTGCCGGACAATGGGGTGCCGCGCTCAGCTATGCGGCCAAAGCTTTCGGACTCGAGTGCGCAGTCTATCAAGTGAAGATTTCCATGCAGCAGAAACCCTACCGCAGTTCGATCATGCGCACCTTTGGTGCGACGGTAGAAGGTTCGCCGTCTATGTCCACCCGCGCGGGAAAAGACATCATCACCCGCGATCCGCTGCACCCGGGTTCGCTCGGCACCGCTATCTCGGAGGCTGTCGAACTAGCGACCACCACGCCGAACTGCAAATACACGCTCGGTTCGGTAATGAGCCATGTTTCGCTGCACCAGACCGTCATTGGTCTCGAAGCCGAGAAACAGATGGCCAAAGCCGGTGAGTATCCCGACATCATCATCGCCTGCTTCGGCGGCGGAAGTAACTTCGGCGGACTCGCCTTCCCCTTCATGCGCCATACTATTCTCGAAGGCAAGAAAACCGAATATATCGCAGCCGAACCATCCAGTTGCCCGAAACTGACGAAGGGTAAGTTCGAGTACGACTTCGGTGACGAAGCCGGCTATACACCCTTACTGCCGATGTATACACTGGGCCACGAGTTCAAACCGGCGAATATCCACGCGGGCGGTCTGCGTTACCACGGCGCCGGCACTATTGTCAGCCAACTGCTCAAAGACGGTTACATGCGCGCCGTAGATATCCCACAAACCGAGTCCTTCGCAGCAGGCCTGCTCTTTGCGCAGACAGAGAGTATCATTCCCGCGCCGGAGAGTTGTCACGCTATCGCCGCTACGATTCGCGAAGCGAAGAAATGCATCGAGACGGGCGAAGAAAAAGTCATCCTCTTCAACCTCAGCGGACACGGCCTGATTGATATGACGGCTTACGAGAGTTTCCTCAACGGAGACCTCACCGATCCCGAATTCAAAGGATAAAAAGCAAAAAAGGCTGCCGAGAGGTGGCCTTTTTTCATGAAAATGCACTTTTTTTGAAAAAAGTTGCCGAAAAATTTGGTCATTTCAAAAAAAAGCAGTACTTTTGCACCCGCTTTTGAGAAAGAGCAACTATCCGGTGCGGTAGTTCAGTTGGTTAGAATACCGGCCTGTCACGCCGTAGGTCGCGAGTTCGAGTCTCGTCCGCACCGCAAAAAGGAGTCACAAACGTGACTCCTTTTTTGTGCGACGGACTTGAATCTCGCGAGTTCTTATCTC
>JAFSQV010000024.1 GCA_017446455.1 Paludibacteraceae bacterium
AATGGGTGGAGCAAAAAACTGTCCGGAAACCCCGAGACAAAAAATGATTGGTATGATGTACTTGGTGCTCACCGCCATGTTGGCGTTGAACGTAAGTACGGATATCCTCAATGGTTTTACATTGGTGGACAATAGTCTGCATTCCTCTATCGCTGCTTCGGATAAACGTAACGCGCAACTCTATCTGGATTTCCAGGCTGCTAATGCAGATAACCCGGAGAAGACGCAAGAATGGTTCGATAAAGCCAAGGAGGTACAACGTCGTGCAGACTCGTTGTTCAATTATATTCAGGACTTCAAGGAGCACATTGCCATTTTGGCCGATAGCAAGAAGAGAGTAGAGGAGTTGAAGGCCCAAGGTCTCGATCCGACGATGCATATCGAGGGTAACTCGAACTTGGACGTAACGGCTCAATACGCTATCGTACAAGGTAATGGTGCGGTTCTCAAAGAGATGGTCGCTTACTACCGCGACTATGCAGCCGGATTGGCAGAGACCGATGCCGAGCTGCGTGGTTCAATCCTCCAGAACCTCGCTACCGAGCGCGGATGGAATGCACACGAGAAAGACTCCTGTGACTGGGAAGTAGCGATTTTTGAAGGTATGCCGGTTGGCGCTTCGATCACTATTCTGACGAAGATGCAGAACGACGTACGTGCTACCGAGAGTCAGGTGATTCAATACCTTATGGATCGTACGGACGCGGGTGACCTGCGCGTGAATAAACTGAACGCGTACGTGATACCGAACTCGAACTACGTGATCCGTGGTGGTAAGTACTCGGCACAGATTATCTTGGCCGCTATCGACTCGACGCAACGTCCTGAGTATTATATCGAGGGCCAGCGTATTAATGACCAAGGTATCTACGAAGTAGCCGCTTCGGGTATAGGATTGAAGAAATACTCCGGTTGGATTGCATACCAGAACCCCTCGACCGGCGAGATGGAGAATCTGCCGTTCTCGAGTGAGTATAGCGTAGGCGAGCCGGCTGTGACGATCTCGAATACCGACCTCAACATCATGTACCGCGGATACGAGAACAAGTTCTCGATCTCTGTACCGGGTGTGTCGAACGACAAAGTGAAGATCTCTGTCAACGGCGCGCAGGTCAAGCAGCAAGGTGGTCTGTGGATCATCAAGCCGGGCGACGGCGCCAAGAGCGTAACGATCTCTGTAAGCGCAGAGTTGGATGGTCGTATGCAACCGATGGGAAGCAGGGAGTACCGCGTAAAGGCACTGCCGAAACCGGGTGCTTACTTCAAGTCCGGCGAGAAAGAGTACTCTGATGGAAATATCTCTCGTGGTGCGCTGTTGAACAGTTCTGCAACGGTGATCGCTTCCTACGGACCGGATGGATTGTTGGACCTGCCGTACCGTATCACGAGCTTTAAGGTGAACATCAACGGTATCCTGACGGAGTCCCGCGGTAACAAGTTTACGCGTGACCAGTTAGATCGTCTGGGTAAACTGAAGATGGGTGCTATCGTGGTTATTACCGATATCCGTGCCCAAGGTCCGGATGGTAAGGAGACCCGTCTGTCGCCTATTCCTCTATCACTGAATTAATACCAAACAGATATGATAAAAAAAATCAGTATTATCGCATGCATGTTGCTGGGTATCGTAACGGCTCAAGCACAGCATAAAGTAGTCTCGTTCTTCGACGAGGTAGGTAGTGCGCGTATCCAGACGGAGGAGTTCTCTCAAGCGCATGACACGATCGTGATGGTGGACCACCGTATTGACGACGTGATCTGGGCTCGTTACGTATATCGTATCATCGATATGCGCTACAAGCAGAACTACCAGCTCTACTTCCCGACCAAGTCCGACGATGCAGACTATCGTAACCTCTTCAAGGTCATCACGGATGCAGTAGTGGACGGTCTTCCTATCTATGAGAAGAATATGGAGACCATCAAGCCGGATCTGCACCAAGACCCGGTATCGCGTAGTATCCTTCCGACGCTGTTCATGGCCGATGATCCTATGGCAGACTACTCAGATGATCCTTCGCACTTCGATATCGCGACTTCGGATGCTATGTTGGTTCACTACGACAGCATCGCGGATGAGTTGTCGTTCCACTTCTATCCGTTCGAGCAATTGGTGAAGAACCAGTTGAAGTACCTGATTCAGGAAGTGGTATTCTTCGACAAGCACACCTCGCGTCTGCATACGAAGATCATGGCTATCGCTCCGCTGCAGGCAGATAAGATCTCGACGCGTGACAATTCGAATATCATGGCTTCGCTCCGTGAGTCGATTATGTTCTGGATCTCGTTTGATCAGCTGCGTCCGTATCTGGCTATGCAGTATGCTATTCCTAACCGCAACGAGGTAAAGCGCGTGACGTTTGACGAGTTCTTCCAGAAACGTCTCTTCACGTCGTACATCGTCGGTGAGGGTAACATGTATAACCGCTGGATTCCGGATTATGCGGGTACGGCAGAGGAAGTGAAGAAAGAGCAGGAGCGTATTGCTACCGAGTTGCTCAATTTTGAACAAGATCTCTGGGAGTATTAATGCGGAAACATCGTTTTCGGAATTCCTATTTAACTTCCGCCGTCAGCGTTTCGCTGGTGTTATGCCTTATTGGCTTGGAATGTGTGCTCCTGCTTTCTGCAGGAGCGCTTGTTACGCGCATGCGTGAGAACATCACCCTTACGGCGGTGCTCACGCAGGATGCGGATAGTGTCCAGTGTGCCCGGTTAGAAAGGATCTTAGACTATAGCGACCGCTGCAGCAGTTATCATTATGTGTCGAGTGAAGAGGCGTTGCAAGAGCATATTGCCTCGTTAGGCGAGGACCCCAGTGCTTTCTTGGGTTATAACCCTCTCTCGGCCAGCTATGAGATCCATCCGACGGAGGTCTATAGTGCCCCGGACAGCCTGACGGTCTTGGCGAACCAACTGAAAGCGCTGCCATATGTGTCGGAGGTGATCTATCCGCGTGACTTGGCGGACTTGATGAGCAGTAATATCCATGATTTCTCGCTGATATTGTTGGGTGTGGCTTTGGCGCTGCTGTTGATCTCGATGGTGCTCATCGTGAACACCATCCGTCTGCAGATCTACGCGAAGCGCTTCCTCATCAACACGATGACGCTTGTGGGCGCTACTTCGTGGGTGACCCGCCGTCCGTTCGTATGGCGTAATATGGTGATGGGTTTCTTCTCGGGTATCGCCGCACTGGCTGTGCTGAGCGGAGTGGTCTATTATGTGGAGAACCGCCTGGGTGTGTTGCTCTTCCCGTTGACGTGGCAGAACATCGCGTTGGTGTCGGCTGTCGTGCTGGTAAGCGGATTGCTCATCACGCTCTTCGCGTCCTTGATTGCTACCGGTCGTTATATCCGCATGGATAATAACTCGTTGTACGAGATCTGATAACTGACATCTAAAAACTGATAACTTATATATGAAACATACATTGCCCAAACTCAACCTCATCCTGATAGCGGTATCGTTTGTGATCATCGTGGTCGGTTTCTGCCTGATGGTCGGAGCGCCCTCCGGAGAGGAAGCATATAACCCGGATATCTTCTCTGTCCGCCGCATTACGGTGGGACCGATGATTGCTTTATTCGGTTTTGTGAGTATGATTTTTGCCATCTTATTCCGCTGTAAGAAATGAGTTGGATCCAAGCACTTATACTGGGTATCGTGCAGGGACTGACGGAGTTCCTGCCCGTTTCGTCTTCCGGCCATCTGGAGATCGGGCATGTGTTGCTTGGTACGTCGGGCGAAGAGAACCTGACGTTTGCTGTCATTGTGCATGCCGCTACGGTGCTCTCTACGCTCGTGGTACTCTGGAGCCAGGTGGCGCAACTCTTCCGCGGTACGTTTACTACGCTGCAGTGGAACGCTGAGAAGGACTATGTGGCGAAGATCTTCGTATCGATGATACCGGTCTTCATCGTCGGGATGTTCTTCAAGGACCAAGTGGAGTCGTTCTTCGGCAACGGCCTGCTGTTGGTCGGTATCTGTCTGATCATTACGGCGGTATTGTTGGCGTTGAGTGAGTGGTTGCAGAAGAAGCGTCAGAATATCGGTCATGAGGTGGGTTATAAAGATGCCATCATCATCGGCCTCGCGCAGGCTTGCGCCGTGTTACCGGGCCTGAGCCGTTCGGGCACGACCATCGCTACGGGTCTGCTCTGCGGCGTGAAGAAAGAGAGTGTGGCGCAGTTCTCTTTTCTGATGGTGCTCATTCCTATCTTGGGCGAAGCGTTTCTGGATTTGCTGAAACTGCTCAAGGGCGAGATTGTCAGCGATTTGGGCCTTGTGCCTGCCATCGTGGGCTTTGTCGCGGCGTTTGCTACCGGTTGTTTTGCATGCCGCTTTATGATAGAGATCGTCCGCCGTCAGCGCTTGGTTTGGTTTGCTCTTTACTGTGCTATCGTAGGCTCGGTAACCATCATCGCTACCGTTTGCTGATATGTGGGATTTTGAAGAAGGCGAAGTACTGGCGTTTGACAAGCCGCTGCATTGGACCTCATTCGATCTGGTGGCGAAGGTGCGATGGAACCTATGCCAAAAGTTAGGCCGGAAGAAACTGAAGGTGGGGCATACCGGTACTTTGGATCCTCTGGCCACCGGCGTAGTGATCATCTGCACGGGCAAGAAGACCAAGCTGATTGACCAACTGCAGTATGACGTGAAGGAATATATCGCAACGCTGCAACTGGGTGCCACCACGCCGAGTTACGACCTGGAGAAAGCAATCGATGCGACTTATCCGACGAAGCATATTACTCGTGAGTTGATTGACCGGACCATCCCGCAGTTTCTCGGAGAGCAATGGCAAGTGCCGCCGATCTTCTCTGCTGTGCAGATCAACGGGAAGCGCGCCTATGAGTTTGCCCGCAAAGGCGAAGAAGTGGAGTTAAAACCGAAACTGCTGGTAATTGACGAGATAGAGGTGTTGGCGTTTGATGAAGCGGCCATGCAACTGACGATACGCGTCGTATGCTCGAAGGGCACGTATATTCGTGCGTTAGCCCGCGACATCGGCGAGCGCTTGCACTCCGGTGCACACTTGACGGCTCTACGCCGCACGCGCGTAGGAAACACCAGAGTGGAAGATTGCTATACGATAGAGAACTTTTTAGAAGACTTAAAAAACTACGAGTATGTACAAGACCAATGATATGAAACTCAGCCAGTTTAAGTTTAAACTGCCTGAAGAATTAATTGCTCAGTATCCTGCCTCTTATCGCGATGAGGCCCGAATGATGGTGCTCCACCGCAAGTCCGGAGAGATAGAGCATAAGAAAGTCTCCGACTTAGTGGAGTATTTCGACGAAGGAGACCTCTTCGTGATGAACGACAGCAAGGTGTTCCCGGCGCGCTTGTATGCGCATAAGGAGAAGACCAACGCCCTGATTGAGGTGTTCCTGCTGCGTGAACTGAATCATAAGTCGCGTTACTGGGACGTGCTCGTGGATCCGGCGCGTAAGATCCGTATCGGTAACAAACTGACCTTCGACGAAGACCCTTCGATCGTAGCCGAGGTGATTGATAACACCACGAGTCGCGGCCGTACTTTCCGTTTCCTTACGGATTATGACAACGAGGAGTTTGTGCCGCGTCTGTACGCCTTGGGAAGCGCTCCGCTACCGAAATATATTCATCGTCCGATGGATGCGGCTACGCAGGCGGCTTACGAAGAATCTTTTCACGACCAACCGGTGCGCGAGATGGATACCGAGCGGTATCAGACTATCTTTGCCGATAAGATAGGCGCAGTAGCGGCGCCGGCATCCGGTCTGCATTTCTCCAAACAGCTCCTCAAACGCATGGAGATCCGCGGTATTGAGACGACGTTCATGACCAGCCACGTGTCGCTGGGTATCTTCAAAGATATTGACGTGGAGGACCTGACGAAGAACAAAATGGAGTCCGAGCAGATCATCCTGCCGGAGAAGATGACGAACGCGGTTAACAAAGCGCACGAAGAGATGCACCGCGTATGCGCCGTCGGCACGGAGGTGATGCGCGCTTTGGAGCACGTAGCCGGAACAAACGGTGCTCTCAAGGCTTACAACGGATGGACGAATAAGTTTATCTTCCCGCCTTACCGTTTCATGGTGGCCAACAGTTTCTTCGTGAACTTCTACATGCCGCAGTCGAGCCAGTTGTTGATGGCTGCTGCTTTTGGTGGGTTCGAAGAGACCATGCACGCCTATGAAGAGGCTATCAAAGAAGGATATCGTTTTGGTGACTACGGAGATGCAATGTTAATCGTCGATTGATGCAGGTACGAATAGATCCATCTTGGCAGCGCGTGTTGCAGGCGGAGTTTGACAAACCCTATTTCGAACTCCTCACTCAATATGTGCGCCAACAGTATAAGACCCGTCGGTGCTTTCCTCCGGCAGGTCTTATTTTTAACGCCTTTGACTCCTGTCCGTTTGATAAAGTACGCGTGGTGATTATCGGCCAGGACCCGTATCATGAGGAAGGACAAGCGATGGGACTCAGTTTCTCGGTGCCGGAAGGTGTGCAGATTCCTCCTTCGCTGATGAATATCTACAAGGAGATCCACCGCGATTTGGGCACGCCTATCCCTCAGAGCGGAGACCTTCGCCGTTGGGCGGCTCAAGGAGTTCTGCTTTTGAATGCCACGCTGACAGTGGAGGCGCATAAAGCGGGTAGCCACCAGGGAAAAGGATGGGAAGAACTGACGGACGCCGCTATCGCAGCTCTGAATAAAGAACGCGAACACTTGGTGTTTATGCTCTGGGGCTCGTATGCCCAGCGAAAAGGCCAAATCATCGACCGACGCAAACATCTTGTTCTGCAAACTTCTCACCCATCACCCCTCTCCGTCTATCGTGGCTTCGACGGATGCGGCCACTTTAGCGCAGCAAACAACTATTTGATTAATCACGGTTTACAACCAATTAACTGGTAATTGTTCTTTTGGGGCTCGGGGATAGGCGGTTTACCCCTTCGCTGTCCGCCCTCTGCGTGCGGACAATGATTATTATCGCTAACGCCCTTATTCATGCGAATAAGCTCCGCCCGTTAGCGATAATTTGAAAAATCTCTCACATTTATTTGCATATATCAAAAAATCTTTGTAATTTTGCACCGCAAAATTGATTTGCCGTCAGCTGCCCAAGACGTAAAATAGGATGACAAGCGCAAGCGTGCGCTATATAGATAAAACAAAGCATACAGCTAAGAGCTTGGGGTGTTGAAAACTGGACACTTTCAAACATTCTATAACCAAGAACAAGGCTTTTATGCTCACGCGTTGCGTGAGTCTTGTTCGGTAGATATTTGGTTATAGAAGGTAGTCCAGAAATCCTCAACACTCCGATTGAAGCTGACAAGTCTCACGTTTTATTATAGAAAAATGTGTAATTATATAACTTAATTTTATATGAAAACAAAACTTTTTATCTTTTGTGCTTTATGCGCTGCCCTGTTGATTTGCAACGCTTGTGAGGATCCGGTGTCCCAAAACTACTATGAGGACACTACGAAACTTTGGCCCGCGGGAGACTCAATTGGCGAGAAATATGGCTATATAAATGAGAAAGGGGAAATGGTCATACAGCCCCAATTTGCAAGTGCGAATTTCTTTTGCAACGGTGTAGCCAAAGTCCGCACGCTGGATTATCATATCCAATTCATCAACAAGAAGGGTGAGGTGGTCTTTACGCTTCCAGAACAGCATGAGTGCGACGCTTATTTCTACAATGGATACCTAAGGTTCTATGAATATTATATGGCAAGTTTTGGAATCCCGGACAAATATGGACTATATGATAGCAACTTCAATGTTGCCCTGCCAAATATTTTCTTGAAAATAGGTAATATGAGCAAAGAGGGATTAGTGGCTGCTGGAGCCGGTTATTATAACAAAAAAGGAGAACTCGCATTGACGTTAGACGACATCTCTGAAACAAATACTATGACTGTTTATGAATACGGTGATTTCTGCGATGGAGTGGCAGCAATTAAAGTCATGCGCTATAACAATGGACATATATCTACTACTTTCGGCACTATCAATACAAAGGGGGAATGGGTGATTGATACTACCTCTTACGCCGACCTAAGGTCTGTCGGAGGCGGTCTGCTTGCATATACGAATAATCACGTATTGTATGGCCTGATTGACACATATGGCAAGAAAGTGACAGAGCCTGTTTTCGCTTGGGTTGGCAACTTTGAAGATAATGATTTGTTACCGGTAAGATTTGGAAACACGGGGAAAGCTGGTTATGTAGACAGAACAGGAACTACAAGAATTGAAACACAATTCTATTCTTGCGCTCCATTCTTCGAGGGCGTAGCATGGGGGTATGAAGAAGGGATCTATTCTCTGATTGACACAGAGGGTAATGTGCTTTTCACTCTGGAACAAGGTGAGATGCCAAGTGGAGGTTGTCACAATGGCTTGATGTGTATAAGAAACTATACCAACAAAGTTGTCAAATATATTGATAAAAACAACAAGGTGATTTATAGTTGGAAAATGAAGGGAAGTGCCGCTTCCTGTCCCGGTGTGCCACCTACACGTTTCCCGAAGAACGTTCAACCATAGATCCCTCCAACACACTACAATCTGCTATCTGCCTCGAGGTTTCCTGCTGGTTCCATCGGATGCTGATCGGATGCCGAACGGGTGCTCATCGGATGCTTCTTCCGATGTCACTACAATCATAATATAATTAAGTGCTAATAACGAGGCAGATGTAACGATGCTCGTCCACTTGACTTTCATCGTTTTTCGGCTTTTTTATGGGGTCCCCGACAGGCGCTAGCGTTAGTGCGTCTGGTGGGGAGAGGAGGATTTGAGACAATTATACAAGTTACGGAGTAACGTAGTCATTGATCTCCAAATCCGACGACAAAGATACAATAAAAATCCGAATTATGCAAATTTTACGCTCTCAAAAACGCATCATTTTTTATAAAAATCTTCATTTTCTTGCATATCTCATTTTTTTGTTGTACTTTTGCAACTGCAAAAGTTAAGTGTCATGAAAAAACTGCTTCTTATCGATGCCTACGCGATGATTTTTCGCGCGTACTACGCTTTTATCCGCGCGCCGCGCATGAACAGCAAAGGGGAGAACACCTCGGCCATCTTCGGTTTTGCCATCACGCTGGATGACCTGTTAAAGAAAGTCAATCCGACGCATGTCGGTGTGGCCTTTGACCCGAAAGGTGGCACCTTCCGTCATGAGGCATACGAGCAGTATAAGGCGCAGCGCGAAGAGACGCCGGAGGATATCCGCAAAGCCGTACCGGTCATCAAGCGACTGTTAGAGACGATGAATATACCGGCCTTTGAAGTACCTGGTTTTGAGGCCGACGACGTCATCGGCACACTCGCTAAGCAGGGCGAAGAAGCCGGTTTTGAGGTCTTCATGGCTACGCCGGATAAGGACTACGGCCAACTGGTGAGCGAGCATATCTTCATGTACCGCCCGCGCCATACCGGAGGCTTTGAAGTGATGGGACCCAAAGAGGTATGCGAGAAATACGGCCTGCAAGACAAGACGCAGGTGATTGATCTGTTGGGATTGATGGGTGATGCGAGCGATAATATCCCGGGTTGCAAAGGGGTAGGCGAGAAGACCGCTGTGGCGCTGTTGCAACAGTTTGGCTCGATTGAAAACATGCTCGCCCGCACCGATGAGATCAAAGGCGCGCTGCGCGCGAAAGTGGAATCGCAGGTGGAGGATATCCGCTTCTCCCGTTTTCTCGCTAGCATTCGCACGGATGTGCCTATTTCGTTGGACGAGGCGCTCTTGGCGAAGAAAGAACCCAACTTCGAGGCGCTTACTGAGCTCTATCGTGAACTGGAATTCAACACCCTGCTCAAGAAACTCCCTCAGAGTGCTCCGAGTGCTCCGAATACTCCGAGTACTCCGAAAAAGTCCAAACCCGCCGACCCGAATCAGTTAGACCTCTTTGGCGCCTTCGCTGAAGATCCGAATACTCCGAATATTCCGAATACTCCGACCTACGACACCATCGAGAACCGGCTCTGTCAGTACCTCCTCAATCCGGAGGTGGCCTTCAATCCTGAGGTCGAACCCAACTGGGCGGCGCTGAAAGCGGATGCAGACCTGTGGAACTTATACAACGACGTTGAGTTGCCCTTAGTGCCGGTGTTGCGCGAGATGGAAGCCGCCGGTGTGCGCTTCGACGTGAACAAACTGCATGAGGCGGAGACGACGCTGACCGAAGAACTCACCACCCTCGAGCAACGCATCTACGAACTCGCCGGTGAGCCGTTTAATATCAACAGCCCGAAGCAAGTGGGCGAGTTGCTTTTCGACAAACTCAAACTTGACCCCAAAGCAAAAAAATCCCGCACGGGACAGTATTCGACTTCTGAAGAAGTGCTGGTCGCTTTGAAGGAAAAGCACCCCGTGGTCGGCGCAATTCTTGACTATAGAGCATTGAGCAAGCTTATCTCCACTTATATATCAGCACTTCCCGGTTATATAGCAGAGGACGGAAAGATCCATACGACATATAACCAGACGGTGACGGCTACCGGACGTCTGAGCAGCAGCAATCCGAACTTGCAGAATCTACCTATTCGCTCCGAGCGTGGCAAGCTGATTCGTGAAGCCGTCATTCCTGATGAGGGATGTCTGTTCCTCAGCGCGGACTACAGTCAGATTGAATTACGTCTTCTTGCACATATGAGCAAAGACGAGCACTTGCTGCACGCTTTCCGCTCGGGACAAGATATCCATGCGGCGACGGCGGCGCGGATCTTCCGAAAACCGATAGAGGAAATCAATAAGGACGAGCGCCGTAAGGCCAAGACCGCCAATTTCGGTATCATCTACGGTATCTCAGCCTTCGGCCTCGCGCAGCAGTTGGACTGCCCACGGGCCGAAGCACGCCAACTCATCGACGACTATTTCGCAGCCTTCCCGGGTGTGATTCGTTATATAGAGCAACAAAAAGAAATTGCGCGGCAGCGCGGATTTGCGGAGACGCTCTTCGGCCGCAAGCGTTACTTGCCGGATATCCTTTCGAATAACGCGACGGTGCGTTCGTTCGCTGAGCGCAATGCGGTCAATGCCCCGATTCAGGGTACCGCAGCCGATATCATCAAAATAGCCATGGTCGCCATCCATCGCCGACTGAAAGAGGAAAACCTGAAGGCGCAGATGATCATGCAGGTGCACGACGAGTTGAACTTTAACGTGCCCGAGGCGGAAGTGGAGCGCGTGCGGGAGATCGTGGTATCCGAGATGCAGAATGCCGTTCACTTATCTATTCCTTTGATCGCTGACTGCGGTGTCGGCAAGAACTGGCTTGAAGCTCATTAACATCATATTAGTCATCCGCGTTCTGTGTATCGGAAACTCGTTTTCTTGGGATGCGGTAGAACAGGAACTGGTGCCTTTATGCGACGCCAGTGGTGTACAAGTGGAGGTGCATAACCTCTACTACGGCGGTTGCTCATTGCAGCAACATGCGGAATTTCTCGCGAAAGACACCGCTGCGTATTCGCACCGCGTGTGCACAAATGCGGAGGGACGAGTGGAGAAGGACACGGTGAGTCTAAGGCAAGCTTTGCGCGATGGCCAATACGACTTCATCTCCTTGCAGCAGGCGAGTCATGACAGCGGGATACGTAATACGTACGAACCTTGGCTCTCTATGCTCATCGACACCGTGCGGGCCTACCAACCGGATGCCAAACTCTGTTGGATGCAGACCTGGGCGTTTAGCAAAGACGCCAAACACCCCGCTTATCCGCGCTACCAATCGAGCCAGCAGGTCATGTGGGATAGCATTCAGGCCTGCACCCAAATACCAATTACCAATCACCAATTACAAATAATTCCGTGTGGAAGCGCTATTCAGAATGCGCGACACACGAAATTAGGGGATACCTTATGCCGTGACGGCTACCACCTGAACTACGTCTATGGCCGTTATACGGCGGCGTGCGTATGGTATGAAATTCTGACCGGGAAGGATGTGCGAAAGAATCGGTATAAGAATGCCCAAATGACGCGTCTGCAACGTATATTAACGCAGAAAGCCGCCCATAAGGCAAACAAAAAGAGCCGCTGATGCGACTCTTTGTGATCCATGCAGGATTCAAACCTGCAACCCCCACATCCGTAGTGTGGTACTCTATTCAGTTGAGCTAATGGACCCTGCTTTTCAAAAGCGGTCAAGTAGACCGTTTTTCTCGAGAAATGTTCTCTCGATTCAAAAGCGGGTGCAAAAGTACTGCTTTTTTTTGATATGACCAAATTTTTTCGCAAAAAAATGCAAAAAATCGCATTATTTTCCGCGAACACTTGCCAATATAGTCTTTTTTTTGTACCTTTGCGCCGTAAACGACGCAAATAACAACAACGATATGAACGGCAATTTCCTTAAGGGATACATAGCACTTGTCCTTGCGCTGTTACCTTCTTTGGTGGCGGCGAAGACGGTCTTGCCCGATAGCATATGGACGATACGTCAAAAGGGCGAACATCACCATGTGGAGGCCAATGAGATTTGGCTCAGTGCCGACCGTCCGGGGGCAGGAACAGGTTCGGAGGTGCTTAATAAAGGTTACATTCAATGGGAAACCGGTTTTGAAGTGGCGCATATGTCGGACTTTCACTTGCTGACTTTGCCCACTACGCTCTTTCGTTTTGGCCTGCATAAACGCGCCGAACTGCGCCTCGAATATACAGGGACATTACTTGTCTCCGACCATCCTGACAGCAGTCCACAGACCAAAGACGAGGGGCTTTATGAACCCGAGCCGCTGAATATAGGCACCAAGATCCTGCTGTGCGACCACCACGGCGGCTCGCTCAACCGGAAATGGATACCCCGTACTGCTCTGATGCTTAATATCGGGATTCCGCTTTCACCCACGCTCGCGAAGGCGTTGCCTATCTCCGGAACCATCGATTTGCTTTGCGAGAACGAGGTACTCGAATGGCTCTCTATCGGTTACGATATCGGCGCGCACTGGGTCGACTGGGCACCTACACCGGATATCTTCGCTTCGTTGGGCATCAATTTCGCGCCTACTGACCATTTGGACTTGTTTATCGAGAGTTATAATATCTTCGACACCGACGCAATAGATCCTGCTACGAACAGACTGCAAACCCATTATGACATCAATCTGGATTTCGGTTTGACGTATGCCGTTCATCCGCGCGTGCAACTGGATATATACGCAGCCATCAACCTCTATAATTCCGCCGAGTTCATCTCCACACCCCGCAACAATGCCTCCGTCGGCTTTGGTGTGACTTGGCTCATCTGGCATCCGCAAAAGTAAAACATAAGTAGTCGTTTGTGAATGTTAAAGTAAAATATAGTAGATAAGTAATGAATACGATATTTATTGTACTTCCGATATTGACTTTGCTGATGTTCGATTTGGGATTGGTACTTAAGCCCGCGGATTTTAGATTAGTGGCAACGCGACCGAAGCCTGTGTTAATAGGTCTTTTCGGACAGATTATCCTGCTCCCGCTTGTCGCGTGGCTTATCATTCGTTCACCGCTAACTACTAACCTATCACCGTTATTTATCATCGGAATTATGCTCGTGGCATGCAGTCCTGGTGGTAGTTCGAGTAACGTGTTCTCGATGCTGGCAAAAGGCGATGTGGCGCTCTCTGTGACGCTTACAGCTTGCAGCAGTATTATCACGCTGTTCACCCTTCCGCTCATCATGGCATGGGTGACGGCCAGCGTAGGCGAGTCGGTTGCTATTCACCTCCCGATTGGCAAACTATTTATGCAAAATATCGTACTGATGGTTGTACCGATAGCGCTTGGTTTTGTGCTCAATATCTACCGTGAACTAACGGCGCAGAAGATTCATGCTGTGCTAAAACGGCTTGCTATGCCGGCTCTATTACTGCTTATCACCGTCTTTTATTTGCAGCATAAAGAGACAATCATCGCGGAATTTACGTCGCTCGGCCTGACGATGTCGGTTCTCATTCTTGCCACCACTTCATGCGGCGCGTTAATAGCCTGGCTCTTCCGTTGTTCCACCAAAGAGCGCCGCACGCTAGTCATTGAGATAGGCATGCAGAATGCAGCACAAGCTATCACCATCGCATGCAGTCCGCTTATTTTCAACAGCGAAGTGATTGCCATTCCCGCTATCATCTATTCGCTGATGATGAACATCATATTGCTGACGTACGTCGGAATAACAAAAATTTACCAATAAGAAACAAAAAGGTCCACATTGCTGTGGACTTTTTGCGGTGCGGACGAGACTCGAAAATTGCACGTGCAATAATCGTTCGAACGTAGAGAGATAAGAACTCGCGAGATTCAAGTCCGTCGCACAAAAAAGGAGTCACGTTTGTGACTCCTTTTTGCGGTGCGGACGAGACTCGAACTCGCGACCTACGGCGTGACAGGCCGGTATTCTAACCAACTGAACTACCGCACC
>JAFSQV010000025.1 GCA_017446455.1 Paludibacteraceae bacterium
GCAGGCGCTCGGGCATGTCGCGTTTCATAAAGAACACGAACGATGCTCCGAGCATAGTGCCCAACAGAGGGATGAGAAGACCGATTAAAAGGGTTGTTGTCATATCGAAAGTGTCTTTGTTATGCGATTTTGTGTGCAAAATTACAAAAAATAATTGAGATATGCAAGGAAATGGTCCAAAAAGTTCCAAAATGGTTCAAAAAATGGCTTTCTGTCGCGGACACTACCCTCGTACGTGTGTCAAAACCTCGTTTTGGCAGTAAGTACTCGGGTGTGCTCCGCTCTCCCCACAAATTGAAATTTGCGGGGTCCCCATTAGGCGCGAAGCGAGAGACAAAAATACAAAAACACAGAAAACCCTCCATGTGGTTTGTAGCTGTGCGGCTACTATGTATTAGCATGTCGCGAAATCCTCACAAGTGAACTTGCAGCATTTCGCGCACACTAATCCAGACCTCTGACGAGTGGCAACCACAAGCAGACATAAACAGAAAAAAAGTTTTCGATGTCGTCAACTAGACGACGTAATACGAAGAAGGGACGGTGGATAACAAAAAAAAAGCCGCCTCGCGTTATTGCGGAACGGCTTTGAGTTAGATTCGTAAATGATACTTACTTTGCCGGCTTGAGATTTTGCAATGGAATAAACATCACAGGACCGCCACCAATAAAGACATCCTTAATTGGTTTTACAATAACGGTCTTGTAACCATCCAAAGATAAACGGAACTCAACTTTCTTTACATCCTTTTCATTTTCAATGATAAGAGGATTTAGTTCTTTCAATTTTTGGAAATTTGGATCTCCCTTTGCAGTAAAGTTGTTTTCATACATTTTTTCTGTAAGATATGCAAAAGGAGTTGTTCCCAAATATTTGAAATCCGGAGTTTCTTTTTGTCCTTTGTATATTACTCGATATTCTACCGTTGCGCCATCATATTTGGAGTTCGGGACATAGAACATTGCATATACTCCATATGCACATACATTGTACTCCTTGGCTCCAGGGCCAACTTCTACCGCAGACTTTTGGGATTCTTGCACCGCAATCTCAGTATTATTTGAAACCGGCATTTCACTCTGACGAATTTCTTCGTATCGTCCATCATCATAAAGAACGGCTTGAACTTCGTTTTTGAGAATAGACATTTCGTTGCCAGTCTCAGCTGTATAAATGACTTCGTTGTCTGTTACCAACTTGATAGAAACATTTTCAATTCTATCACCGGATTTCTTCAAGATTAACTCCTGCATTCAAAAACATAGGGAGTAACGCAAATAAAACAATAATTGTTCTTTTCATGATGTTATCCTTTCATTAATTAATCAGATTTATTTCATTATTCTTCTTCCGAAACCAACTTGAACATATAACTAACATCGTTATCATCAATCAAAGAGAGAATATCAAGTTTCTTGGTTTGCGTATAGTAACCTTTCTTCTCAACTTTAATCTCTATTTGCACATTGCCGGCATTGTTATAAGTTAAGCCCTTAATGTTAATGGTCTCAGAACCTTCATAAGGAGTGGTTTCCAAATATTTGTAGTTCTGATTCTTTACTTCAGGAGTTTGAGATATTACACGCCAGAACACATCAGCACCTTGTGGACGAGAATTAACATTCCAGTGTACAGTCAAATGCTCTAAAGCAGTATTGCCTTCACCTGCTACTTTCTTATTGGCTTCTTGTTTTGGATCTTTAGCACGATGCAAGAAATAAGCTATTCTATCCCAGTCTACGTCTGCGAGAGCATTTGCATAAGCTTTATTAAGAGCAAGGTTTGCTGCTTGGTCTGAAGTTGATGAACCACTAACATTCGCACGACCACTTACTTCTACTGTAGGGTAAACGAAAGTGCGATTATGGTCTTGCACCTTCAAATCCATAATTACAGTTCCGCTCCATCCAATGCCAGAAAGATAATCTACATGAAACTCTTTAATGTCTAATTGCATCAAGTAATCTGTAGCCACATCTGCATCGAGATTAAAGCCCATTGTGCGCATATAGCGGCGAACGCTTTCAGGAACAAAAGAAGCAATAGCAGGATTTGTTTGTGCAGTAGGTATAGAAGTCGCACTCGCATCATACACATGAATTACTCGCTTATTAGCACGTACATCTTGCACATTGAGCCTTATTCCGTATTCCAGATTAGCGTACTTTTCTGCCTGTGGTTGAGATACAAGAGCAAGGTTAAAAGTACGAACTTGTGGTTGTTGTACAACTTGTTTTTTTGAAGCACACGAAGTCATTCCAAATGCAAAGGCAATGACTGTTGCTATTAAAATATTTTTCTTCATAATAGTACGAAATTATTTGCTATCCGTTTTAATTTTTATAAGTTTTGCACTTACTGTCGTTTTGTAAACAATGTCACGATTGCTTTTACCTTGTTCAACATTAGTAGAAATAAGCGGTTCAATAACGCCATCACCTCCTGCAATCTTGGCGGCATTGATAAGACGGTAAATCGCTAAACGACGAACTATCCAATGTGGATATGGTGGAATGTTAAATAACTCTTCATCGTAATCGTTACTTAAATATCCCAAGCGAACGATACCTTTTATTCTATCAGGTGACCACTCTCCCGTTTTTTTATCTTTTTCCCAAGTCAAACTGAATTCTCCAGATGGATCGTCTATCTTAACAGTACCATCTGAAAAATGTGCAGTGAGAGTTGCTTCTGCGCTAATTGTATTAAGGATAATATAATCCTTGCGCTGAAGATCAAGATCACCAAAGGAGATTGGAGCAATAGTGTTAGTCGCTTGTGGAATTACCGAAAGCGCACTACGACACGAAGACATTGCAATCGTACAAAGTACAACGACAGCAATAACTGATAATTTTTTGTACATAAGTATTAATTTCAAAGTTTCTCTACTCACTTTACGGCTTTTCGAATACTCCGTTAGCCCCGCGGAATGGAGAATAGGCACATAAAAAGAGCGTGGAGCTAAGTTGCTTTCAATTCGGGTCTTGAGGATTCTGGACTACCTATATACACCAAATCTACATGAACAAAGCCCACGCCACGCGTGAACATTTCGGCTTGTCCCCTTGGTGTATATTAAGTCTTAAAAGTGTCCAGTTTTCAAGACCCAAGTTTCAAACTAAAACGCTATATTTTATGTATGTTGCCTGTTAGTTGTGTTGCTTCATAGGCGGTATTTTTTTTGTTTAGTGTTGTTTTTTATCGGTCAAGATTGGCCGATAGATTGCTCCGGGTTTAACGTCTTAGAGAGGGGACGGTATTATATCACCTTTGCGGTGGTGAGTTCGTTTTGGAGGAAGGAATAGACGTAGCCGGGACTTTGGTAGTACAGGCCTGTGGAATTGTCTTGTATGCGTTCAAATGTCTCAGAGGTATAAAGCACATCTATCGCCTCTTGAGGATTATAATGGTAATCGTCCACAAGATACCCCGCCAACTCCGTACAGAGGTCATCCTTCATTAGTTGTATTTGCTCTTTCGTCAAAGCCATATCAGATACGCTTTAAGTATTTTAATGCACGGTCAGTTCCAAAGAAATACTGGAAAGTGATTCCTTTCGGATACCGTAATTCCTCAATCAACTTTGCCAGCGAAATAACTCCTCCTTCGTAACGACGTAACTGAAAAGTCACACCATCATCGGCTATCGGACCATAGACAATATCGTAGTCATGAACAGGTTGCTTGTGTTCGTAACTGCGATTCGCCAGAATAAAATTGACCCATTCCTCACTATAATCATCGAAGATCTTAACCTTCAATTCGCCGGAAGTCATGACCGACTCATCAAACAGGAAGGTGGAGACATACACGCTGCCTTGCTTTATCTGGCTAAGTTTCTGCTCGCCCATATCAACAGCCTGCTTACGATCCGCAGACAGGTAGAAGCCCTTGCCAAAGTCTTTATACGGTTTCGAGTGCTTTAGGTCGGGCACAATTACCGGTACATTGGAGCCATGATATAGTTTCATTTCAAACCTCCTCCGTTATGCGCACAGACTTGTGCCAGTGCCTCAACCGTATCAGGGAATGATTGCGTGTGCAGGATACCATAGTGTCGCTGCAGATGTTCCATTCCTTTATAACGTTTCATATACGCGTACGCCTGACGCGGCTCCACGCCAAAACGGTTTGCAAACTCACTCACAAGTGCGATTGTGTAACCGATAATATTTCTCTCTTCACGAGCCATAATCATTAAGCTTTGCAAATTCGGTTGCAAAGGTACACAAAAAAAATGACATACGCAAATTTGTATGCCATTTTTTTGGGACATAGGTTACTTTTGGGTAAGAAACCATCATAATATATATGGATATTACCTAAAGGTAATGGCTGGAAAATGAATGCGCAAAATCAAGAAAGTCATGAATATAAATAGCAAAATACTGCAGATGACGGGGTCGGAGCCCGATGAACAGAAGATGTACCGGGTGCTGATGAGCGAACAGTACCGGACGCCGCCATACGAGATGTGCGACCTGGAAGACAAGATGGCACTCGTAGAGCAGAATATCCGTGGATGGATGAAACCCCGTTTTCTGCTGGATCACCGTGCCCGGACGGCGTATGAGTTTATGGATAACGGGTTCGTACTGGTCACCGTTCGCGATGAAGATATCCATTGGGAAAGTCTGAAGGGGCTGCCGGAACGGGTCATCGCGCGCGCCAGAAGGCATGACGGCTACTTCCCGACCGTCGTCTATGGCTTTCGCAACGGCAAAGCCGATGTACAATGGCAAATCAATCCTGACGGCGGTTTCTATATGGACAATTACGGGTTCGGTATGACCGATGATGTGGTCATACCATTATGGGGCAAGATAGACCGTACGGGCAGCGTTGTGGAGCCGTTTCGCTATCTGCCAATGAAGCGCTAAGCGCGGATTTGGGGTTATTATTCCTCGGAGAAGTCAGCCAGGACTTCGCGGTAGAGGGAGAAGATTTTAGATTTGGATACGATGCCGATGTAGTGGCGGTCCTGGTCCACGACGGGTAGGTTCCAGGCGCCGGTATCCTCAAAGACCTCAATGACCTTGTTCATGGGCATATCGTTGGTCAGGACAGCCGCGGGCGCATTCATGAGTCGGCGCACGGTGAAGCGGTTGTAGAGGCGGGGTTGGAACATGATATTCCGTACCTCGTCCAGGAGAATGAGCCCCTCCAGATGTCCCTCGCTATCGACAACGGGGAAGAGGTTGCGCCGGCTATGGGCGATGACGCGCACGAGGCGGCCGAGCGTCATATCGGGGGTGACGACGGTAAGGTCTGTCTCGAGGACGGACTCCAGCTTCATGAGGGTTAGAACGGCTCGGTCTTTGTTATGGGTGAGCAGTTCTCCTTTCTGGGCCAGCCGCATGGCATAGAGGCTGTGCGGTTCGAAGAGTTTGATGGTGAGGAAGGATAGCACGGATACAATCATCAGCGGCATGAAGAGGTGGTACCCACCGGTCAGTTCGGCGATGAGGAAGATACCCGTAAGCGGAGCGTGCATGACACCCGCCATGAGTCCTGCCATGCCGGCGAGGATGAAATTGGACTCGGGTACAGACAGACCTAATAGATTGCATATGCGCGCGCACACGAAACCCGTGATGGCTCCCATGAAGAGTGAGGGCGCGAATATACCGCCTACGCCGCCTCCGCCATTGGTAGCTACGCTGGCGACAATCTTCATAAACAACACAGCCACGAAATAGGCGAGCACATACCACACCGGAGACTGCCAATGGGATAGCGGACTGGCGAGGTAGTGGCGTGTGGACTGACCATTCATGAGGTCTGTGATGACTTCATAGCCTTCGCCGTAGAGGGGCGGGAAGAGGTAAATCATCACACCGAGGGCTGTTCCGCCGACCAGGATTTTGACGCCGACGGAGCGGAAGGTGCGTTTGAACCACTGCTCCAGGCCATTCATTCCGCGGGTGAAATAGAGTGACATCAGTCCGCAGATAACCCCCAGGCAGACGTACAGCGGTAGCCGGTTGAGTGCAAAAGGCTCGATGGTCTGCAGGGTGAACATCGGTTCGGAGCCGGTGACCACATAGGTGACAGCCGTGGCTGTGACGGAGGAGATGAGCAGGGGGCCGAGGGAGGTCATGGTGAGGTCGAGGAGCAGGACCTCGAGCGTGAAGACCAGTCCGGCAATCGGCGCCTTGAAGATTCCGCCAATAGCGCCTGCAGCACCGCAGCCGATCATGAGCATCATGGTTTTCTGGTCAAGCCGGAAGGCTTTGGCAAGGTTACTGCCGATAGCTGCGCCGGTCAGCACGATAGGCGCCTCGGCACCGACAGAACCACCGAAACCGATGGTAAGCGCCGACCCGACAATGGATGACCAGGTGTTATGGAGCTTGATGATGGATTTACGCTGCGAGATAGCGTACAGGATCTTGGTGATACCATGCGAGATGTCGTCACGCACGATATAACGCACAAACAGTGCGGCGAGGGCGATACCTATCATGGGGCAGATGAGGTACCACCAGGTGTGTTCGCCGGCAATGAGATAACGGTCAATAGCCAGGCGGATGAGGTGGATGAGACCTTTGAGTATAATAGCCGCAAAAGCAGACAGAACGCCTACCATGAGACTGAGCAGCAGGATGAGTTGCTTATGGCTTATATGTCGTCCTGCGTATCCCATCCGATACCACGGTATTTATCCAAATCCCAGTCTTCCTCAACCTCATTGAGATAGATGGTGTGTTCTTCATCATCATCATCGGAGTTGTCGAGGCTATTATCCGCCGATTCATGGTGTTCAACGGCGATAGGCGCGTGGCTTATGTCGATGACTTGGTTCTGTTCCTTCTGCAGTTCCTCCCAGAGGGCATCCTTGAGTTGGGCGATGCCGAGTCCGCTGACGGACGAGATACGCAGCACAGGGATGCCGAGTTCATCGGCAAGAGCATTGGTGTCAACGGGAGTGTCGCTCTCAATATCGCATTTGGAGATCGCCAGAATGCGGGCCTTGGAGAGCAGTTCGGGGTTGTATTGCTCGAGCTCGTGTAGCAGGACCCTGTATTCGTGCACCTTATCCTCGGTGGTAGCGGGTACCAGGAATAGGAGCACCGCGTTGCGCTCGATATGTCTTAGGAAACGGAGTCCGAGTCCCTTGCCTTCAGAAGCCCCCTCGATGATACCGGGTATGTCGGCCATGCAGAAGGACTGTCCGTCGCGGTAGGAGACGATACCTAATTGGGGCGTCAGGGTGGTGAAGGGGTAGTCAGCTATCTCAGGCTTGGCGGCTGAAACGACGCTGAGCAGGGTGGACTTGCCGGCATTGGGGAAGCCAACGAGCCCGACATCCGCGAGGACCTTGAGTTGCAAGATGACGTTGCGTTCCTGGCAGGGTTCGCCGGGTTGGGCGTAGCGCGGGGCCTGGTTGGTGGCGGTACGGAAGTGCCAGTTGCCCAGTCCGCCTCGTCCACCTTTCAGTAGGGTGATGCGTTGTCCGTGCTCCTTGACCTCGCAGAGCCATTCGCCCGTGTCGCCGTCATAGACCACCGTGCCGCAGGGAACCTGGATGACCTTATCTTCGCCATCCTTGCCGAACGAACGGCTTTCACCACCTCGGCCTCCATCGGTTGCCAGGATGTGCTTCTGGTATTTGAGGTGCAGAAGCGTCCAGAGATTGCGGTTACCCTCCAGGATGATATGTCCGCCTCGTCCGCCATCACCGCCATCGGGACCACCCTTCGGGACGTATTTAGCGCGGTGCAGGTGCATGCAACCCGCACCGCCCTTGCCCGAGCGGCAGTAAATCTTGACGTAGTCTATGAAATTAGCTGCCATTATTATTTTGTATTCTTCTTTTTCTGCGATACCAAAGCGGGTAACAAGATCTCCAGCTGTGCGAAGGTGCAGTCGGGATCGACGTTACTATTGACCATAAAGTAGTCGTGCCGGCGGATGTAGTATTCGCTGACGGGCATGGTGACCTCATGGTAGATGCGGATACGTTTCTTGATAGTACGATAGTTGTCATCGGCTCGTCCGGCTTCTTTACCGCGGTTGAGCAGACGCTCCACGATAACGTCTTCGGCGGCATAGAGTTCGACCATGACGGCGTCCATCTTGCGGCGCTGAAGCATGAGTGTGAGTGCTTCGGCCTGTTCCACGGTGCGCGGATACCCATCGAAGATGACGCCGGGGCAGTCTTCGGCGAGGTTATCCAGGTAGTGCGCGATGAGGTGAATCATCTTATGGTCGGGCACAAGGTTGCCGCTGGAGATGATGTCGTTGATTTCCTTACCGAGCTCGCTGCCGGAACGGATTTCTTCGCGGAGCACTTCACCTGTGGAGAGGTGTTGCAGGTTGTATTTCTTGACGAGGAGTTCTGAGATTGTGCCCTTGCCACTACCCGGAGCGCCACCTAAAATGATATTAAGCATACAATATGTAGATTTAAAATTTAAGATTTAAGATTTAAGATTAAAAAACGAGTTGCCCTCGATCGGAACAACTCGTTTCTCGGGACATGATGCCGCTTAGAGGGCCATCTTAGCGCCTGCTTTGAAGCGTACGACTTTGCGGGCAGGGATGGTGATTTGCTCCTTAGTAGCGGGGTTGATACCCTTATGCTCGGGCTTCTCAATTACATTGAAGGTACCGAAACCGATCAGTTGTACATTTTCGCCTCTCTTAACAGCTTCAATGATAGCTTCGGTGGCTGCATCGAGTGCGCGTTGAGCCTCTTTCTTGGGCATTTCAGCCTTTGCTGCCATGGCAGCAACGAGTTCCATTTTGTTCATAGATTTTGATATAAAAATTAAACGTTTATCAGCTTCAAAAGGGGCCTCCCTCATGTTGCGAGTGCAAAGGTACACTTTTTTTCTTAATTTACAAAGATTTTTCGCGAAAAAATGCTTTTTTTTGTCTGTTTTGGCAAAAAAAATGCTTTTTGACCGTATTTTGGATGGATTTTTTGTTGAATCTCCAATTCCGACGACAAAGTTCTCGGTCGCGTTCGGTCCTCGGATCGCTATGGTCGATACCGCTACGCTAAATCGACGGGCGACCGAGACCTCCGCTCTTCCCCAAAACCTCATGCTGAGCTTTTTGGGGCCCCAACGTCAACGCCAAAGCCAACGGCCAAAGCCAAAGCCATGGGGGAGGGGGCCGCTTGGAGAGTAACCAAAAACGCGCAACCTGCGTACGCTTCGTGAGACTTGCGTACTGGATCGAAATCGTCCATTAGCCGCTTGTAAGCAAGCTTCCAGACGTCTAATGACCTATTCCGATTCGGCACTTAGTCAAAGACTAACCGCCGGTTGCTTACAAAAATACGGGATTTCATCCCTCACAAAAAATCGCGCTCTCGGTCGGCTTAGGCTCCCCGCCTGCCTTCCCTTTTCGAAGCCAAA
>JAFSQV010000026.1 GCA_017446455.1 Paludibacteraceae bacterium
ACCCGAGACCCACAGCTTAGAAGGCTGTTGCTCTATCCAGCTGAGCTACCGGACCGCGCGCAAAAAGCGCGCAAAGGTACTACAAATATTTGGAATATACAAGAATTTATGCAAAAAAAATGAATAAAGGTGCATTTTTTTTGCACAAAGACTTGTAGTTCGCACAAGTGCGCGAACGTAACTTCGGGGGAATGCCCGCAGGGCAGGCGGAGTCCGAAGGTACTTCCAAATTACAGTAAACTGTCAAAAAGCTGCGCTAAATCTTGCTTTCTGCAAGCACCTACGTGACGATTAACCAACTCGCCGTTCTGGAAGAAAAGCATCGTCGGGATATTCATGATGCCGTACTCTTCGCACGTGTCGGGGTTGTCATCCACATTCAGTTTACCTACTACGATGCGGCCGTCATATTCGTTCGACAATTCCTCCAGAATCGGAAGCATCATCTTACAGGGACCACACCAACCCGCCCAGAAATCTACTACTACGGGTTTGCCTGACGCGATCACATCCTTGATGTTAGCGTCTGTAATTTCTACTGTCATACGCTTTGTTGTATTTGTTTGATTGTTATTCGTTTTTGGTTGGGTCTGCGGAGCAGAATCTCCGTCAACGGGTCTTCCAGATACGTCTGTACCGCCCGCTTCACAGGCCGCGCGCCGTTCTTGGTGTCGAAACTCTTATCGACCAGTTGACCGATCACTTCCGGCTTCACGCTCAATTGGTGACCCGTGTTCTTCAGCCGTTGCTGCAGCAGACTGATCTCGATGCGCACGATCTGGCCGATTGTCTCACGGCTCAACGGCTCAAAGGTCACCACATTGTCGATACGGTTGACGAACTCCGGCGGGAATTGTTTCTGCAAGGCCTTAAGCAGCATCTTCTGACTCTCTTTCGTATTCATCTCGCCCGCGTTGAAGCCGACGCCGCCGCCGAACTCCTGCAACTGTCTTGTGCCGATATTACTCGTCAGCACAATGATCGTATTGCGGAAATCGACGATATGTCCCTGTCGATCCGTCAAGCGGCCTTCGTCCAACACCTGCAGCAATATATTGAAGATGTCGGGGTGCGCTTTCTCTATCTCGTCGAAGAGCACGATCGAGTAGGGTTTTCTCCTTACCGCTTCGGTCAACTTACCGCCGTCTTCGTGCGCTACATATCCCGGAGGCGCGCCAACCAGCAGACTCACCGCGTGCTTCTCCATATACTCGGACATGTCGAAACGAATGATCGCGTCTCTGCTGCCGAACATCTCTTCCGCCAGACACTGCGCCAGATAGGTCTTACCGACACCCGTCTGACCGAGGAAGAAGAACGTACCGATCGGGCGTTTCGGATCCCGCAGACCCAAGCGGCTGCGTTGTATCGCTTTCACTACGGTCTCCACCGCTTTGTCCTGACCGATGATCTTATGCTTCAAGGTCTCGGCCATCGTCAGCAAGCGTTCGTTTTCGGCGCGCGCGACGCGTTGCACCGGTACACCGGAGATCATACTGATCACCCCTGCCACATCTTCGGTCGTCACCGTATAAGCCGGTTGTTCCTTTTCGCCCGCTGCCTGTTGGCGCGCATGGCTGCGTGCGCCTACTTCGTCCATCACGTCGATGGCTTTGTCCGGGAACGCGCGGTCGGTGATATACCGCTCGCTCAGACGTACGCAGGCCTTGAGTACCTCCGTCGTATAGACGACATTATGGTAATGCGCATAGTGGTCGCTTAAGCGGCGCAGGATATCGTAGGTCTCTTCGCCCGTCGTCGGACGAACCTGCACTTTCTGGAAGCGGCGCTCCAGCGCTCCGTCTTTCTCAATCGACTTGGCAAACTCGGCCGTGGTTGTCGCGCCGATACACTGTATCTCGCCGCGCGCCAAGGCCGGCTTTAAGATGTTCGCGGCATCTAGCGAACCCGAAGCGTTGCCCGCACCGATGATCGTGTGGATCTCGTCGATGAACAAGATGATTTCGGGATGCGCCAACAACTCATTGATGATCTGCTTCATACGCTCTTCGAACTGACCTCGGTACGTAGTACCGGCCACCATTGAAGCGATATCTAAGGTCACAATACGGCGTCCTACCAGCGCACCGGTCTTGTCGTGAATGATGCGCAGTGCCAGACCTTCTACGATGGCTGACTTGCCTACGCCCGGTTCACCGATCAGGATCGGGTTGTTCTTCTTTCTTCTACTCAGGATCTGCACGACGCGCTCAATCTCAACCTCGCGGCCTACGACGGGGTCTAACTTCCCTTCTTCCGCCTGTCTGGTCAAGTCGCGACCGTATTTATCCAATGCCGTCGTGGCATTCTTCTTGCTCTTCGTCTGTTTTGGCTGCTCCGGTTCCCACGGGCCTTCATTCAGATCGCCCATCTGGTTATTCCCTGCCGTCGGGATATCCGAGCTGTAATGCGGTTGGCCGTACAGATCGACTAACTGCACATAACTGATACCCCAACTCTCCTCCAGGTACGCTGCGGCGCGGTTGATCTGCTCGCGTAGGATCGCCAGCAGCAGATGAATCGAACCGATCTGCTCGGACTTGTATTCACGACTGATCGCCTCCGCGATGCGAAGAATGCGATTCGTCTGTGCACTCCGATTGATCGTCTCCATAGTGCCTTGCTTACCGCGAATAGTGTTCTCAATCTGCACTTTCGCCTCCTCCGGTCGGAAAGAAGCGCGAAGCAGAATCTCATATGCCGAACCCTCGCCCAGACGCATGATAGCCAGTAATAGGTGTTCCGGCTCTACATGGGCGCTCCAGAGACGCTCCGCCTCATCATGCGCATAAACGAGAATCTGATTTAGATGCTGTGTAACTTGCATATCGTGTATTCAATAGTTTCTAATTATAAAAATGCCAAGCTAAGCCTGCGCGGAACGTGTCGCGGTTGGTCGGGTAGTTCGGCATAGCCAAATAGTCAATATTATCTTTCATAAACAGATGATTCAGATGCTGGTAATGGAAGAAGAACCGTAAGCGGATCGACTTCACATAAAAACTCGCATAAGCACTCATCCAAGGGTAGTTTCCTACGTTCGTGTCGCTTTGGGTACCGAACATACCCGTCTCGGGACACAATATCGGCGCGTGGTAGCGTGTGAAATAGCGTACATCTACGCCTATCTGCGCGTCCAGCGCCCTCCACCACGTGCCGTGGTAGTATAGCCGGTGTTGTAAAATGAGCAGTGGTACCGGCATCACACTGTCATTGGTCGAATGTTGAATCACCACGCGGTTCTCTAAGTTCACCCACGGCGTCGTGAGATCCAATCCTACGTCGCCCGTGATGATCTGTACATTGCCGCGGAACTGGCGCGGCTTCCAGTCCGAAGCCGACACATAGATCGGATTCGTCTGGTTCTCAAAACTGAAATCAATCCGCGGCTTCACCCACTTATACGGGTATGCCACCGTCGCGCCTCCTAGGAACCGGTACGTGAACCCGAAGGTATTGTCCCATAGCACGTGGTTTGAGCGGAAATGCTGCAGGTACGGACTCGGTGTCACACTCTTCGCATACGCCCGCGCACTCACGAGCAGCGTTGTGTCACCCAGGCGGAAACGTGTCTCTAACTTTCCGTGCACATCAAACTCACCGATCTTATAGCCCACTACGCACACTTGTCCCTCGACCGTATAGTGCACATTCGCGCCGCTGTGCTTATGAATCGATCCGCCTACAAACGTGTTGTTCGTCCATCGGTAGTCATAGATGCTGTCGTATGGCACACTGTCGTATAAATGCCGCTGGCACTCGTTCATCGCAAAGACCGTCGCGCCGAACTTCAACTTCCGGTTGTATGCCTCGCAGAACGTCACCGCGAGGGTGTTACGAATCGTCAACACGTCGGTTTTGTCATCCGTAGCCAGCGAGTCGTAGTAGATATGATCATAGAACCCCTGATTCGAGTTCTGCTCCACGTAGCGCCGGTTCGAGTTATTGGTCTCGAAGATATGACTGAAGGTAATCAGCGGGATATACTCCACCTTCACCGTATCGTGCTTCACGCGCTGGCCGTCTTCTATCACCTCTATCGAGTCGTGGTATTCGCGCTCTTTGGTGATCGCATACTGGTTATGCAAATACCCGCTCAAGTACCGATAGCCGGCCATGGCATTCAACCGAACAGGCAGATCTTGCGCATTGAGACTGCTTCGCAGATCCTCTACATTCACCAGTCCGCCGTTGTCGAACGAACTAAGGCTGCTCCACCCGAACGCGCCGTGCATGCTATAGTGCGCGCCCGTATAACTGCCCCATACACTTCCGCGGAATAACTTTCCGGCCGTATTGGCGTAATGGCCCACCGAGTTGAGATACTCCATCTCCACGCCTAAGTTCGTCTCGCGGCCCAAATTGCCGGTGAATAGAAAACTGAGGTCGTTCTCTTCGTGCCCGGTCACAAACCCTTTCTTATACGCGATAGACGAGTAGGGTGTGGTGGTGTTGAAGTACCGTTGTTGCTGCGGCGTCACGACGTATGGCGTCAGACTCACGGCAAACGGATCATCAATGGTCGTCAACCGGTCTTGTACCACCCGCGACTCGATAGGCGACACCAATATATTGCCGTTGAAGGCACTGCTCAACGAATAACGCTGTTGGATATCGATGTCGTGGTAGTTAAGCATCGCGGTGTCGCGGAACGGGATCGTATCGGCTACTGCGCTGAACGACGGCATCTGCCAAGTGCGCACTACCGTCTTTACACGCGGCGGCTTGGCAGCGGCCACAAGGGTCGCTGCCAACAGCACTAATACTATTCCGCTACGTAGAACTTTCAACTCTTAACTTTCAACTAGAAGACTTCTTTCAACTTTCAACTCCCAACTCTCAACTTTTCTTCTTAAGCTTTTCTTGCAGCTGCTGAATCTCCTCCTCTTGGTTACGGATGGTCTTCAACAACTCATTCAACTCTTCGTTCTCAATAGTCGTCGGATATTGCTCCTCGACGCTTTGCAGGAAGTCGGATAGGATGTTCATGTAGTTGATGAACGCATCGTAAGCCGACTCATACTGCGTCTCGCCCTGATCAATATGGTTCATGTTATGCAGGTAGTTCACGTCCTGCAGACGGAGCCAATTGGTCTTCAGGCTCTTGTCCTGACACAGATGCACGCGCTCTGCTACGGCATACAACTTCTGAATAGCCTCTTGCTGCAGGTCGTTTCCGGCGTAGATACTCAGGTCTTTTGCCTCGCCGCTCCAAGTCAAAGGATATGGACTCGACAATACGTCGTTAGCCGCTAATTTCTTAGCTGCTTCGGCCGGTGTTACAAAGCCCATCTCACGCTCCAGCACGAAGTACGGCAGCGCTTTCAGGAAGTCGAAGATACCCGTGCCGGCATTCTGACGAACACCGAAAGTCTCTGCGCCCACCCAGATGTTGATCAACTCATCCTCTTCCGGCAGCGCCTTCAACTGATCCGCATATTTCTCTGCGTCAATCGGGAAATTAGCCCAACCCGGATCGGAGAAGTGGAAACTCAACTCGTCGCTCAGCGCGGTGTTGCGAAGCAATACTTTCATCTTCGGAGCGCCGGCCGACTGATAGACGTGGTTCGGACTCTTCCAACTGATGATATGTTTTGCGCCTTCGGTCAGGATGGTCTTGTAACCCATCTTATTCAACTGATAAGCCGCCTCGTCGGTGTACAGCAACTCGGTGTTGCAAACCGTCTGTGCCTTCACGCCGAAGATAGACTCCAGCAGGTCGTTTTGTAACTTCAGCTGTTTCTTAAACTCCGCCTCGTTGTACTCCGATGCCAGCGAATAGGCGTACGGTGTTGCGAGGAATTCGACGCATTTGGTGGCAGCCAACTCCTTGAGGATATCAATCATCTCGGGGTTGAACTGCTCGAACATCTCGATCATCGTTCCGCTGATGCTGATGGCGCAGTGGAACTTACCCTTACTGAGGTTGATCATGTTCTTGATCGTGTCGCACAAAGGCAGATACGAGGTTTGTACCAACCAGTTAACATGCTCTTCGGTCGCCATGTCATCGTAGTAGTAATGATCATGACCGATCTCAAAGAAACGATAGCGCTTCAGACGATAGGGAACGTGCATCTGGAAGCAAAAGCATATATTTTTCATAATCTTAAATTTTTACAATGTATGATTAATGACTCCGTCATAAATGCGGCGTACTTTCAGTCCTGCGTCGGACCACTTGATGTTGTTGACTTCCGCCATACCGAGTTCGTGCAGACTCTTGTACATCGCCGGATACTTGACGATCGCGTAGATAGCGTCTGCCATCGCATCAATATCCCAGTAGTCGGTCTTAATCGCGTGCTGCAGGATCTCTGCGCAACCCGACTGATGACTGATGATCGACGGACAACCAACCTGCATCGCCTCCAGCGGACTGATACCGAACGGTTCGCTCACGGACGGCATGATATAGACGTCACTCATCGCGAGCATCTCCTGAACCTGCTTGCCGCGCATGAAACCGGGGAAGTGGAACTTGTCCGCTATGCCGCGTTTGGCTACCAAGTCAATCATCTCCGTCATCTTGTCTCCGCTGCCGGCCATCACAAAGCGAACGCCGTCCGTCTTGCTCAGCACACGTGCTGCGGCCTCTACAAAGTACTCCGGTCCTTTCTGCATCGTGATACGGCCGAGGAAAGTGACGAGTTTGTCTTTGCGAGGCGGCTTGGTGAACTCTTCGGGATGAGCGAGCGGTTCCACCGCGTTGTGCACCGTGCTTACCTTACGCGGATCTTGACCGTATTTCTCGATGACGGTGTTACGCGTCAGGTTACTTACGCATATGATATGGTCCGCTTCGTCCATGCCGCGTTTCTCGATGGCATATACCGTCGGGTTCACATTACCGCGACTTCTGTCGAAATCCGTCGCGTGCACGTGGATCACTAACGGCTTGCCGCTGATATGTTTCGCAAACACGCCGGCCGGATAGGTCAGCCAGTCGTGGCTGTGGATGATATCGAAGTCCAGACTGTGCGCCAGCACACTCGCTACCGCTTCGTAGTTACCGATCTCCTCGATCAGGTTGTCCGGATAGCGACCCGAGAAACCAACGCATCCGAGGTCGTCCGTACCGATACGACGATAGTCGTAACGGATACCGTCGCGCAGGTGATAGAACTCCTCCGGACTCATCTTGCCTTCCATACGCGACTTGACGTAGTCGTAGTTCACGTCCTTCCATACGATAGGCACACTGTTTGCGCCAATGATACGGAGGAACGATTGATCCTCGTCACCCCAAGGTTTCGGAATGACGAACGTGATATCCATGTCAGGTTGCTCTGCCATGCCGCGAGTCAATCCGTAACTCGCCGTACCCAGACCACCTAAGATATGAGGGGGAAACTCCCAACCGAACATTAACGCTTTCATTGCTGTGCCTCCTTTTCTTGAGCCTCTTGCTGCTCGCGTTCGTATTTCTTTAAGGTATCTATCAGACTGATCACCGCTGCAACACTCGGCGCACTACTCATGCCGCCGTGTCCCTTGTAAGGCGGGTTACCGTCGTAGAACTCGTTCAGCGTACCGATCGTCAACTCGTCCATCTCGGCTTCGAAACCGACTAACAGACGCTCCATGAAGCTCGCGCCGCTGTACTTATAGATGTTCATGTATGCGCGCGAATAAGCCGTGATGGTCGAGGGCCATACAACGCCGTTATGCAGCACGCGCTCGCGTTCTTGCTGAGTAATCGTACCCGTGTACATTGGACGATAGTTGCCGCTCTTCGGACTCAACGAACGCAGACCCTTCGGCGTCAGCAACTCCTTCGTACAGATATCGACCACCGCCTTCTGCTGCTTGCGATCCAGCGGACTGTACGGCAGACCCACTGCCCATATCATGTTCGGGCGTACCTCGCGGTTCTCGTAGTTATCAATGACATAATCGTTCAGATAGAGTCCGTTCCAGAACGTCTTGACGAACGCGTCTTTCGAGATCTCCGCTTGGTATTCCATCAGGTCCGCACTGGTCTCTTTGCCCATCTCGCGCAGCATCTCTGCGGTGAAGCGCATCGCGTTGTACCACAGCGCGTTGATCTCCACAACATAACCTGTACGCGGGGTGATAGGCCATCCGTTCTCCGTAGCGTTCATCCAGGTTGCGGGACGTTGTGTGCCGTCTACCCATAGCAAACCGTTCTGGTGCAGTTTTGTCCGCGGGTGGTTCTGCTTGCGGTACCAGTTGATGATGTCCAGACAGAGCTGACCGTACAGGTCGGCCGCCTCGCGAACGGTATATTTATGCGCATATTTCTGACAAGCGCGAATGAACCAAAGCAATACGTCCGGTTCGTCCATACCCTTCATCTTCAGGTCGTGGATGCGGCCGTTCATGAAGTTCAATATCTCCTCGATAGCCGTCTTGTTGATGATCGCGTCCCAGTACTCCGGACGGTCGATATCGAGCGTACAACTGGCGACGCTGAAGAAAGTCGAGCGGGCGTCCGGTCCAAACCACGGGAAACCGGCCAGCAAATAGCACTTGTCGCCCTCGCGTTTATAGAACTGACTCGCGCTGTTCTTCAGCGTAGAGAACATATCCTCGCGGCGAATACGGCGCTCCAACTCTTTCTTCCAAACCGTCTTCAACTGCGCCGTCTTGCATTCCGTCACGCCGGCGGCAAAGATGATGCTCTCGCCTTTCTTCATCGGCAACTCAAAATAGCCGGGCACCAGCAGGTCCTCTTTGAACGCATAGCCGCGCTCGCGCTCCTTGCGGTACTCGATGTCCTTGTACCACTGCGGGTCATGATGATATTCCACTGCCTTGCTGAACTGCATGTACAAGTTCGGGAAACCCGGATACATGCGGTTGAAACGACCGTTCTCGCAATCGTTCATGTCGGCGTTCGCCAGCGGATTCTCGTGCGTCAACTCGTTCACGCTGCGGAAGGCCAGGAACGGACGAAAACGAAGCGTCGTCGGACTGCCGCTTTCCAGTAAGGTGTAGCGAATCAACACGCGCGGTTCAAAACTGACGAGCATGCGCTCCTTTTGAAGCACCATCGCGCCAACGCGATACGTTGTGCGAGAGATGACGTCGCAGTCAAACTCGCGGATGTACTTGTGTCCGTTCGGGCTGAAATGGTTCTCGCCGTACTCGTGCAGACCCAAGTTAAACTCGGCGCCGTGCTGAATTACCGTCTCGTCCAGCGAACTGAGTAACACGAAGTTGTCATCGCTGATATGCGGTAGCGGCATCACCAATTGACCGTGGTACTTACGTGTGTTGCAATCGACCAAGGTGGTCGAGTTGTACACACCGGCACGGTTGGTTCGAATCATCTCTTTCTGAAGCGACCGCTCCAGGTTAACAAGTACTGTCTTGTCAAAATTAAGATAACTCATGATGTGTTTAAGTATTAAGTAAATTATTTGTAAATTCTTTGATGCGTTGCTCTTCCGCTTTCTTGCATACTAACAGGGCGCCTCTTTCCTCCACGATGATCATGTCATTCACGCCTTGTACGATCGCTACTTTACCCGGCTCGAGCACTACGATATTCCCTTCTGCGTCATAGTAATACGTCTCGCTGTGCAGACTCACGTTCCCGTTCTCGTCTTTCTCGCTCAACTCGTACAGACTGCCCCACGTGCCGAGGTCGCTCCAGCCGAAACTTGACGGCAGGACAAACACATTGTCCGCTTTCTCCATGATGCCATAATCGATGGATATGTTCGGGCATTTCGGGAAGATCTGCTCAATAAAATCTTCCTCTTTGTCCGTACCCATCAGCAACTCGCCTTCGCGGAAACGATCCGCCAACTCCGGTAATAGGTACCGGAAAGCCTCGCTGATAGTCTGCAAGTTCCAAATAAATATTCCCGAGTTCCAAAGGAAATCTCCGCTCTCCAGGAATACCTTCGCCATCTCTAAGTTCGGTTTCTCCGTAAAGGTCTTCACCGGATAAATACCGTCGACAAAAGCTTCCGGTTGGCGCTGGATATAGCCGTATCCGGTCTCCGGACGGGTAGGAGTCATACCGAGCGTCGCAATCGCTTTGTACTTGCTTACGAAATCAAAAGCCTTCAGGATCACCTGACGGAATTTCTCTTCTTCCAAAATCAGATGATCACTTGCTGCTACAACGATATTCGCCTGCATCTCCGGTCGACTCCAGTCTATGTTCTGATAGTTCGGAAGGGAGGATTTGGAAGGACCGCCTTTGACTTTTCCGTCTTTCGTGAATCCCTGGTACTCTTCCGTGTACCCGTATGCTCGCTGGATGCACAGCGCGCGTATATGAGCGGTCGCGTACGCGATGCAAGGCGCTGTATTCCTGCGCGCAGGCTCGCATAAGATCTGCTTCTCGCTCAGGTCCGGAATCTGCTGCAAAATCAAGTCCTTATATGCCACGTTCGTCACGATAAATACGTTCTCAATCGGAACGATCGGACGAAAGCGATCGACGGTCATCTGCAGCAAACTGCGACCCGTGCCGAAGAAGTCCAGAAACTGCTTCGGCTTATCTGCTCTACTGTACGGCCAGAAGCGGCTTCCTACGCCGCCGGCCATAATCACGCAATAATTGTTGTTGTTCTTCTTCTTGTTCTCCATATTATCTGCTTTGTGTTTTTTTGATGGTACTTACCTTATCGTCTCGGGGTCGTCTCGGGATCGTTACGGGGTAATGTCGGGGTAATGTCGGGGTAATGTCGTATCCTACCAATCCCTATAATATATTATATATATTATCCCGTGATTTTGATTTTTTGTCACGGACACACTACTTCAAAAATCGTGCAAATATACAACATTTTTTTCATTCATGCAAGCGCGCGCGAAGTTTTTCTAAGAAAAAGTGCTTTTTTATCCTAAAAATCACACTCCTTTCACCTTTCACCTTTCACCTTTCACATTTTTTTACTACCTTTGTGCCGTAATTTGGAGTAAAATGCACTTTGGACAAAAAATAGTACCTGTTTTGCTGCTTGTTATGGCGATGGTTTCGTGCGGAAAAGCAACCGCGCCGAAACCGTACGGCTATTACCGCATCACGGTGCCGGGCACCGCATACACGGATTTCGCGGCCCTATATCCGCGTTATCCGTACTCTTTCGCACTCTCGCAAAACGCGCAGGTACAGCCTCGCACGGACGAACCCTACTGGATCAATATCTATTACCCGGCGCTGGACGCGACGATTCATTGCTCCTACAAACCCGTGCAGCATAACTTGCGCGAACTCACCAACGATGCCCTGGAGTTTGTGTATCGCAATGCCTCTTTTGCCAATGCGATTCCCGAACGCGAATATAGTCATCCCGAGGCGCAGGTGTACGGCGTGCTCTTCGACCTCGAAGGAAACACCGCGTCCTCCTGCCAGTTCTTTATCACCGACTCCACGAGAAACTTTTTCCGTGCTTCGGTTTATTGCAACTGTCCGCCGAATGCCGACTCCCTCGCTCCGGTATATAACTACTTGAGAAAAGATGTAATCCGCATGGTAGAAACTTTCGAATGGAAATGACACTCAGACATAGAAGTTTAGCCGTATTGCTCGATCCGGAAAAGGCCGACCTTTCGCGCCTTACCTTTACCGACGAGTGCCATCCCGACTACCTCTTTGTTGGTGGTTCAACCGGCGGCGACCCGACGGATTTTGTGAAAAATCTCAAATCAGCAATCAGCAATTTGCAATCTAAAATACCCATCATTCTTTTCCCCGGCAATTCGTCCCAATTTACCCCGGAAGCAGATGGTATTTTATTCCTCTCTTTGCTGTCCGGTCGTAACCCGGAATTCCTTGTGAATCAGCAAGTTAAGGCCGCGCGTGTGATTCGCGAGTCGCAGACGGATTTCCTCCCAACGGCGTACATCCTCATTGACGGCGGAGTAGAGACTTCGACGATGCGCGTTTCGCAGACCAAACCTCTCGATCCGGCGGACATCGACACCATCGTGGACACCTGTATGGCGGCGGAACTGATGGGTAAGAAAGCCATCTACCTGGAGGCGGGTTCGGGGGCTATCCATCCCGTTTCTTCACAGATCATCAAAGCGGTGCGTGAGAAGACCTCCGTGACCCTCATCGTCGGCGGTGGTATCCGCACGCCCGAAGCGATGCAAACTGCTTACAAAGCCGGAGCAGACGTCGTCGTCATCGGCAATCATTTTGAGACTCATCCCGAAGACCTCGCGCGCTTCTGCCAGAAAAATCAGAATACTCCGAATACTCAGAATGACGACGAGCGCTTCATGGCTTTAGCCATCAATGAAGCGCAAAAAGCCCTTGCGGCGGACGAGATACCTATCGGTTGCGTCATCGTGAGCCAAAACCGGATCATCGGTCGTGGTCATAACCTCACGGAGACGCTCGCCGACGTCACTGCGCACGCAGAGATACAGGCCATCACGGCGGCTGCGGAGACCCTCGGCGGCAAATATCTCCCGGATGCGACGCTCTACGTCACCGTTGAACCTTGCCCGATGTGCGCAGGCGCTATCGGCTGGGCGCAGATAAGTCGTATCGTCTATGGAGCCCCGGATCCCAAGCGCGGATATACCACCTATGCGCCCCGCACGTTCCATCCCAAAGCAACCGTCACGGCAGGCGTGCTCGAAACCGAATGCCGCGAACTCATACAAGAATTTTTTAAAGCTAAAAGATAATGCGAAATCCTTTCAACTTTCAACTCTCCACTTTCAACTCGAAATATGCGCCAACGGTCTTCCGCCTGGGCATTTTCGCGGTGTTGGCGGCTGTCATCGTACTGATGTTCCCGCGGTATAACAACTCCTTCCGCTATCACTATGAGATCGGCAAACCGTGGGGCTATGGAGCGCTTACTGCCGATTTTGACTTCCCGATTTACAAGACGGATGAGCAACTCGAGAAAGACCAGCAACAGCTGCTCTCCACCTTCGCGCCCTTCTTCAAATATGTCCCGCGGGTGCAACGCGACGTGAAAGTCGTATCGCTGGAGACGATGGAGTGGTTGCAAGCCGGAGGCTATACCCGCATCGATATCCAGCAGCATAAATACCCCGTGTCCGAGGTCTATACGCCCATGACCGCAAATAAGAAATTCAACTATGAAGGCCCCATCAACCTTGTGTTAGATACAGCCAAGACGGAAGAGTTCCGCGCCAAACTGCTGGCTACCGTTTCGCCCACCCAAGGCATGGTGCAGAAAGGAGAGAAAATCATCGACAACGGCGATATCGTTACGGAGCGTAACTATCAGATTTTGCAGTCTTTACGCCGTGCCTATGACGATGAGTCGCTGGGTAACAAACAGCGTGCGCTCTCCATCCTCGGTGAGTCGATGCTGGTGTTCTTGTTCCTGCTGCTATTCGTGATTTATCTCTATGTCTTCCGCATCGCATATCTGCGCTCGACCACTACGATACTCTTCTTCTGTCTCCAGATGTTTATCGTCATCGGTTTGGCATGCCTCGCGCTGCGATTTAACCTCACGGTGTATCTCATTCCCTTCGCGTGGGTACCTATCTTAACGCGCGTCTTCTTTGACTCCCGCACCGCCCTCTTCCTGCATTTCACGACCATCCTGATCACGTCCATCGTGGTTCCGGCGCCGGTAGAGTTCTTCTTCATCCAGATCGTGGTAGGTATGGTGGCGGTGTCATCCCTGAGCGATATGACACGCCGTGCACAACTCGTGCAAACGGCCGCATGGATCTTCCTTGCGCAGACACTCGCGTATACCGCCATCTCTTTTGCCCAGACGGGTGCTATCTCGGCTGTAAATCCGTGGATGTACCTCTATTTCTTCATCTGCGCTCTCCTTACCGTCGGTTGCTACGGCTTGATTTATATGTTCGAGAAGCTGTTCCACTTTATCTCGTCCATCACCCTCGTCGAACTGACGGATATCAACTCTGAACTGCTGCATACCTTGGCGGAACGTGCTCCCGGTACGTTCCAACACTCGATGCAGGTGTCTAACCTCGCCGCGGAAGCCGCGAAGACCATCGGCGCGAATGCGCTGCTTGTTCGAACAGGTGCGCTTTACCATGATATCGGTAAGATGACCGATCCGCTCTACTATGTAGAGAACCAGAACGGAGTCGATAACCCGCTGTTGAAGATGGATCCGCGTGATGCGGCCCAAGTGGTCATGGCGCACGTAGCCGAAGGGGAGAAAATCGCCCGCAGAAACCATCTGCCGGAAGTGGTCATCAACTTCATCACCACCCATCACGGTACGTCGCTTGTGCGCTATTTCTATAACACCTATTGCAACGCGCACCCGAAGGAGAAAGTGGATGAGTCGCTCTTCCGTTATCCGGGCGCTAAGCCAAGCACCAAAGAAGGAGCGATTCTCATGATGGCGGATGCCATCGAAGCGCGTTCGCGCAGCCTCGAGGACTATTCCGAAGCCTCTATCGCAAAAGCTGTCAACCAGATGATCGATGCGCAGATAGCGGACGGCCAGTTCGCCGAGACCCCGCTCAGCTTCAAGGATGTCGAAGACATCCGCCGCGTCTTCGTAGCCCGCATCACCGCTATGAACCATCATCGCATCTCCTATCCGACGCTTAATAAATGAGAGACTATCCCTTATACTTGGCTCCGATGGAGGACGTGACTGATCCGGCCTTCCGTGCGCTGTGTAAGCGCTATGGTGCCGACCGCGTCTATACGGAGTTTGTCAATGCGGATGCCCTCGTGCGAGATATCGCTTCGACCACGCGCAAACTCACCATCCATGATGCCGAGCGACCGGTAGCCATCCAGATATACGGGCGTGAACCCGAGGCGATGGCGGATGCGGCGCGTATCGTCGAGCAGGCGCACCCGGACTTCATCGACATCAATTTCGGTTGTCCGGTGAAGAAAGTGGCGGGCAAAGGGGCTGGTGCAGGGCTGCTGCGCGATGTGCCGAAGATGATGGCTATCACCCGCGCGGTGGTCGATGCCGTCCATACACCGGTCACCGTCAAGACCCGCCTCGGATGGGATGAACCCTCACTGTACTTGCCGGATGGCACACCTTTCATCGTCGATCTCGCGGAGCGTCTCCAAGACCTCGGCATTCGCGAACTGGCCATCCACGGCCGCACCCGCAGTCAGATGTACCGCGGCGAAGCGGACTGGACACTCATCGGCGCGGTGAAGAACAACCCGCGCATGCGCATTCCTATTATCGGAAACGGAGACGTGTGCACACCCGAGCGCGCAAAGGAATGTTTCGACCGTTACGGCGTAGACGCCATTATGATCGGCCGCGCCACCTTTGGTGCCCCCTGGCTCTTCGCCGAGATGAAAGGGCTGCCAGCTCCGAAAACCATGGCCGAGAAAGTGGCGGTCCTCAAAGAGCACGTGCTCGCTTCGATAGTCTGGTGCGGCAATGACGAGCGCAAGGGCATCATCCATTCACGCCGTCATTTCGCAGCCTCACCGGTCTTCAAAGGCCTGCCGGACTTCAAGCAGACGCGTATAGCCCTGCTCCGCGCCGAGACCGTCGAAGAGGTCTTCCGAATAATGGATTATATTGTAGATACTTATGCGTAACTTCTTTGATAGTAACGCCCTCTGGCTCTCAATGCTGATAGGTGCCCTCGGCTACCGATGGCTGCTGCCGTTGAAACCGATCTTGCCGTGGCTGATCTTCTTCATGCTTTTCTTTACCTTCTGTAAAGTCAATCCGAAGGATTTACGATTGCATAAATGGCATTGGGTGGTGCTCTTTCTGCAGATTGCGCTCAGCCTGGCTGCGTATACCATCACCTATCTCTTGACGGGTAGCCGCTTTATGGCACAGGGACTGATGCTCTGTTTCGTGATGCCTACCGCTACGGCGGCACCCATCATTGCTGGAAAGATGGGCGGTTCGATCCAGAACCTGACGACTTTTACCTTGCTCTCTAATTTTGCTACGGCGATTATTGTGCCGGTACTCTTCCCGCTCGTCAACCCGCTGGCGGAGAAAGCTTTCTGGCCGGCCTTTACGCTGATTATCAGTCATATCTCGCCCCTGCTGCTCGGACCTTTCTTCGGCGCATGGCTCTTGCGTATAGGCTATCAATGGAAGACAAAAAAAGAGTTCGTTCTTCCGCGATCCATCGCGCCGATGCCGTTTTATCTATGGGTATGCTCGATCGTCGTCCTTACCGCTACGGTCACCGAAACCGTCATAGATAATTTTGCGGCTCAGATATCCAACATGCTGATTTTATTAGTAGCCTCTTTCTTCGCCTGCTTGTTGCAGTTCGGCTTGGGTAAACTCATTGGGTACTATTTGCCGGCACCGAGTAAGGGCAAAGACTATCAGGACGTACTCATCAATCCTGCTGCTGCGCCGAAGACCATGGAGGGTGTCTCTTCCATCACTGCCGGACAAGCTTTCGGGCAGAAGAACACCTCGCTTGGTGTTTGGATGGCGCAAACTTATCTGCATCCGCTTGCGGCACTCGGAGCGGCAGCGTATATTATTTGGCAAAATCTCTTTAATTCCGTTCAACTTTTCGTAGTGGCGCATAAAAAATAGATTTTTTTTATGTTTTATAGCAAAATATTTGGAGGTTTGAAAAAAAAGCAGTAACTTTGCTCAGTTTTTGAAAAAACTAAAGTTAATAACTTTATATACAACTAACTTTTTATTAAACTAAAATTAAAGAATCATGAGAAAATTCTTCTCTTTAATCGCTGCCGTGCTTTTCGCAGGTAGCATGATGGCAGCAGAAGTAACTATCACTCCGGACAACTGCGGTTGGACTACCACGGCAGGTGCTCAATCCGGTGTCGTTGAGGGTGTTACTATTGCTACCGGTCAGGGTGTTGTAGGTACGGTAGACAATGTAGCGGCTATCCGTACGTACAAAAGCCAAACGCTCACGATTTCCGCTGAGTCGAACATCACAAAGATCGTGATCACCTGTGTCGCTAACGGCACTGAAAAGTACGGTCCCGGTAACTTCACTGCTACAGGTTATACCTTTGAGGCGGAAGGCCCGGTTGGCACTTGGACCGGTTCTGCTAAGTCCGTGGCACTCCTTGCTTCCGGCGCACAAGTTCGTGCTACCAGCATCGTTGTTACGCTTGACGGCGAAGGCGGCGGTGAAGGCGGCGAAGGTGGTGAAGGCGGTGAAGGCGGCGAAGGTGAGACCATCACCTTGGACGTAGCTTACGCTGAGGCTGCTTACTTGGCTGAGTACGGCGCATGGCAATTCAACCTCTACAAGGATTACAACGAAGAGACAGAGGTAGTTACTTATCCGGATCTCTATGTCGGTGTTTATGCAAAGAGCGCTACGGCTATCGCCGGTACCTATTCCGCAGAGTCAGAAATCACATTCATCGAGGTTGACGTAGCTGAGGGTACGACCGTTGAGGCTACGAGCAGTTCCGACCTGGTTGTTACTCATCTTGGTGAGGGCGTTTATCGCTATGAACTTACTTTCGTAGGAGATGACGGAAAGACGTATAAGCTTGACGCTTCGTTGGAAACGCCTGCTTATGATTCAGAAACGTATGCTGATATCGAGCTCGATGAGGACGGCGGTGAAGTCGTTCCGCCGACTCCCGATGAGCTCGCTACCGAAGGTATCCACACGCTGACTCCGGTGAAGGAAGATGCTGCTGGTGCAGGTTCGTATTCGAAGATTATCGACGGTATCCAGCTTGAGTGGACCGGTGCTTATTATGAGACTGACTTCCGTGCATATGCCGGTAATTCGTTCGTTATCACCGCCGGTGCGAAGATAGAGAAGGTAGAGATCGCCGGTTTGGCTAAGAAGGGTCTGGCTATCGAGGTAAGCGCCGGCGAGGTTACTACCGGAGCATCGTTCGATTCGGAGACCACAAAGGGCGACATCGAGGATCCGCTGATCGTGATCGAGAACATTGACGCAGAGAGCCTCACGATTGCTTGCAACAAGCAACTTCAGGCACGCATCATCCGCGTAACGCTCGAGGGCGGACAGGGTATCGAAGATATCCTCTCTGAGGGTAAGGCTGTCAAGGTACTCGTTAATGGTCAAGTCGTTGTTAAAAAGGGCGGTAAGACCTATAACATGAATGGCGCAGTTATTCGTTAATTTCGCCTAATTTAGGAGAGGGAATTTGATCGTTCCCTCTCTTTCAATTACATTACAAACACCTTAAATGGTATTAATTAACTTTTTGTTTAACTAAAAAATCTGTTATTATGAAGAAAATCTTTTCTTTCTTTGCTGCAATTCTATTTGCAGGTAGCACGATGGCAGCGGTTGGAGATGTTTTCTACACATTCGTTCCACAGAAACTTTCCAGTGGTAATGTGTCTGACTACACAAAGACCGGTGACCAAACAGTGGATGACATGGTCTGGAACGTACCGGGTAACTGGTATGCTACGGGCGCACTCCGCATCGGTGGTAAGAGCATTGACGCAGTAGATCGTATCATTGCCGGTAAGACCGCTATGGGCGATGCAATCGCTAAAATCGTAATTACGCATGCGGGAGTTACATCCGATAATTTAAAGCTCAATTCCGTTAAGGTTACTGTCGCTTCGGACGCGGACTTTACGCAAGATGTAACGGAAACTGTAGCTGTTGCCGAAACTGATTTTACGGTAGCAAAGAACACGGAAGGAACGATTGAGCTTACTCCGAAGGACGCCGACTTTTGGGCAAAAGATGCATACTACAAGTTTGCATTCAATGTTACAAACACGAACGGCTCAAACTATGCGTTTGTTTTGAACAAGATCGAGTTCTATTCGTATTCGGACGTTGAGATCACCTATTGGACTGTAGCTGGTAACCCGGCATCTGTCTTTGGTACCGCGTGGGCTCCGGCTAACAAGGCTAACGACATGGTAAAGCAAGAGGATGGCTCCTACAAGTGGGAGAAAACCGACCTCGAGCTCGCTGCAGGTAAAGTAGAGTTCAAGGTGGTTAAGGACCACAGCTGGGACGAAGCTTATCCTTCTGCTAACTATGAACTCAACATCGCTGAGGTAGGTAAGTACACCATCACCATCAACTTCAATCCTGAGTCCAAAGAAGTAACTGCTAATGCAGAGAAGACCGGTGAGGCTGAGGTTGATCCGACGGCTGCTGTTCGCGGTAGCTTCAACGGCTGGGCAGGTGGCGACATGACGCTTGCTGAAGACAAGAAGTCTGCTTCTATCGTCCTCGCTCTGGAGGAGAAAGACTATGAGTTCAAGATGGTCATCAACGACGCTTGGCTCGGTAATGGTTATGAATTCCATCGTGACTTCACCTCTGTGGAAGGTCTCGACGAGAACTCGGCTAACATGATCCTCAAGGCTGACGTAGCTGGTGACTACACCATCACGTGGACCTTCGAGAGCAAGAAGATGGAGATCACTTTCCCGAAAAAACCGGAAGTTCTGCCGGAGGGTGCATTCAAACTGACCTTCAATGGTACAGGTGAAGCTGATAAGGACGCTTCCGCTGCTTATGGTGCTGAGGTAGAAGCTATCTTTGATGCAGCAAGTGCTCTGTACGTAGCATCTGTTGAGACGGCTACTAAGGTGTATGCCGGCCGTCCTATCGCTGACGACAACTCCAGCTTGAAGTTCGGTACTACCAGCGCTGCTGGTTCTCTGGCCTTCACGCTCGCTACCCCGGTTGAGGTAGACTCGATCATCGTGAACGCTACTCAGTATGGTGATAAAGCTGCTAAGGTTACGGTAAACGGCGTTGAGTTTGACTTGACTGCTGGTAATAAAGTTCCGACGGATTGCAAGATTACTCCGGAAGGCAAAGTATCTGCTATTACGATTGCTCAAACCGGTAGCGAGCGTATCTATCTACGCTATGTTACCGTGTATGCTAAGACATCCCCGACTCCTCCGACTCCTCCGACTCCGGTAACTCTCCCGGTTGTAGCTCTGGCTGGCGGCATGAACGGATGGAGCGCTGATGCGAATATCCTTGTTGCTGCTGAGGATAGCCTTTCCGCAAGCGTAAAGGTTGCTCTCGAGGCTGGCGATGTAGAGTTCAAGATTGTTTCCGATGGTAAGTGGCTCAGCCTTAATGGCGAAGATCCGGATGGCCTCTATACCTTCCATCGTGACTGGACCACCGTTTCGCATGTAAACGTAATCGATGGCCGTAACTTCAAGTTAACAGCTGACGTAGCCGGTGACTATATTTTCACTTGGACTTACGCAGACAGTACTCTTGCTATCACCTTCCCGGCTAAACCGGAACCTGTAGAGGATAATTTCTGGAAAGCAACAAGCGAGACAGCGGTTACTCCTGAAGCTGTGTATGTGGACGACGATATGCTTACCCTGAGCACCGTATTTGCCGGCACCTTGAAGGAAAACGCCCGCACCATCGCCACCGTGGACTTCACGCACGCTATACAAGTACGCGTAGATACATGGCCGACAGAGGAAGTGAAAACCGGTACGGAAAAGTCCGGTAGCACGCCGTTGGTTCTGACAGCAAAAGAAGATATCGCGATTACGCTCTATTACAACCGTCAGACAGTAGATGGAAGTGGTACCGAGAACGATAATAAGGACGTGTGGGTATTCGATCACACGGCTATCACTACTCCGCTTACGGGTGACTTCATTATCGACCAGATCCTGGATGATGGCAAATATCTCAACGCTACCAAGAAGCTCCAGCTTATCAAGGGTCATACCTATACTATCGCAGCGAAGGGCACAACGCTTCAACTCCATGGTATCAAATACGAAGCTGCTGAAGTTCCTGCTGATCCGACGGCAGCTGTTACCGGCGACATGACCGAATGGGGTGAGCCGATTCCGTTCGAACTCTCGATGGACAAGACCTTCGCTTCATACACCAATGATAACATCAAGGCGGGCACATACGCCTTCAAGATGATCATCAACGGCGAATGGCGCTCCAACGGATACGAGTTCCATCGTGGCTTCCCTGGTTGCGCAGGTATCTCCGGTAATACGGATGCGAACATGACCGTTGTCATTGACGTGGAGGGTGCATATACCTTCGAGTGGTACTTCGCAAATGACTCATTAGCTATCAAGTTCCCGGCTAAACCGGAACCTGTTCTCACCGATGGTTACTACCTCGTTGGTTCCTTCTCCGACTGGAAACCCGCTGCTGAGAACCTCTTCGTGGCTAACCCGGATGCCGAGGGTGAGTATCAACTCAATATCAACCTCACTGCAGGCGATGAGATCAAGGTGGCTTACGTAGAGGCAGATGCAGCTACGACATGGTTCCCGAAAGAAGGTAACTATATCGTTGATGCGAACCATTCCGGCGCTACCACCATGTATTTCCGTCCGGACTACAAAGAAGAGTGGGCTGCATTCGGTGGCTATTTCTACATTGTTCCGACCGGCGCGGAGGAGGGTATCGAAGAGATCCTTTCCGAGGGTAAGGCAGTGAAAGTGCTCCATGAGGGCAAGCTCCTCATCATGAAGGGCAACCACAGCTACACTCCGATGGGTCAAATCGTTAAATAAACGAATACCCTAACAAAAAGGAGGGACGCTTCGGCGCTCCTCTTTTTTGTTTCAGAAATGTTCTATATCGGGTCTTTCTCGGGACATGGTCCCGTGATGGTCCTGTTGAATGTTCGATTTTTCCTGCTATTTAATAGCTTCTTTAATCATCGGAACAATCTCCGTATTATCATGCCATCCGCTGAATATCTCCGCGCCCGGACCGATAGCGAAGATCGGCACGACATGCGCGGTGTGTGCGGGGGTGGTCCATCCGATATGGGCTTTCTTGTTCAGCAGCGCGATGCCGGCATCGGCGCTCTCCTTCGCGCGCGTGTTTTTATATAAGGTCTTCAGCTCCCGCTCCTCGGCCGCAGTGATCTCTACCTGGTCCCAGAAACCTAACTGCTCTTTATAGATCTGCTTCACATCCTCCCAACTCGGTTTCTTCTTGTCTTTGAGGAACATCTCTTGTAGTATCCATCCTGAGCATTGCTGGTTTTGTAGCACGTCCAAGTGCAGGGTGTAATCGCTGTTGCCGAGAGCGAGACCGCCTGTCTCATGGTCGGCAGTCACGATGATCAGCGTCTCGTCGGGATGCTGCTCATAGAAAGCGTACGCTTCCTGCATCGCCTCATCCATGTCCCAGGTCTCGCCGAAGGCTGTCGCCGCATCATCGCCGTGGCAGGCATAGTCAATCATGCCGCCCTCTACCATCATGAAGAATCGCTCATGGCGCGCCTGAAGGAACGGGATAGCGGTGCTGACGATCTGCTTGAGCGTCAAGTCGCCTTCCTTGCGGTCAATAGCGTAAGGAAGGTTGCTGCCATGCACCTTGCCCGTGTCGCCTTCCTGCACCAGAATCAATCGCTCGACTCCCGGCTCCAGACTCTTGTCTAAGCCCTCTTTGTAGCCGCGGGCGATGGTATAGCCTGCTTTCTGGGCAACACGGTACAGGTTCTCAGGCTTGTCATCTTTCTTTCCCTGCGGGTAATGGAATCCGGCACCGCCGAAGAAATCGAAGTTGCTGGAAATCAGTTGTCTGCCGATGTCGTAGTACTTGTTGCGTTTGATGACATGCGCATAGAACGCCGCAGGTGTGGCATGGTCGACGGCTACGGTCGTCATAATTCCGATTCCCCAACCCTGCGCTTTCAGTTCTTCCGCAATCGTCGTCAGACGTACACTGTCTTCATCCATGCCTAACATGCCGTTCTTGGTCTTCGAGCCTGTCGCCAGACACGTTCCTGCAGCGGCGCTATCCGTGATGCCGTTACTCTTCGAAAAACTCGACGCGCTGCCCGAATAGGGGAAAGTGGTCATCAGCGTCTGTACACGCCCCAGAGGTTCACCTTGAAGCGCCGAACGGTACATCTCTGCACCTAATACCTGATTACTGCCCATGCCGTCTCCGATGAAATAAAAGACGTACTTGATCTCTGCCAGACTAACTAATGAACAGAGAGCCAAAGACAGACTGATAAGAATAAATCGTTTCATGAGAATTTTTTATGTTTATTGCTGATTATTTATAGGGAATTCGCAGTACTATAAATAATCAGGTTTTTGTTTGTTTTTTTCTTTCTCCAACAGAAGCCGCACGTTGAGCGGCTTTGCGGGCTGTCTGCCGCTGCCGCTTGCGCTTACGCGCTTCCCGCCGTTTCTGCGCCTGATGCGCCTCGCGCTCTTCGAGCGTCATATGAGGCGGTGGTTCGATCCCTTGCTCGCGCAGACGCTGGTCCTGAATCTCTTGCTGATGCTCGATCATTCGCTCTTTGTCTTCGCGCTTCAGCGCCTCCACCTCTTTGTCCGCCAGCGGTTCGTGTCGCAACAGGTCTTCGTATATCAGCAGCGTCGCCCATGCGTCTGTGCTCGCGTAACGCGCCTGCTCGGGCGTCAGATGACTGTTCTCCCAGTTCGTCAACTGCTGGGTCTTCGAGATCTTCTTACCAAAGCAGATGGCGAAGATCTTCTGCAATCCTAAGTCCAGAATGCCGTACTGCGCTACGAGCGATTGCACGTCGATGCAGTTGGCCGGCACGAAGTTCCTTCTCCGTCTCAGACCGTTGATATCGTCCTTGAATGCCAGTCCCACTTTGCATATCTTCGGGTCGGCAAAGATATCCGCCAAGGCCTGCGGCATACCGATATGCGTTAGCCGGAAGAGATAGCACCGCTCATGCGTCGCGATCTGCACGAGGGCCGTAGGGTAGTGCGTCCCCCGTTGAAAACTCGGCCGCGCTTCGGTATCCACGCCTATCGTACGCTGCTTCCGCAGGTACGCCACCGCATCCGCTATCTGCTCCTCGTGATCGACGACGATCACTTCCCCTTCGAACGCCGCTATCGGCATCCACTGCAGCAGTTCTTTGTTAATATGATGTGTCTGATATGGCATGTAATGCCCGCATTACGGCTAAAACTTTCTGTCCCCAATGTTCCTTAAACGCCTCGCGGCAAACAACTACCGCGTCGTGCATGACCGTCTCGTCGCCCGTCTGAAATCCCGCCGCCAGGTCCTTGAGCTCCTGGTAGATATCGGCTAACTGCTCCGAGATATACGCCGTCTGCACCTCGTCGGTATACACGCCCTGATCGACGAATACGTCGAGGTACGCATCGTCCGAACCCATCAGTTCGCGGATGCCCACCAGCGCGTAGTTATAATCCTCTTCCGTCACAAACCGCTGCGGCTCCTCGTCCGCCATCTCTTCCTCCTGATCCAGCAGCCGCGCCCGCAGGTATAGCACCGGCAGCAAACGAAGCATCTGCTCCCGCCATTCGCCGCGCTCGTGCTCGCTGCTCTTCTCAATCAGTAGACACGCCTGCGCCGCCGCCGTTACAAACGCTATCGTCGCTTCATCATATACGAATTTTTTCATTCTTTTTATAAATTTTGTGCAAAGTTACACTTTTTTTTGCATATATGCAAATTTTATACTATCTTTGCACCAAAATTTAACAACACATAAACAATTATAGCAATGAAAAAGTTTTTTGTAATGGCCTTTCTGGCCCTTGGATTAAGCGCTATGGCGCAGCATGTTAACCCGCTTTCCATCGAGATTCCGGAAGTGAATATTGACACCCTTCGTGCGCAGCATTTTGCCGAACCGTCCATGTATCGTGCCGCCCTTGAGGTCTTAGCTCGCGAGTTGAACAAGAACGACGATCAGATCAAGGCTGCCAAGGCGGAACTCAAAGACGAGAAAGCACACGGCAAAGAGATGGACGGTGCACTCACACAGGCACTTAAGATGACGGCTGAACTCAGCAAAGTTTATGATAAAGAGGAAGCGTCGCTTAAGTCCATGCAGAAGCATGTCGAGGGTCAGCAACGTAAGTTGGCTGCCAATCGCCGTCTGAACAAAGATTCGCGCGAGGAGTATTCGCAAATGCTTGAAAAACAGCAGAAAGAGTTAGGCTACGCGCTCCGCGAAGTCGCTGACCGTCAGCACTCTCTGGCGGACCTTGAGACCTCTATTCAGAACGCAAAAACAAGCCTTCAGAACTTCGTGCAGGAAACGGTGCAGAAAGAGATCGAGCTGACTCGCCTCGAAGCGCTCTGCAAGCAACATAAAGCTACGCTGAAAACGGAGTTGAAGAATACTAAAAAGATGAAATAAGATGCGTGTCATCAATCTCTCCGAGCACAACAGCGTGCTCAATATGTATCTGCGCGAGATCCGCGACGTGGAGATCCAGAAGGATCCTCTCCGTTTCCGCCGTAACATCGAGCGTATAGGTGAGTTCATGGCGATGGAGGTCAGCAAGGCGCTTCATTACGAGCAAACCGACGTACAGACGCCACTGGGTATCGCGCCGGTCAATACCATCTCCGACCAACTCGTACTCGCTACCATCCTCCGTGCCGGACTGCCGCTGCATCAGGGATTTCTTAACATCTTTGACCGCGCTGAGAATGCCTTCCTGAGCGCCTATCGCCGCGTCAATGGCAAAGGTGAACTGGAGATCGTAGCCGAGTATATGGCGGCGCCGTCTATCGAAGGCAAGACGCTTATCGTGGCCGACCCGATGTTGGCGACAGGTATGTCGATGGAGGTGGGCTATCTGGCTCTCCTTCGTCACGGGAAACCTGCCCATGCCCACCTCTGCTGCGCCATCGCTACGCCGCAGGCCATCGACTACATGCGTCGCGAACTGAACGATAGTCCTGACGTCACGCTGTGGTGCGCCGCGATCGATCCTGTCCTCAACGACAAGAAATATATTGTGCCCGGTCTGGGCGATGCAGGTGACCTCTGTTATGGTGTCAAGGTGCACCTGTCCGACCGCAGCTAAGTCATGACGCATCCCATCCGCGTTTGGAAACCCGACGATGAGGACTATCCTTATCGTCTGAGGGAGTGTTACGATAAGCCGTCGCAGCTCTTCGTGAAGGGAAATATCCCTTCGATGGAGGGGCATGTGGTGGCCATCGTCGGCACTCGCCATGCTACTGAGCGCGGACGCGAACTGACCAACGCTCTGGTGCGTGATCTTGCCGCTAACCTCGACTCTCTGACTATCGTCTCCGGCGGAGCCTACGGCATCGATATCGCTGCCCACCGCGCGGCGCTCCAGTACGGCGTACCGACCGTCATGGTACTCGCTCACGGCCTGGATAAGATGTACCCCTACCAGCATATCAACGAAGCCAATGCGGCGATGGAGAACGGCGGACTCATCTCCGAGTACCCGGAGGGAACGGAGGCTTTTGCCGGCAATTTCCTGCAACGCAACCGTATCATCGCCGGCCTGGCGGACGCGGTGGTCATCGTAGAGAGCAAGGTCAGAGGCGGCAGCCTCTGTACCGCCCGTTATGCTTTGGATTATAACCGCGAACTGTTCGCCTTTCCCGGCCGTCCGACCGACGAGACATCCCTCGGATGCAACCTCCTCATCCGCCGTAATAAGGCCCAACTCATCCATAACGCCGCCGAACTCATCGAGTCGATGGACTGGCGCACGAAGAACGGCAAGAAACAGCCCGTTCAGTTGCAACTCATCGACCTGATGGACAACCTGACTGAGTTCCAGCGCGACCTGCTCACACGCCTCCAGCAGGCCGAAGACGGACTGCATATCAACCTCCTGGTTCAGCAAACTGAGCGACCCTATTCGGAAGTCTCGTCTGACCTCACGATGCTCGAACTCCAAGGCCTCGTCCGCTCCCTCCCCGGCGGCATCTACCGCTTTATCGCCGCTTGATTGTCTGCTTAGGCCCTAAAAGGGTGACAGGCAAAAAAATCTCTAAAATGACCTGCGTCCTTGCGTATGTCATTTTTTTGTAGAACCTTTGCACCCAAATTAAACTTGTTCCCTTTTTTGTTCATTTTGTAACTTTTGCACAAAAAAAGGGAACAAGCTATACTTGCATTTTTAATTTTTCACTAAAACAAAGATTCATTTTTATTATAAATAATATACGATTATTAAGATTTTCAACAAGTAAAGAAAAAATGTGCACTTTTTCTTAAAATTAGCTATTTGGCATGTCATTTTAAAGCAGTACCTTTGCACCCGTTTTGGACAAAAGGTTCGAAATGTAGTTTATTTAAGTACAAAAAGAGCAATGCGAATTGAATTAAGACAAACAATTTTCTGTTTATTAGCGGTATTGGCATGCCCGTTATTTTCTCAGAAGACGTCCACTGTTACCCAGGTATCAGGTATCGTATGTGACCTTCAAACCCGAGAGCCTCTGATCGGCGTTACGGTGTATGACATTGATCATCCGAACGTAGGCACCGTGACGGACATAGACGGCCGCTACACGATCTCTTTGGACACGAAGAAAGCCGTTCAGTTATGTTTCTCGTACGTGGGGTATGACCCGGAGACATTCATCGTGACCTCCGTAACGAACAAGTTGAACGTGAACCTCCTTCCTCATAACGAGTTGTTGGATGACGTGGTTGTTACGGCAGGCCGTTTCGAGCAACGCCAGACAGATGTGACTGTTTCGATGGAGGTTGTCAAGCCTCAGATGATCCGCAATCAGGCCCCGACAGACCTCGCAGCGACATTACAGACGCTTCCTGGAGTGGAGATTATCGACAAACAGCCGAGTATCCGAGGAGGT